>NZ_CP051516.1:4268542-4573438 GCF_012689525.1 Paraburkholderia aromaticivorans
TGCAGCACCTGTGTTATGGCTCCCTTTCGGGCACATCCACCTCTCAGCAGACTTCCATACATGTCAAGGGTAGGTAAGGTTTTTCGCGTTGCATCGAATTAATCCACATCATCCACCGCTTGTGCGGGTCCCCGTCAATTCCTTTGAGTTTTAATCTTGCGACCGTACTCCCCAGGCGGTCAACTTCACGCGTTAGCTACGTTACCAAGTCAATGAAGACCCGACAACTAGTTGACATCGTTTAGGGCGTGGACTACCAGGGTATCTAATCCTGTTTGCTCCCCACGCTTTCGTGCATGAGCGTCAGTATTGGCCCAGGGGGCTGCCTTCGCCATCGGTATTCCTCCACATCTCTACGCATTTCACTGCTACACGTGGAATTCTACCCCCCTCTGCCATACTCTAGCCCGCCAGTCACAAATGCAGTTCCCAGGTTAAGCCCGGGGATTTCACATCTGTCTTAGCGAACCGCCTGCGCACGCTTTACGCCCAGTAATTCCGATTAACGCTTGCACCCTACGTATTACCGCGGCTGCTGGCACGTAGTTAGCCGGTGCTTATTCTTCCGGTACCGTCATCCCCCCCAGGTATTAACCAGGAGGTTTTCTTTCCGGACAAAAGTGCTTTACAACCCGAAGGCCTTCTTCACACACGCGGCATTGCTGGATCAGGGTTTCCCCCATTGTCCAAAATTCCCCACTGCTGCCTCCCGTAGGAGTCTGGGCCGTGTCTCAGTCCCAGTGTGGCTGGTCGTCCTCTCAGACCAGCTACAGATCGTCGCCTTGGTAGGCCTTTACCCCACCAACTAGCTAATCTGCCATCGGCCGCCCCTGCAGCGCGAGGTCCCGAAGGAGCCCCCGCTTTCATCCGCAGATCGTATGCGGTATTAATCCGGCTTTCGCCGGGCTATCCCCCACTACAGGACACGTTCCGATGTATTACTCACCCGTTCGCCACTCGCCACCAGGGTTGCCCCCGTGCTGCCGTTCGACTTGCATGTGTAAGGCATGCCGCCAGCGTTCAATCTGAGCCAGGATCAAACTCTTCAGTTCAAACCTGTTACTGTTTTTCGGTCTCTTCCGAGACCGGTCGCTCACTCAACGTACTGACGAATGATCCAACCATCTTGCGACAGTCAAACCTTCCTTTCATTACTGTGTGAGACTTGATACTTTCGCTTGTTCGGCAGATCCCGAAAGATCCACCGCGCGTCGCGCATCAAGCGCCCACACTTATCGGCTGTTAATTTTTAAAGATCGAGTCCGCATTCACTACCGAACCGGCACCGCACTTCAACTACCCGGCACCGCTTCGTTCTGCGTCGCTGCATCAGCAGCAGAGAAACGAGATTATGGAGGCTCTTTTTCGTTTCGTCAACAACATTTTTTCGCTTTCGCTTAAAACCTTGTTGACGCTACGGCCGCTGGTTTCTGCCGCGGCGCTCGTTCGCAAACGAGGAAGCGAATCTTAGGCGAACATCAGCCATATGACAAGGGTTTGACCGAAATCTTTTTTTGGCGGCTCACTTGCGAGTCGATTTCACTACCGCGTCCATCGGGACTGCGTCCGCCATTGCCGCATAGCCGGCGTCGCTTGGATGGATGTGATCGCCGCTGTCAAAGTTGCGCTGCAGGCGATCCAATTGCGCCGGGTCACGCAGCGCGGCGTCGAAGTCCACGACGCCGTCGAAGGCATGGCTGGTCCGAATCCACTGGTTGACGGCGAGCCGAATGCTTTCTCGCGGCGGCGGAAGCGACGCCGGCGTCAGCGTCGCACCGAACACCTTCACGCCGGCGTGCCGAGCGGCGGTGATCAACCGCTGGTACCCGGCAATCAGATCGGCAGCCGTCGCCGAAGTGTGCGGAAAGTCGCAGTCGAGACCATTACGCGGCGGCATTGCCGCGAAGTTGATGTCATTGATGCCGATCAGCAGAATCGCCGTCTTGACGCCCGGGCGCGCGAGCACGTCGTGCTCGAAGCGCGTCGCGAGCGCGTCGCCGTAGCAAGGGGAGTCGCTCAGCAAGCGGTTGCCGCTGATCCCCAGATTGACGATCGCGGTCGACCGGTCGCCGCTCGCGGCAAACCGGCGCGCCAACGCGTCCGGCCAGCGGTGATTCTGATTCAGGCTGGAGCGCATGCCGTCCGTGATCGAGTCGCCGATCGCGGCAACGGCGGCGGATGCAGGTGCCGCGTCCACTGACAACCCGGTTATCCACACATATTGCGTAAACCGGCCGCGAAACGCTTCCGCGGAGGCGTCCGCCGCGTGATTACCCGGCGCCGAAACGTAGTTCACCTGGTTCGACACACGATGCCAGGCCACGATACGCTGCTCCGGCCCCATAAACGCGCTGACGGCGTAGGGGGCACCTTCGGCGACATCGATAGCGACCGGATCGCTGTCCAACTCACCACCCGGCGGAATCGAGACCGTACCGTTGCCGCCGAACGTCACGCGCGTCGCGCCCTCACCAGCCGCCGCCGCGCCGCCCGCCGAGCGTGCGATGCGCAGATCTTCGATGACGAGCGGAGTTTTGCCGTACCGGTTGCTAAGGTGGACCCGCGTCGACTTTCCGGACAGCGTCGGATAGACGATCTGGCGCACCGTGCGCCCGGCAACTTCCGGTGCGCGATAGAGCGGCGGCAAGTCCGCCCGTTGCGGGACGGGTTGCAGCGCTGTCGCCCAGGCGGTGACCCAATGTGCCGGGGCGTCGGCTGCGAAAACGGTCGGGGAAGCGGCAAATTGGGCAAGCAGCGCCGCGCCGCATGCGGCGGCCAGGGTGCGAATGGTCATTCGGGTGGTCGGTTCGAGGCGAAACGTGCATTGTGCCCGATCGCTCCAGCCGTCGCGGGTCTCCGCGACGGCATTCCCGCGCGCCCGACTCAGGCCGTCTGCGCCCCGGCCATCTTCAACGCGAGCGCTTCGGCGACTTCGATCCCGTCGATGGCCGCCGAGTAGATCCCGCCGGCATAGCCAGCGCCTTCGCCGGCCGGATACAGACCTTCGACGTTCATGCTCTGAAAGTCGTCCCGCCGACGCACGCGAATCGGCGACGACGTTCTCGTCTCGACGCCCGTCAACACCGCGTCGTGCATCGCGAACCCGGCGATCTTCTTGTCCATCTGCGGCAACGCTTCGCGAATGGCCTCGATCACGTAGTCGGGAAGCGCGGTGCTGAGATCGGTCGGATGCACGCCGGGTTTGTACGACGGCACCACCGAACCCAGCGACGTGGACGGCCGCCCGGCGATAAAGTCGCCGACCAGCTGACCCGGCGCCATATAGTTACCGCCGCCGAGCTCGAAAGCCCGCTCTTCCCATTTGCGCTGGAAAGCAATGCCGGCAAGCGGGCCGCCCGGATAGTCGTCCGGCGTGATGCCGACCACGATCCCCGCATTGGCATTTCGCTCGGCCCGCGAATACTGGCTCATGCCGTTGGTCACCACGCGGCCCGGCTCGGAGGTCGCCGCCACCACGGTACCGCCCGGGCACATGCAGAAACTGTAGACGGCGCGGCCGTTGCTGCAGTGATGCACCACCTTATAGTCGGCGGCGCCCAACTGTTTGTGACCCGCAAACTTGCCGAACCGGCTGCGGTCGATCAAACCTTGCGGATGCTCAATGCGAAAACCGAGTGAAAACGGCTTCGCCTCAAGATAGACGCCGCGGTCGTTCAACATCTGAAAGGTATCGCGCGCGCTATGGCCGACTGCCAGCACCACATGATCGCAACGCAGCGTTTCGCCCGTCGACAGCTTCAACCCGCGCACCTTCCCCTGATCGATCTCAATGTCGTCGACGCGGGTTTCGAAACGCACCTCGCCGCCCAACTCGTGAATGGTCGCGCGCATTTTTTCGACCATGCTCACCAACCGGAACGTGCCGATATGGGGCCGGCTCAGAAACAGAATGTCTTCCGGCGCGCCGGCCCGCACGAATTCTTCGAGCACCTTGCGGCCGTAGTGCTTCGGATCCTTGATCTGGCTGTACAGCTTGCCGTCCGAGAAAGTGCCCGCGCCGCCTTCGCCGAATTGCACATTCGATTCGGGATTGAGCACCGATTTACGCCACAGACCAAAAGTGTCCTTCGTGCGTTCGCGCACGGCCTTGCCGCGCTCGAGGATGATTGGCCGGAAGCCCATCTGCGCGAGGATCAGGCCGGCGAACAAGCCGCACGGCCCCATGCCGATCACGACGGGGCGCAGCGCGGTCATCTGCGCCGGCGCCTTGGCGACGAACCGGTAGGTCATGTCGGGCGTCAAGCCGCAGTGCGGCACCTCGGCGAGTCGCTTGAGCGCAGCCGCTTCATCCGTAACCTCGACATCGACGATGTACGTGAGCTTGATGTCGGCGCGCTTGCGCGCATCGTGCGCGCGGCGAAACACGGTGTATCGGATGAGCCCGTCCGCGGCCACGCCGAGTTCCGCGAGGCGCGCACGCACGGCGGCTTCGAGGGCGCTCTCGGGATGATCGAGCGGGAGTTTGATTTCGCTTAGACGTAACATGAGTACCGGGGGATGCAGGAAGGCCGCAAATCGCGGCCAATTCGCAATTTTATAGGTTTAGTGTGGGGACGGGGCGGCGACACCGACGAAACGCTTTCCAAGGGCACCGCCCAAGTCCCTATCGGCCCGATCGACTCATCTCAAAAAATTTATTAACCGACCGGTCGGTTGGTTTATACTGTGCGCACACAGACAACTTCCGCAGAGAGCGTCCCCATGTACACGCAATCCCTGGATATTCCCGGCAACGTCGCACCGCTGGACGCGGGCGCAGACTCGTCCGAGCAGGTGCAGTTCGACGCGGTCATGGCCGCCGACGGCAAGATCGAAGCTCAGGACTGGATGCCGGAGGCCTACCGCAAGACGCTGGTCCGGCAAATTTCGCAGCACGCACATTCGGAAATCGTCGGCATGCTGCCGGAGGGTAACTGGATCACGCGCGCGCCCAGCCTGAAGCGCAAGGCGATTCTGCTGGCCAAAGCGCAGGACGAGGCAGGCCACGGCCTCTATCTATATAGCGCAGCGGAAACGCTCGGCGTATCGCGCGATCAGTTGATCGCCGCGCTGCACTCGGGCAAAGCCAAATATTCGAGCATCTTCAATTACCCGACGCCCACCTGGGCGGACGTCGGCGTGATCGGCTGGCTGGTCGACGGCGCGGCGATCATGAATCAGATTCCGCTGTGCCGTTGCACGTACGGTCCGTACGCGCGCGCCATGATCCGCATCTGCAAAGAAGAGTCGTTCCACCAACGCCAGGGTTTCGACGCGCTCATGTCGATGATGGCCGGCACCGAAGCCCAGCGTGAACTGGTCCAGCAGGCCGTGAATCGCTGGTGGTGGCCGGTTCTGATGATGTTCGGCCCGAGCGACAAGGATTCGATCCACAGCAACCAGTCGTCGAAATGGGGCATCAAGCGCATCTCGAACGACGATCTGCGCCAGAAATTCGTCGACGCCACCGTCGACCAGGCCAAGGTGCTCGGCGTCACGCTGCCCGATCCGGACCTGAAATGGAACGAAGCGCGCGGCCATCACGATTACGGCGACATCGACTGGGAAGAATTCTGGCGCGTGGTGAATGGCGACGGCCCGTGCAACCGCGAGCGTCTCGCCACCCGGGTCAAAGCCCACGACGACGGCGCCTGGGTTCGCGAAGCCGCCCTCGCCCACGCGGAAAAACAGCGCCAGCGCGCACAGCAGCACGCCGCCTAAACAGCGCGGCATGCCAGACAAAGAATCTCAGGAGATCTGCAATGAACAAGGAATGGCCGATTTGGGAAGTCTTCGTGCGTAGCAAGCAGGGACTCGACCACAAACACTGCGGCAGCCTGCACGCCGCCGACGCGCCGATGGCGCTGCGCATGGCGCGCGACGTCTACACGCGCCGCCAGGAAGGCGTCAGCATCTGGGTGGTGCCGTCGTCGGCGATTACGGCGTCCTCGCCGGAAGACAAGGCGGAGCTGTTCGAACCGGCTGGCGACAAGATTTACCGCCACCCGACGTTCTACACGCTCCCCGACGAAGTCAACCACATGTAAGCGCGGCCATGGACATCACGCCCCAACATCTCCAATACGTGCTGCGCCTCGCGGACACCGCGCTGATCCTCGGTCAGCGCAATACCGAATGGTGCGGCCACGGCCCGATCCTCGAAGAGGATATCGCGCTGTCAAACATGAGCCTCGACCTGATCGGCCAGGCGCGCCTGCTGTACACGCATGCCGCTTCGCTTGAACAGCAACTCACCGGCAAAAACCGCACGGAAGACGACTACGCGTACTTTCGCGCCGAGCGCGAGTTCGCCAACTACACGCTCGCCGAATTGCCGCATGTCGGCCCGCTGTCGGCCACCGCGAAAGCCGAGAAGGATTACGCGGTCACGATCGTGCGCAATTTCCTCTACTCGACGCTGATGGCGCATCTGTGGACGGCGCTCACGGCATCCACCGACGAGCAGTTGGCGGCGATCGCATCGAAGTCGATCAAGGAAACCAGTTACCACGTGCATCACGCACGCGAGTGGCTGATCCGTTTCGGCGACGGCACCGAGGAATCGCATCGCCGCGCGCAAGCCGCAGTGGACCATCTCGTGCCATACACGCGGGAGTTCTTCAGCACGGACGCCATCGAGGGGACCATCGCGGCAGCCGGCATCGGCCCGCTGACGTCGGACCTCGAAGCAGCGTGGCTCGACGACGTACGCACCACGCTCGACGAAGCCACCTTGACGCTGCCCGAACCGGTCAAGCACATCACGTCCGGCAAGCACGGCGAGCATTCCGAGCACATGGGCTTCGTGCTGGCCGAAATGCAAAGCCTTGCACGCCAACACCCCGGCGCCACCTGGTAATCCGATGATGACGACTTCGACTGCCCTTCGCACGACCGACATAAGCGACACGACCGACCCCACCCTCGCACGCGCATGGGCCGCGCTCGAAACGGTGCCTGATCCGGAGATTCCGGTGGTGTCGATTCGCGAGCTCGGCATTCTGCGCGACGTGCGGCGCGCTGCGGACGGCACGCTCGAAGTCGTGATCACGCCGACCTACTCCGGATGCCCGGCCATGTCGCAGATTGCCGAGGACGTCGCGCACGCGCTCGACGAGGCGGAGCTCAAGCCCTATCGGATCGCCACGGTGCTCGCGCCGGCCTGGACGACCGACTGGATGACCGCCGACGCGCGCGAAAAGCTGCGCGCCTACGGCATCGCGCCGCCCACGGGTAATTGCGGTTCCACCGCGCCCGTGCAGGAAAAAGTGATGCGCTTCGTGCCCCGCGCGCTGCCCGCGCCGTCGTGCCCGCGATGCGGCTCGGCGCACACCGAGCGTCTCGCGCAATTCGGCTCGACCGCCTGCAAAGCCTTGTACCGCTGCCTCGACTGCCGCGAGCCCTTCGACTACTTCAAACCATACTGATATGGCCACTCCGCAATTTCATCCGCTGCGTATCCGCGAAGTGCGGCCCGAAACCGCCGATTCGGTTTCGGTCGCCTTCGAAGTCCCCGCCGAACTGCGCGACCACTATCGCTTTACGCAAGGCCAGTTCGTCACGCTGAAGACGCATATCGACGGTGAGGAAACGCGCCGTTCGTATTCGATCTGCGTCGGCGTCACCGATTACGACCGCGACGGCGAACTGCGCATCGGCATCAAGCGCGTACGCGGCGGGCGTTTCTCGAACTTCGCCTTCGACACGCTGCAGCCGGGTCATACGATCGATGTGATGACACCCGACGGTCGTTTCTTCACCCATCTGAATGCCGATCAGGGTCAGCAGTACCTGGCGTTCTCGGGCGGTTCGGGCATTACGCCGGTGCTGGCAATCATCAAGACGACGCTCGAAATCGAACCGCGCAGCACCTTCACGCTCGTGTACGGCAACCGCAGCGTCGATCAGATCATGTTCGCGGAAGAGCTCGAGGATCTGAAGAACCGCTTCATGAGCCGCTTCGTGCTCTATCACGTGCTGTCCGACGATCTGCAGGACGTCGAGCTGTTCAACGGCGTGCTCGATCAGGATAAGTGCGCGGCCTTTATCGAGAATCTGCTGCCGGCCGAGGCGATCGACGAAGCCTTCATTTGCGGCCCCGGTCCGATGATGGACGCCGCCGAAGCCGCCCTGAAGGCCGCTGGTGTGCCGTCGGAAAAGGTGCACGTGGAGCGCTTCGGTTCACCGTTGCCGCAAGCGGGCGTGCCGCCGGTCGAAATCACCGACGACACGCCAACTGCCGACCTCGAAATCGTCCTCGACGGGAAACGCCGCAAGCTGCGCCTGCCGTATCAGGGCGTGAGCGTGCTCGACGTCGGCCTGCGCGCCGGCCTCGCGCTGCCTTATGCGTGCAAGGGCGGCGTCTGCTGCACCTGTCGCGCGAAGGTGCTGGAAGGCGAAGTGAAGATGGAAAAGAACTACACGCTCGAAGAACACGAAATCCGCGACGGTTTCGTGCTGACGTGCCAATGCCATCCGATCAGCGACCGCGTGGTGGTGAGCTACGACGAGCGTTGAGCCGCATGCGGCGGGCGAGGCGACAGGACGTCCGTCGCGCTTTCAGCAGTTCCGCGATCCGCTTACACTAGGGGCCGCTCGCAATCGGACACCTGTTCCGGTCGGTGAGCGGCCCCTAGTGTTGTCAACCGCCCTACGCCACTGCCGATGAGCACGATCCACCTCACCAACGGCGATGTCGCCGCCGAGTCACTGCGCGCCGCGTTGCGGGATTCGGGCCGCGATGATCGCGTGCACGCACTGCGCGACGATCTCGCGGTCGGCCCGCTGCGCGGCGTCGACGACGCGCCCGATGTGCGCGCGGACTTTTGGGATCGCGTGAGCGCCGACACGAAGCGCGATTTCCTTCGGGAACTCCGCGAGCAGGCTGCAGCGCTCGGGAATATCGCGCGCGGCGAAGCGAATCTGGTGGTCTGGCACGGCGAAAGCGCGTCGGATCAATTGATGCTGCGCCGCGTCTGCTACCACTTACGCAACAGCCCGCAGCGTCTGAACGAAGTGCGTCTGTCGATTCGCGATCTCACCGATCCGGGCGCGTGGGCGCACAGCCGCAAAGACCGCGCGACGTCGGTCGGCATGTTCGCGCCGGCCGTGTTGCAATCGCGGCTGCCGGACACCGCACCGATTTCCGTGCTGCGCATCAGCCGGCTTGCGCTCGAATGGCAGGAAGTCAAATACGCGAACGGCGAGACGCGGCGCTGGCGCGACAATACGTTTACGAGCGGTAGCTTCGCGGAACTGGACGCGCTGATTCTCGAGCACGTCACTGAAGACTGGCAGCCCGCCGCGCGCGTTGCCGCCGAATTGATGGCCGCCGAGCTCGGATTCCTGGTCAGCGACAGCATTGTGCTGTGGCGCTTCCGCGAACTGGCCGCAACCCGGCGCATCAAGCTGCGCGGCGACGCGAGCACATGGCGCACGCTCGAATTGTGCGCGGCGTTCGCCCCCTGTCCACACTAATAGAACAGACGACCATGGCCCGCACCCGAGCGCCCGACCACGAAACCCAGCGCGAGCAGATTCTCGAACTCGCCGCGGCAAAGTTCGCCCAGACTAGCTACCCCAGCACCTCGATGGCCGACCTCGCCGCCGCGAGCGGCACCTCGAAAGCGCGCCTCTACCACTACTACGCGAGCAAGGAGGCGATCCTGTTCGATCTGCTGGACCGTTACACCAAGCGGCTCATGTTGATCATCGCGGAGGTGGAAGGCGCGAGTCAGCGGCGCGGCTTGTCGGAGCGGGAAACCTTCGCTGAACTGATCCGGGCGTTTCTGTCGGAGTATGAGACGTCGCACAGCCGGCACGTCGCGCTGTTGAACGACGTGAAGTATCTGGTCGATACCCAGCGCGAAGTGATCCTGAACCGCCAGCGTGACGTGGTGGCTGCTTTTGCGCGGCAATTGGCCCGCGCCTATCCCGAGCGCGCCACGCGCGACAACCAGACCGCGCTCACCATGATGGTGTTCGGCATGATCAACTGGACTTTCACCTGGCTGAAGCCGGACGGCCGGATGGGTTACCGTGAATTCGCCGAACAAGTGGTCGGCATGGTGGACCACGGATTGAGCTCAAACCCGGCCTGATTCCGCATTGCAGCAATATTCAGACGAAATAATGGGCCAGAGTGATCGATGTGCGACATCGTGTCACGAACGCTCGTCTCATTTATTTATTCTTTAAAATCAATCGCGTATAAATAGGGCGCAAACTTTTTAGGCGCTCCCTTCAAATATTGATACGGGTTTTCCCTAGTGCGAGGTCTGGATCTCCGCTAAAATTGCTTTTGCGGTGCACCACACCGCTCGACTAAAAGGAGAACCCGACCATGAACTTGATTACACCCCGCGCCGCTGAGCCGATCGTCGCGCACGATCGTTTGATGCAGCCAGCCGGTCGTGCGCCTGCTCTGGTCCGCGAGCTCACCGCTGTCGACCGCGAACGCCTGCTCAGCCACTTCCTCGCGCTCGACGAAGACGACCGACTCCTGCGCTTCGGCCAGATCGTGCCGGACCACGTCATCGAAAACTATGTTCGCGCGATCGACTTCAAGCGCGACACCGTCTTCGGCGTCTTCAACGATCAATTGCAGTTGACCGGCGTCGGCCACCTGGCCTATCTGCCGGCCGAAGGCGACAAGCGTACGGCCGAGTTCGGCGTGTCCGTGCTGGAAAGCGTCCGCGGCCAGGGCATCGGCTCGAAGCTGTTCGAGCGTGCCGCCATTCGCAGCCGCAATACGCGCGTCACCATGCTGTACATGCACTGCCTGTCGCGCAATTCGACCATGATGCACATCGCAAAGAAGGCCGGCATGAAGATCGAATACGCCTACGGAGAGGCAGACGCTTACCTCACGCTGCCGCCGGCGGATCAATCGAGCATCATCGCTGAAATGCTGCAGGAGCAGGCCGCCGTGTTCGACTACGCGCTCAAGCGGCAAGCGCGTCAGGCGTCGAAGCTGTTCGAGTCGTTCATGCCGACGGCTGTCGCAGCCTGAGAGCACTGAGCTTCAGCAAGAACAAAGGGCAGCCCAGTGGCTGCCCTTTTTGTTTGCCCTCCGCCTTCCACCTCGCGCGCGACGCTCGCCTCACAAGATCGGCAGCGCGGTCGTCTCCTTAAACTTTTCCAGCGAGAAGCTCGATTTCACGTCGATCACCGACGGGTGATGTAGCAACTGGTCCTGCACGAAGCGTGAAAAGTGCGCCATGTCTTTTACCTGGACGCGCAGCAAATAATCCATGTCGCCGGTCATTGCGTGGCATGCCACCACTTCCGGCCACGTCTGCACCGCCGCGCGAAACAGATCCGCATGCGTGGCATCGCCGCGCGAACTGAGCGCCGGACCGCCGCGCTTTTCCAGTCGCACATTCACATAGGCAAGCAAATCGAGCCCGAGCTGCTGCGCATCGAGCAGCGCCACGTAGCCGCGGATCACGCCGCTCTCTTCCAGCCGACGGATACGCCGCAGACACGGACTCGGCGAAAGATTGATGCGCTCGGCGATCTCCTGATTCGACAGCCGGCCGTTCTCCTGAAGAATCGCCAGAATCCGCCTGTCGATGGCGTCTATCTCTATATTGGCCATTTTCTGCCGTCCATTCGAAATGTTGAGCTAGAAACTAGCGCCAGCGTATCGATGTGCGATTAAGTTAGCAAGTTTTCGCCGCAGACAGGCCTTTACACTTGGGTCATTCAGTCGCGCGCAATCGCCCATCCGGCTCGCGCACATCAGGAGACAGACAATGCAGGTTTCAACTTGGGAAAATCCGCTCGGCACCGACGGCTTCGAGTTCATCGAATACACCGCACCGGATCCAAAGGCGCTCGGCAAACTGTTCGAACAGATGGGCTTCACTGCCGTTGCCCGGCATCGTCATAAAGACGTGACGCTGTATCGCCAGGGGGAAATCAACTTCATTGTCAACGGGGAGCCGGATTCGTTCGCGCAACGCTTCACGCGTCTGCACGGCCCTTCGATCTGCGCGATCGCTTTCCGTGTTCAGGACGCCGCCAAGGCGTACAAGGAAGCGCTGGAAAAAGGCGCCTGGGGCTTCGACAACAAAACCGGCCCAATGGAATTGAACATCCCGGCGATCAAGGGTATTGGCGACTCGCTGATTTATTTCGTCGATCGGTGGCGCGGCAAGAACGGCGCCGAGCCGACCAGCATCGGCAACATCGACATTTACGATGTGGACTTCGAACCCATTCCGGGTGCGAACCCGAATCCGGTCGGCCACGGCCTGACCTACATCGACCACCTGACGCACAACGTGCATCGCGGCCGGATGCAGGAATGGGCGGAGTTCTACGAGCGTCTGTTCAACTTCCGCGAAGTGCGTTATTTCGACATCGAAGGCAAAGTGACGGGCGTGAAGTCGAAAGCGATGACCTCGCCGTGCGGCAAGATCCGCATCCCGATCAACGAAGAAGGTTCGGAAACCGCCGGCCAGATTCAGGAATATCTCGACGCATACCACGGTGAAGGCATTCAGCACATTGCCTTGGGCAGCAACGACATCTACCGCACGGTGGACGGCTTGCGCGCCGCGAACATCTCGCTGCTCGACACGATCGACACGTATTACGAGCTGGTCGACCGCCGCGTGCCGAATCACGGCGAGCCGCTCGACGAACTGCGCAAACGCAAGATTCTGATCGACGGCGCGCCCGATGATTTGCTGCTGCAGATCTTCACCGAAAACCAGATCGGCCCGATCTTCTTCGAAATCATTCAGCGTAAGGGGAATCAGGGTTTCGGCGAGGGCAACTTCAAGGCACTGTTCGAATCGATCGAACTGGATCAGATTCGCCGTGGTGTGGTGCAAGACAAAGTCTGACGGCTTGCGCCGCTTCACGAGAGCGGGCGCATAGACCCAAATGAAAAGGGCGAAGATCTCACGATCCTCGCCCTTTTCATTGGCGCCGTTGTCTCAAGCGAAACCTTGCTGGCTTGATGCGACAACGGCTGGTTATTCAACCGACACACCGCATGCGCGGCGCATCACGAATTCTGGTCTTCCTCGTCGGACTTGGTGGATCGCGTGACGCGGTTCATGGCAATGCGTGCGGGCGCGACCTGCGCCGCACGGGTTACCGCGTTCGACAGCGCCCCTGCACTGCCCGAGTTCGAGCGCACCGGTGCGCTCATGGCGAAAAATGCGGCCGAAACCATCAGGAAGGTCTGGATGTTTCTCGTGTTCATGCGTACTCCTTTTCTGACTGCCCTGTTGTCGTGAAGCTCCACCGAATGCGGAGCGTTGCGCGGACATTGCTCACAGGTTGGGGATTAGACAGACATTTCAACCGCGGTTCCGCAGATTTGTAGTTTTTACAGCTTGTTACAGGCCGTCGCGCGGGAACGGCGCGCGGGCGAACAGCGAGCGAGCGCGCCGACATCCGCCATATCAGTGCAACGCCCCGTTCTTTCGGGGGCGGCGGCGGGTTTTCACCAGTGCTACCATCACTTAAAACACGTCAATATGGCGGCCCGGCCCTACGCATTCACAAGATGCCGCGGCCCAAAAAAGTTTTGGTGATCCCAAACTGGTTGGAGGAGTACACATAATGAATGCCCCGCTAGACGCAGGTCAGCGAGCCTCGCTCGAAGCCGCGTTGTCTTCCGTCACGCTCGACGACAAATACACCCTCGAACGCGGCCGCGCGTACATGAGCGGCATCCAGGCGCTGGTGCGTCTGCCGATGCTGCAGCAGGAGCGCGACCGGGCCGCCGGGCTCAACACCGCCGGCTTCATCTCCGGTTACCGTGGATCGCCACTCGGCGGACTCGACCAATCCCTGTGGAAGGCGAAACAGCATCTCGCCGCGCATCAGGTCGTGTTTCAGCCCGGCGTCAACGAAGACCTCGCGGCCACTGCCGTCTGGGGTTCGCAGCAGGTCAATCTGTACCCGAGCGCCAAATACGACGGCGTGTTCTCGATGTGGTACGGCAAAGGCCCGGGCGTCGACCGTTCCGGCGACGTCTTCAAACATGGCAACTCGGCCGGTTCGGCGCGCAACGGCGGCGTTCTCGTCCTCGCCGGCGACGACCACGCCGCGAAATCGTCCACGCTCGCGCATCAGTCCGAACACATTTTTAAGGCGTGCGGCCTGCCGGTTCTGTTCCCGTCGAACGTGCAGGAATATCTCGACTTCGGTCTGCACGGCTGGGCGATGAGCCGCTATTCCGGCCTGTGGGTCGCCATGAAATGCGTGACCGACGTGGTCGAGTCGTCGGCATCGGTCGACATCGATCCGCATCGCACGAAGATCATCCTGCCGGAAGACTTCGCGATGCCCGAAGGCGGCCTGAATATCCGCTGGCCGGATCCGCCGCTGGTGCAGGAAGCGCGTCTGCTCGACTACAAGTGGTACGCAGCGCTCGCCTATGTGCGCGCCAACAAACTGGACCGCGTCGAAATCGATTCGCCGCATGCGCGCTTCGGCATCATGACCGGCGGCAAGGCGTATCTCGACGTGCGTCAGGCGCTGACCGACATCGGTCTCGACGACGAAACCTGCTCGCGCATCGGCATCCGTCTGTACAAGGTCGGCTGCGTGTGGCCGCTCGAAGCGCAAGGCGCGCAGGCTTTCGCGCGCGGCCTTGACGAAATTCTGGTGGTCGAGGAAAAGCGCCAGATTCTCGAATACGCGATCAAGGAAGAACTGTACAACTGGCCCGACGCGCAACGTCCGCGTGTGTTCGGCAAGTTCGACGAGAAAGACGGTGCGGGCGGCGAATGGTCAGTGCCAATGGGCAAGTGGCTGCTGCCGGCGCACTACGAACTCTCGCCGGCGATCATCGCCAAGGCCATCGCCACGCGGCTCGACAAATTCGATCTGCCGTCCGATGTCCGCGCTCGCATCGCCACGCGCATCGCGGTGATCGAAGCGAAGGAAAAGGCGCTGGCACGGCCGCGCGTCGAAGCCGAACGCAAGCCGTGGTTCTGCTCGGGCTGCCCGCACAACACGTCGACCAATGTGCCGGAAGGCTCGCGCGCGATGGCCGGCATCGGCTGCCATTACATGACGGTCTGGATGGACCGCAGCACCAGCACCTTCAGCCAGATGGGCGGCGAAGGCGTCGCGTGGATCGGCCAGGCGCCGTTCACCAACGACAAGCACGTGTTCGCCAATCTCGGCGACGGCACCTACTTCCACTCAGGGCTGTTGGCGATTCGCGCGGCGATCGCGTCGAAGGCCAACATCACTTACAAGATTCTCTATAACGACGCGGTCGCCATGACCGGCGGCCAGCCGGTCGACGGCGTGCTGACCGTGCCGCAGATCACGCACCAGCTCGCCGCCGAAGGCGCGACGAAGATCGTGATCGTCACCGACGAGCCGGAGAAGTACTCGGCGAACGTCGGCCTCGCGCCGGGCATCGACATCCATCATCGCGACAAGCTCGACGAGGTGCAGCGTCAACTTCGCGAAGTGTCCGGCACGACGATCCTGATCTACGACCAGACTTGTGCGACGGAGAAGCGCCGCCGCAGGAAACGCGGCACGTATCCGGATCCGGCGCGCCGCGTCGTGATCAACGAGGCCGTGTGCGAAGGCTGCGGCGATTGCTCGGTGAAGTCGAACTGCCTGTCGGTCGAGCCGCTCGACACCGAGTACGGCACGAAGCGCCAGATCAATCAGTCCACCTGCAACAAGGACTTCTCGTGCGTGAACGGTTTCTGCCCGAGCTTCGTATCGGTTGAGGGCGGTCAGTTGCGCAAGCCGAAGGCCGCTTCCGGCCTCGCCGGCGACGCGATGCCGCCGGTGCCGGAACCCGACTTACCGTCCATGGAGCGGCCGTATGGCGTGCTGGTGACAGGCGTCGGCGGCACGGGCGTCGTGACGATCGGCGCGCTGCTCGGCATGGCCGCGCATCTGGAGAGCAAGGGCGTCACCGTGCTCGACGTCACCGGCCTCGCGCAGAAAGGCGGTGCCGTGATGAGCCACGTGCAGATCGCGAAGAATCCGGCCGACATCCACGCGACCCGTATCGCCATGGGCGAAGCGAGTCTCGTGATCGGCTGCGATGCGATCGTCACGGCCAGCGACGAATGCGTGTCGCGCATGCAGGCGGGCCGCACACGCGTCGTGCTGAACAGCGCGCATACGCCGACTGCCGAACTCATCAAGAACCCGAACTGGCGCTTCCCGGGCACTAGCACGGAAGCTGACGTGCGCGCCGCCGCGGGCGACGACGGTGTCGATACGGTCGACGCGAATCACTTCGCGGTCGCGCTGCTCGGCGATGCGATTTATACGAATCCGTTCGTGCTCGGCTACGCATGGCAACGCGGCTGGGTGCCGCTCACGTATCAGTCGTTGATGCGCGCCATCGAGTTGAACAACGTGCAGGTCGAGAAAAACCGCGCGGCGTTCGAATGGGGCCGCCGTGCCGCGCACGATCTGGCCGGCGTTCGCAAGCTCGCGCAATCGCAAGGACGTGGTGCCGCTGCGGAAACGGCGAGCAGCAAGATCATCTCGCTGCACACGCCGAAGGCGCTCGACACGCTGATCGACAAGCGTGCGGAGTACCTGACCGCGTGGCAGAACAGCGCGTATGCCGACCGTTATCGCGCGTTGGTGTCGCAAGTGCGTGCGGCGGAGTCAGCGCTCGATTCGATCGACAGCCAGTTGCCGTTGACCGAAGCGGTTGCCAAAAACCTGCACAAGCTGATGGCCTACAAGGACGAGTACGAAGTCGCCCGTCTATACAGCGATCCGGCGTTCATCGAAAAACTGAAGTCGAATTTCGAAGGCGACTGGAAGCTGCACATTCACCTCGCGCCGCCGACGTTCTCGAAGAAGGATGCCAAGGGTCATCTGGTGAAGAAGAAGTACGGCCCGTGGGTCTTCAGCGCGATGCACGTGCTGGCCCGCTTCAAGTTCCTGCGCGGCACCGCGCTCGATGTGTTCGGCAAGACGGAAGAGCGTCGTACCGAGCGTGCGTTGATCGGGGAGTATGAAGCGCTGGTGCGCGAACTGATCGCCGGCCTGACCGCGCAGAAGCGCGAGCTGGCCATCGAATTGGCGAATCTGCCGGACGGCATCCGCGGGTACGGTCACGTGAAGGAAAACAACCTGAAGGGCGTGCGCGTCAAATGGAACGAGTTGCTCGCGCGGTGGCGTTCGCCTGAGGCCGGAAAGACGCAACACGCGGCTTGATCGGACTGGCTTGACCGGCTCGCCGGTCTGAAACAAAAGGCGGCTGTCCTCACGGACGGCCGCCTTTTTTACGTGCTGTGAGACGGGACGCACGACGCATGTGCAACGAATGCGTCAGTAAAAAAGCCACGGAAACAACATCCGTGGCTTGTTCGCAGACTCGTCGCGAACGCCTCGACGAGGCGCCGCTCCAAATCTCAAAGCATCCGCATTACTTCGCGTTCACTGCCTTGCGTGCGTTGGCCGAAGCCACCGCCGTCATGTTGATGATCCGGCGCACGGTCGCAGCCGGCGTCAGGATGTGCACCGGCTTTTCCGCGCCCAGCAGGAACGGGCCGACCGTCACGCCTTCGCCGCCGATCATCTTCAGCAGGTTGTACGTGATGTTCGCCGCTTCCACATTCGGCATGATCAGCAGGTTGGCTTCGCCGGTCAACGTCGTGCCCGGGAACGCAGCCTTGCGTACGGCTTCCGACAACGCCGCATCGCCATGCATCTCACCGTCGATCTCAAGCGACGGCGCGCGTTCGATAATCAACTTCCGAGCCGCGGCCATGCGTTGCGACGACGACGACGGCGCACTGCCGAAGTTCGAGTTCGACAGCAACGCCACCTTCGGCGTGATACCGAACTTCTCGATCTCACCCGCAGCCAGCATCGTCATGTCGGCGAGTTGCTCGGCGGTCGGCGTTTCGTTCACGTACGTATCGCAGATGAACAGATTGCGGCCCGGCAGCATCAGCAGATTCATCGCGGCGAAGTTCTGCACGTTGTCCGCCTTGCCCAGCACCTGCTCGATGAACTTCAGATGCGCGTGGTACTGGCCGATCATGCCGCAGATCATGCCGTCCGCTTCACCAAGGCGCACGAGGATCGCGCCGATCAGCGTGTTGAACTTGCGCATCGCGGCCTTCGCCACGTCCGGCGTCACGCCTTCGCGCGCGCCAAGTTCGTGGTAAGCCTGCCAGGATTTCTGATAGCGCGGATCGTCTTCCGGATCGACGATCTCGAAGTCGTCGCCGCACTTGAGCTTCGAGCCCATCTTCTTCAGACGCATTTCGATCACCGACGGACGGCCGACCAGAATCGGCTTGGCGATCTTTTCCAGCAGCACGAACTGCGCGGCGCGCAGCACGCGCTCGTCTTCACCTTCGGCGAACACGATACGCGCCGGCTCCGACTTCGCGGCCGCGAACACCGGACGCATCACCATGCCCGTGCGATACACCGTCGTGCCGAGTTCTTCGCGGTACGCGTCCATGTCCTTGATCGGACGGGTCGCGACGCCCGAATCCATCGCGGCTTGCGCGACGGCCGGCGCGATCTTGATGATCAGGCGCGGATCGAACGGCTTCGGAATCAGATAGTCGGGGCCGAATTCCAGCGAGTGGCCTTCGTACGCCTTCGCGACTTCATCGCCCTGATCGGTTTCTTCGGCCAGCTCGGCGATGGCGCGCACGCAGGCGAGCTTCATTTCTTCCGTGATCGTGGTCGCACCGACATCCAGCGCGCCGCGGAAGATGAACGGGAAGCACAGCACGTTGTTGACCTGGTTCGGATAGTCCGAACGGCCGGTCGCGATGATGCAGTCCGGACGCACTTTCTTCGCGTCTTCCGGGCGGATTTCCGGTTCCGGATTCGCCAGCGCGAGAATCAACGGCTGGGTGCCCATTTCGGCGACCATTTCCGGCTTCAGCACGCCGGCGCTCGAGCAGCCGAGGAACACATCGGAGCCGCGGATCGCGTCAGCAAGCGTGCGGGCTTCGGTGTTCGCCGCGTAACGTTCCTTCGACGGATCGAGGTTGCCACGGCCTTCGTAGATCACGCCCTTGGAGTCGGCGACGAGAACGTTCTTCTTCGACAGGCCCAGGTTCACCAGCAGGTCCAGACAGGCAATAGCAGCCGCACCCGCGCCTGAACACACCAGCTTCACTTCGTCGAGCTTCTTGCCCACCACTTTCAGGCCGTTCAGGATCGCCGCCGAAGCGATAATCGCGGTGCCGTGCTGATCGTCGTGGAAGACTGGAATCTTCATGCGCTCACGCAGCTTCTTCTCGATGTAGAAGCACTCGGGCGCTTTGATGTCTTCGAGGTTGATGCCGCCGAGCGTCGGCTCGAGCATGGCGATCGCTTCGACCAGCTTGTCCGGATCGGACTCGGCAAGTTCGATGTCGAACACGTCGATGCCCGCGAACTTCTTGAAGAGACAGCCCTTGCCTTCCATCACCGGCTTCGCGGCCAGCGGGCCGATGTTGCCGAGCCCGAGCACGGCCGTGCCGTTCGTGATCACGCCGACGAGGTTGCCGCGCGAAGTGTACTTCTGCGCGTCGAGCGGCTCCTCGTAGATCGCCATACAAGCCGCGGCGACGCCCGGCGAGTACGCCAGCGAAAGATCGAGTTGGTTCGATAGCGGTTTGGTGGGCGTAACCGATATCTTGCCGGGTTTCGGATTCTGGTGGTAGGCGAGAGCGCTTTGCTTAAGTTGTTCGTCCATTTTTTGGCCTGCGAGACGTAAGTAATTGGGCCCGGCACACCGCATCGCCAACGTCGCGTGCATCTATCGAATGGATACTCGATCGAGGCGATTTGCGCATGCGCCTGTTGAGCGCGGCGTCGAACCTCGTTGGAGCACAGGACGATGCGGAGTGCGTCGCGGGGCGGTTAGTGTACACCCCGGATGAGTCGATGCACTAAGTGGTTAACACTGCTCGCCATCGGCGAAACCGCGCCCCGGCAATGCTGCAGCGCCGCATGCGGCGGCCTTCTTGCGGTTTGTCATCCGCAGGTCACGGACGGGCCGTTCGCGCTCACTCGAGTTCGGCGCCGCGTCGTTCGGGAATCAGGAAGAGCGTCGCGAAGATGTCGAGCAGGTAGATCGACGCGAGCAAAGCGAGCGCCGCGCCGAATGAGTAGCGCGCGGCCAGAGCGCCTACAACCACCGGCCCGAAACCGCCCACCGCGCGCCCGACATTGAACAGCACGTTCTGCGCAGTGGCGCGTGCATCGGTCGGATAAAGCTCGGAGATCAGCGCACCGTAACCGCCAATCATGCCGTTGACGAACACGCCCATCGCCGCGCCGCCGATCAGGAGCGCCATCGGTGTGCTCAGGTGAGCGTAGACGAACACCATCACCACCGCGCCAGCCTGGTAGAACAGAAAGGTCGGTTTGCGGCCGAAGCGGTCGGCGGCGATGCCGAACAGCCAGATGCCGCACGCCATGCCCCAAACCGTCGCGGCGGTCCACAGTCCGGATTTGGTCAGCGAATAGCCGAAGGTTTTCGACAGATAGCTCGGCAGCCAGATCATCAGACCGTAGTAGCCGAAGTTCTGGACCGAACAGAGAATCGCCACGCCGATGCTGGCGCGCGTGGTGCGGCCGTCCGCCACCAGCAATTTCAGCGGCAGCTTGCGCATGCCGCGCGCCACGCGCTCGGTAAAGAGCGCCGGTTCCTCGACGCGGCGCCGCACGAAGAACGACACCACCGCTGGCAACAGGCCGAGCGCGAACATGCCGCGCCAGCCGATCACCGGCAACAGCAGCGGCGTCAGCAATGCCGCCGCCAACACGCCGACTTGCCATCCCAAGCCGACATACGACGACACGCGCGCCCGCTGCGACGCCGGCCACGCTTCGGCCACCAGCGTCATGCCGATGCCGAACTCGCCGCCAAGACCGATCCCGGCAAGGGTCCGGTAAGCCAGCAGATCGGCATAGCCTTGGGCCAGCGCACACAAGCCGGTGAACACGGCGAAGATCAGGATCGTCCACGTCAGCATGCTCACGCGGCCGAAATAGTCGCTCAGCACGCCGAAGATCAACCCGCCCGCCACCGCGCCGATCAGCGTCCAGGTGACGAGCGAGCCGGCCTGTGCGGAACTCAGATGCAGATCGGCGGCAATCACCGGCAGCATGAAGCCGAGGATCAGCAGATCGAAACCGTCCATCGCGTAGCCGAGCACCGAGGCGATCAACGCCCGGCCGGCATAGCCATTTCTCACGGATGCGAGGGGGTCGGTGGTGGCGGGAGCGGCGTTCATTGAAAGCATTCCGTAGGTCGAATCGGCGGCAACGGCGGCAAGCGCCCGAGAAATTCGCGTGAGTGTAAAGGCGTCCCTGACGGCTCACAAGCGAACCAAAAAGCGCTCGTCGAGGCGAGCGCCCGGCGCAACCGTTCGGTCCGAGGCAAGCCCGCCCGCTGCGCCCGTTATGACCGTCATTCACCGCGGCCACGCACGACAGCCTCCTCGGAATGGTCCGTTTCGGGTAAAATGTCGGCCTACGCGCGCAGCAAAAACCGGCCTGCACTCCACTGACCAGCCGCGTATTCCGCCCAACATGGCGCGGCATACCACGCTAGCTGCGCCACCGGGCCCCGCACCCGCTTCTCCCCGCTCACACCCAAGGATCCCGCCCATGACAGGCTTCGATCGCCAGACGATCTCCGACACGACCGCCAAAATGCTGCTGGAAGTGCAAGCAGTGCACTTCAACGCGGAGAAACCGTACATTTTCACGTCCGGCTGGGCGAGCCCGGTTTATATCGATTGCCGCAAGCTGATCTCGTATCCGCGCGTGCGCCGCGGCCTGATGGAAATGGCCGAGACCACGATTCTGCGCGACGTCGGCTATGAGCAGATCGACGCCGTCGCCGGTGGCGAAACCGCCGGCATCCCGTTCGCGGCATGGCTCTCCGATCGCCTGATGGTGCCGATGCAATACGTGCGCAAGAAGCCGAAGGGTTTCGGCCGTAACGCGCAGATCGAAGGCCTGCTGACCGAAGGTCAACGCGTGCTGCTGGTGGAAGACCTGACGACGGACAGCCGCAGCAAGATCAACTTCATCAACGCGCTGCGCACCGCCGGCGCCACGGTGAACCACTGCTTCGTGCTGTTCCACTACAACATCTTCAAGGAAAGCGTGTCGGTGCTGAAAGACATCGACGTCGATCTGCACGCGCTTGCCACGTGGTGGGACGTGTTGCGCGTCGCGAAGGAAAACAAGTACTTCGACACCAAGACGCTCGACGAAGTGGAAAAATTCCTGCACGCACCGGCTGAATGGTCGGCGGCGCACGGCGGCGCAACCTCGACGCCGCAGTAAGCCTCTCCGCCTCGCACGGATCGAATAAAAAGGGCGCCTGTCTCATCGACAGGCGCCCTTTTCTATTTTTGCCTTAAGTCTTGTGTTCGACTTTAAGACACTCCGCTTTTGTCTTCGGTTGAATGCGACGACAGGTTCAGCAAGCCATTGCTCTGTGCGTACTGGAACAACTCGGAATCCCGTTCGATGCCGAGCTTGCGCATGGCGGTGTTCTTCTGCGTGCTGATGGTCTTGATGCTGCGGTTAAGGTGCTCCGAGATCTCCTTGATCGTCATGCCCGACACGAACAGGCGCACCACTTCCAGTTCGCGTTTCGACAGCATCACTTCGTCGTTCTTGCCACCGGCATTCATGCGCAATGTATCGAGCGACGCCTTGACCGACGGGCTCATATATTCGAGATTGCGGCTGACGTGCTGCACCGCGAGCCCAATGTGGCTGAGATCGTCCGACTTGTTGACGACGGACGTCACGCCGAGTTCGCTCAGCCGCTTGAGCAACGCGGCGTTCTCGAGCATCGTCAGGACGACGATGGGAAGCTTGGGGAAATTGCGGCGCAGATAGCCGATCAGCGGCAACCCGTCGCCATATTGACCGCCTGGCATTGCCAGATCCGTGACGAGCACGTCGCAGGCAATGGTTTGCAGCACCTTGATCAATTCGGTTGACTGTCGCGCACGCGCGACGACCTGCAGACCGGGAAACTTGAGCAAAGCCTGTTCGGCGCCGAACAGAATAACCGGATGGTCGTCAGCGACCACGACCCTAACTGGATCTTGCATTGCCCTCCCCTCGACAGATAAACCACTCTGCAAAACTTCCGACATGTCTTATGGATTCTAGCTACTGAAACAGGTGAGGGCGCGGCCTATCTCCGCGCGGAAAATTCCTCCGACTATAGCCGATTCTGGTCTGCAAATTCCAACAGACCGCAACAATGATGCGTCGTAGAGCTAATGTTAGACTTGAATCGACCTTGAGGCACAAAATAGGGACAATAACCATCGCGAGGACAACCGCCTCGCGCCCTCACAGGAGAACCGGCACATGCGCTCGCGTTGCCTGGTTGTTTCGATTGCTTCGCCGTTCCGCCGTCTGCCGTCGTTTCCCTGCGTCATGCTGGGCCTCGCGCTACTGGCCGCGCAAGGCCCCCATGCTTTTGCCGAAGGCGCGTTTGCGCTGACCAGCACCAGCTTCCGCGCGGGCGGCAGCGTGGCGGACGCTCAAGTTTTCAATCAGGACGACTGCAAAGGCGGCAACCGCTCACCGCAACTTTCGTGGCACGACGCGCCGCCCGGCACGCGCGGCTTCGCCGTCACCATGTTCGATCAGGATGCGCCGGGCCGCGGCTGGTGGCACTGGTCGGTGGCAGGCATTCCGGCGACGGTCAGCAGCTTGCCGGAGAATGCGAGTTCTTCCGGCTTCCTCAGCAAACTCGGCGCGGTCGAAGCGCGCAACGATTTCGATACCGACGGCTATGGCGGTCCCTGTCCGCCGCCAGGGAAACCGCATCGCTACATCGTCACCGTTTACGCGCTCAGCACCGTCGACCTGCGCCTCGCGCAAGGCCGTCCCGCGCTGATGTTCGATCATGAGATCGGCACCGCCACGCTCGGCTTTGCGCGAATGGTGGTCAATTACGGGCGCTAGCCTCGCGCATCGCATCGCATCGCAGCGCGTTGCGTGCAAACCGCGCCGCTGTGGCTGGCTTACGGCTTGCGTCGTATTGCCGCCCGCGCGGAAATTCTGTCATCCGCGCACGCTAATGTGCGGCCTGGCAGTGTGCGACATGCTTGCCGCCGTCGCACACCGGCAGATGCGCACCATTGCCGTGCCCGACCCATCGTCTTTTCACTTTGCTGGAGAGTCTCATGTCGAAGATCGTCATCGTTTATCACAGCGGCTACGGCCACACGAAGAAAGCCGCCGAGTTCGTGCTGTCGGGCGCCCTCGAAGCCGGCGCGGATGCGAAACTGATGCCGGTCAGCGAGATCGACGATGCAGCCTGGGCCGAACTGGCCGCGGCCGACGCCATCATTTTTGGTGCGCCGACCTACATGGGCGGCCCCTCCGCCGACTTCAAGAAATTCGCCGATGCGAGTTCGAAGCCGTGGCTCGAGCAGGCATGGAAGGACAAGATCGCGGCCGGCTTCACCAACTCCGCGACCATGAACGGCGACAAGTTCTCGACGATCCAGTACTTCGTCACGCTGGCCATGCAGCACGGCATGATCTGGGCGGGCACCGGCATGATGCCGTCCAACACCAAGGCGGCGACCCGCAACGACCTGAACTATGTGGGCGGCTCTACCGGCCTGCTCACGCAGTCACCGGCCGACGCGTCGCCGGAAGAAGCACCGCCCGCCGGCGATCTCGAAACAGCGCGGATGTTCGGCGCGCGCGTCGCCGCAGTCACGGCGCGCTGGATCGCCGCGGCCCGCTGACGCGCGGATTGCCGCGATCGGCCGGCATCGGCTTGCATCTGCCGCATAACGGGTCACGCCGATGTCATATTCGGCGCGCATCGTCGTTTTTTCACCCCTTTTGCACGTCTGGCGCCGTCACGTCTTAAAATGACGTTCCGGCGCGGTGTCGCGCCCCGTTTCCAGCAAGCCAGTGAGAGCGAGATGAGCACGAAAGTTTTTGTCGACGGACAGGAAGGCACGACCGGCCTGAAGATTTTTGAATACCTGTCGCAACGCGCCGACGTTGAGATCCTGCGTATCGAAGAAGCGAAGCGCAAAGACCTCGAAGAGCGCCGTCGTCTCATCAACGCGTCGGACGTCACATTCCTGTGCCTGCCCGATGTCGCCTCGCGCGAATCCGCTTCGTTGGTCGAGAACGATCGCACCGTGCTGATCGATGCCAGCACCGCGTTTCGCACATCCGCCGACTGGGCTTACGGCCTGCCCGAACTGGCCCGCTCGCAACGCGAGCGTCTGCGCACGGCGAAACGCATTGCCGTGCCGGGCTGCCATGCGTCGGCCTTCGTGCTCGCCATGCGTCCGCTGGTCGAAGCCGGCGTGGTGGCGCCCGAGTTCGCCGCGCACGCTTACTCGATCACCGGCTACAGCGGCGGCGGCAAGAAAATGATTGCCGACTACGAAGCCGGCGGTAACGACAAGCTCAAGAGCCCGCGTCCGTACGCGCTCGGTCTCACGCACAAGCATCTGCCGGAAATGGCCGCGCATACGGGCCTGAAGTCGGCGCCGATCTTTACGCCGATCGTCGGCGATTTCTACAAGGGTCTCGCGGTCACCACCTTCTTCTCGCCGAACCAGTTGGCGAAGAAAGCCACGCCGCAAGACGTGCAGGCGCTGTTCGCCGAGTACTACGCGGGCGAGGCCTTCGTGCACGTCGCACCGTTCGACGCGGAAGCGAACCTCGACAGCGGCTTCTTCGACGTGCAGGCGAACAACGATACCAACCGGGTCGACCTGTTCGTGTTCGGCAACGAAGAGCGCTTCGTGACCGTCGCGCGTCTGGACAACCTGGGCAAGGGCGCGTCGGGCGCGGCGATCCAGTGCATGAACCTCGCAATCGGCACCGCTGAAGAAAGCGGCTTGAAACGCTAATCCCACTTGAAATTACGGACGGCAATTCGCCGTCAATAAATTGAAAGGCCGGTCTTTGCAGACCGGCCTTTTTGTTTTAAATGCGCGCCCCTCAAATTTCCTTCCTGGGTGGCGAGGTAGCGGCGAAGTGGTGCAACTGAACATCGACGCGACAGCGATGACGTACACGCCGAAGTGGCTCAAGTCGCCGTGACGACGGTGGCGGGCGTGCCGCCGGTCTTCAAGATCTGTGGGCACGGCACCATCAAACCACCGGGACCGGCCGGCGCGCTCGGCCAGCAGGATCTGGGCGATCCGCAGGCCAATCCGATCGTCAAGAGCGTGCGCCAGTGGAGCCCGGCGCTGCTGTTCCAGTACTACTTCAATGCGCCGACGGCGCATTTTCGGCCGTTTGTCGGCATCGGCGTGTCGTACAACTGGTTCTCCGACGTTCAGTTGAGCCAGAACTTCATCCAGTCGACGCAGAACAACCTCGGCGCGGTGCTGGCCGCCGGCGCGGGCAAACCGGGTCAGACGCAGGTGTCGGCGAAAGCGTCGTCGTCATGGGCGCCCGTGTTCAACGCGGCCTCGCGTACAACACCACCGATCACTGGGGCCTCGTGGCATCGGTCACCTACATTCCGCTGAAGACGACCTCGTCGGTCATCATCAAGGCGGCGGACGGCACGGAACTGGGTGTGTCGAAGGCGGAGCTGAAGGCCGACCCGATCATTTCGTTCCTCGCCGTCTCGTACAAGTTCTAAGTTCGGTCCTGACGCAACAAAGCCGGCTGCCCCGCGCAAGGGTCAGCCGCCTTTGTCTTTTCTGGGAACCGGAAATTCGAGGCAAAAAAAAGCCCGCCTAAGTTGGCGGGCTGAATCCATATCAGAGGAGACATGGAGGAGACAAGACAAACTATAGCAAACGGCTTGGTGCGGCGCAACATGCAAATTAGGGTAGACCCTCGATGTTGCAAATACGCAACACATCGCTAAATGTCTCGCCGCCTCCGTTGACGTGGCGCTGTGCCTTGCGGTCAGTGGCGCATCAGCGCCATCATCGCGCCGAAGCCGACGAACACGCCGCCCGTCAGACGATTGAACATCCGGGCGACGCTACGGCTCTTCAACTTCGCGCCGATGCGCGTGCCGAATCCCGCGTAGACCAGATACCAGCTCACCTCGATCACGGCGAAAGTGGCGACGAGCACGCCGAACTGCGGCAGCTTGGGCTGCGCGGCGTCGATGAATTGCGGCAACAGCGCCGCGGCGAACAGAATCGCCTTCGGATTGCTGCCCGCGACGAGAAAGCCGTTGCGAAACAGCGCGAAGCGCGAGCGCGCGGGCTTCGCGGCCAGTTCGTCGGCGTCGCCGGCGGCGGCTTCGTCAGCCGGCGCGCGCCACGCCTTGACGCCGAGATACACGAGGTAAGCCGCGCCGATCATCCGCAGCGCGTTGAACATGGTCGGCCACGCCTCGAGAAACACGCCGAGACCCGCCGCCGACACCGCCAGCATCAGCACCAGCGCCGACAGGCAACCCGCCATGGTCGCGCTGGAGCGGCGCAGGCCGTGCTGGGCGCCGTGCGTCATCACGAGCAGCATGTTCGGACCGGGAATCGCGGAAACGACGAAGACAGTGGCGACGAATAGCCACCAAGTATGCAGACTCATGGGAATCAGGTGGGATAAGGGATCGGGCGGCTATTATGCCCGCCCTCGTCCTTCAGTGCCGCCTGTCAGTTGGTCTTAGCGCCCGGCTCGCCGTGCGGCAACCTGGCCCAGCACCGCGAAATCCTTCTCGCCGTCGCCGTGAGCCACGGCTTCGATCAGGCTGTCGCGCACCACGCTGGCGATCGGCAGCGGCGTCGTCACGGCGTCGGCAGCGGCCAGCGCGAGACGAATGTCTTTCAGACCGAGACGCGCCTTGAACAGCGCCGGCTCGTAGCGCTGCTCCGCGATCAGCTTGCCGTAGCCGGAATAGACCGGCCCCGGAAACAGGCCGCTCGTGATGACGTCGAGGAAATCCTGCATGGCGACGCCGTGCCCGGTCACCAGGGTGGCCGCTTCGCCGAGCGTCTCGACCGCCGCGCCGAGCATGAAGTTAGCGGCGAGCTTCATAACATTCGCCTGCTGCGGCAGCGAACCGATGCGCCAGGTCTTCTGGCCGATCACATCGAAAATCGGCTGAACGCGGTCGATCGATTCGGCCGGTCCGCCCGCCACGATGGTCAGCTTGCCCGCCGCCGCGACATCGGGCCGGCCCAGCACCGGCGCGGCGACGTAGTTGACGCCGCGCGACGCGTGCGCCGTCGCCAGTTCCTCGGCCAGCGCCACCGAGATCGTCGCCATGTTCACGTGGATCAGCCCGCGCGGAGCGTTTTCCAGCAACGAAGCGGTGATGACCTCGCGCAAGGCGCTATCGTCGGCGAGCATGGAGAACACGGCGTCGCCCGCAAACGCTTCGGCCGGCGTCGCGACGACCCGCGCGCCTGCGTCGGCGAGCGGCTGCGCGCGCTCCGGTGAGCGGTTCCACACGCGCACCTGATGCCCGGCTTTCAACATGTTTGCAACCATCGCGGCGCCCATCTCGCCGAGACCGATAAAACCGATGTCCATCTGTCGCTCCGTCTTCTAAAGAACTGGAAGTAAAACACACCCATGCGACACGTGCAGGACAGCGCGCAAAGAAACACGGTGCGATACTGCGGTGATGGTGACCGCGACATTCCGCTTCTACGAGGAGCTGAACGATTTTCTCGCCCGGCCGCTGCGCCGGCGCGCGTTCAGCTACGCCTGTGCGCCGGGCGCCACCGCGAAGCACATGATCGAAGTGCTCGGCGTGCCGCACACCGAGGTCGAGCTGATTCTGGTCAACGGCGAGTCGGTCGGTTTCAATCATCCTCTCGCGGACGGCGATCGCATAGCCGTCTATCCGAAGTTTGAAGCGCTCGATATCCAGCCGCTCCTGCGCGTGCGCGAACGTCCGCTGCGCGTGGTGCGTTTCATCGCCGACGCGCATCTGGGCGGTCTAGCGCCGCTTCTGCGGCTCGCCGGCTTCGATACGCTGTACGACAACCACTTTCCCGACGCCGACATCGAAGCGCTCGCCGCCGCGCAGCAGCGCATCGTCCTGACACGCGACCGCGAGTTATTGAAACGCCGCAGCATCACGCATGGCTGCTACATTCGCACGCTCAGGCCGCGCGAACAATTGCGCGAAGTGTTTGAACGGCTCGATCTGGCTGGCAGCGCGCAACCGTTCCGCTTATGCCTGATGTGCAATGTGCCGCTGCGGCGCATCCCCAAGGAAGAAGTCGGCACGCGTGCGCCCGACGGTGTGCTGGAACGGCATGCGCAATTCGTTACCTGCGACGTTTGCCGTCGCGTGTTCTGGGAAGGCACCCATTGGCAAAGAATGCGCGCGCTGATGGACAGCGTGGCTGCCGTGCCGGGCCAGTCCGTTCGAACCTAGCTCGAGGTTCATCCCGGTTCTGGATGCGCGTGCCAATCCGTGCGCGCGGAACCCAAACGTCGCGCGCTCGCGCGACGTCCGGCGCGGTGCGTACAATGCGGGATTACTTATCTGGCAGAGGCCTTCCGTATGTCGATGAAAAAGACTGACCTTGAAAAGAACAAGGCACTCAAGCTGAACAACGCAATGAAGCTGTCGACCGCCGACCGTTTCGGCAAAGCCGCCGCGGCCGACCCGAAGCTCGATCGCCGCGAACAGCGCAAGCTCGATCAGGCGCAAGGCCTCGTCGCGTTTGCTTGCAAGCTGAACGGCGATCTGGTGACCGAACTGAAAGAGCGCGCCGCGACCCATCCCGAAGGGATGACCGGTCTGCTGAACGAAGTCATCAAGCGCGGCCTTGCCGGCTAATCGCCGCAACAAACCTGCCCGAAATGCAAAAAGGCCAGAGCTCGTGCTCTGGCCTTTTTGCTTGCGACGCCTTTATCCGGATCGTGCTGCACTCGCCGGCTAGCGGCGCCGTGCGATCGACCGGCGAAGCTGGCCCGAAGAATCGGGCGGCAGCTTAGTTTTGCGTGCCCTTGTCGTTCGTGCCAGCTGCCGAAGCGGCTGCCGAAACCGGAGCGCGCTTGCCGTGCGTGTTCAGCTTCTTGACGTGATGCTTCTTCGGCGCGCTTGCTGCAGCAGCCGGTGCTGCGTCCGACGCTTGTGCGAAAGCTTGAACAGAAACCAGCGCGATCGAAGCGGCTGCGAGCGAGACGATAACTTTTTTCATGTGTTGTTCCCCAAACCTGGACGACTGAGTCAATGTGAATGAATAAGCTGCACGGTGAAGCAGACAGGGCTTGAGGCGCCTTCCCGCTCCCCGCGGGAGAGTATTACCCAGTGTAGGCGGTTTGTCATGCCCAAAACTCGATATGTATTTTCCGGGAGACAGCTTGCTTTCGGCCCGCTTTCACCCATTAAGCACCCCATACCAGGGGATTCACCTAGACCGCCTCAAACGACGTTGCGCAGCAGGCTGGCGTTCTCCAAAAGGGTCGGCAACACCCGGTGTAGCGCGGCATTGGCCGACTCCTGTCCGATCGGCATGCTGACGCTGATCGCCGCCACGACCGAACCATGCCGGTCGCACAGCGGCACCGCGACACCGCGCACGCCCAACTCCAGTTGCTGGTCGGTGACCACGTAGCCATTGCGGCGAATTTCGCCGAGCACATCGCGCAACTCGTCGATCGTCGAATAGGTGTGGGGCGTGAACACCTTGGTCGGATACGACGCCAGCCACTTCCGCGCACGCGGATAAAATCGACGCCTGCCCGTCACAACAACCGAATTAGAAAGACCACCTTTGAAAGCCGAAACCCGCCAACACCTGCGTGCCAATGTGCTAATGCTGATTGCCGCGATAATCTGGGGTTCCGCGTTCGTCGCGCAACGCCTGAGTCTCGATGCGATCGGACCGTTTCTCTTCACCGGCCTGCGCTTCCTGCTCGGCGCGCTCGTCGTGCTGACGCTGATCGTTTGCGTGCGGCGCTCCGCACTCGCCGAACTGTCGAAGCGCGAACCCGGTGGCGCACGTGAGCTACTCGGCGCGGGCGCGCTGCTCGGTGTAGTGCTGGCCGCCTCGATTTCACTGCAGCAGATCGGTCTCCAATACACGAAGGTCGCCAACGCGGGTTTCATCAGTTCGCTGTACGTCGTGATCGTGCCGCTGCTGGGCGTGCTGTTCAAACATCGCACGGGAATCAGCACGTTGCTCGGTGCGGCGCTCGCGGCCGTGGGCATGTATTTCCTGAGCGTCAACGAACATTTTTCGATGCTGTACGGCGACTGGTATCAGCTTGCCGGCGCGCTCGTGATCTCCATTCAGATGATGCTGGTCGGACGTTTCGCGCTGCGCCACGACACGCTGATGCTCGCGCTCGTGCAGTTCGTGACGTGCGGGCTCGTATGCCTCGTTGTCGGTCTCGCCATCGAACCAATCAGCTTCGCGGTGATCGTCCGCGCCGCGCCGACCATCCTGTACGGCGGGGCGCTGTCGGTCGGCGTCGCTTACACGATTCAGGTGGTCGCGCAAAGACATGCGGCGCCGTCGCACGCGGCGGTGATCTTCAGCATGGAAGGCGTGTTCGCCGCGCTTGCGGCGTGGCTCGTGCTCGGCGAAACACTGACGGCGCGCGCGCTGTTCGGATGCGCGCTGATGCTCACGGGTTTGATCGTGTGTCAGGTGATGCCGGCGTGGCGACGCAGGCGTGAATGCATGCCTCACGCGTCGTCTTGAGGACGGAGCCAGTCGCCGCATTCGACGCCGAAGCGTGCGAGGTATTTGCGCAGGCGGCCGGTGTCGTCGGGCTGCCTACCGCCCTCAGGCCGCCCGCGGATGCGCAAGCAAAGCCGATGTATCGGCGGTCGGCGGAAACACACACCAGCAGCCGTCGTCGTGACGAAAGAAGAACAGCCCGCGTGAGCCCGCCTGAAGCGAAGTCTCGACGCGCACATAACGCCGGCCTCCCAGGCGAGTGCGGCTGAATTCGGTGACATGAACCGGCGCTGAAGGCTCCGGCGCGAGCCATTTCTCGACCAGAAACCGCAGCGACTGTTCGCTTGCCGTTCTCATGATCTGCTCCGGGCGGGCTTGTCCTGATGCGCGTCGCGCGTGGCGTCGGTGTTGTCGTCGCCGTCGGCGACGTCCGCTTCGTGTTCAGAGGATGCTAGCGCGATGGTCCGGTTGGTGGCTGCCGCCCGCAGCGTGCTGCAATGGGTGGCATGTCGGATATCCGAGAGGAGACGGACAAGCTGTCGTGCTGTTCTGCGTTTCATTACACACCCCCGCACTGCACCAATAACTTCAGAAAACACTTTAACTCTATGCCTGGATCGGGCGTTGTCGAAATGGTTTTGACTAAATAGCAACAGTTGCGCTTGCAAAAAGAGAGACGCAATCTTTGTACCGTCCGTCTTCAATGTGCGCGTCTGGCGGGGGGCGGTCTGTACGCTGGCGAGCGCTTGGACGAGTTGAATAATTTGCCCGGCAACCGTTGGAGAAACGACTTCAAACGCGAGTTATCCACATTTCCCTATGAATAACTTTGGGATAGCGCATGGAACAGCCTGTGGGTGGAATCTTGATAAGACCGCTCGCGAGGCAAGCCCCGTCAAAGTTATCCCGACATGGTAGTTTTTCTACAGACGTGATCCGCAGGGTTTTGGAGTTTGCATGACGTTGATGTGACACAACATTCGGGAGTTATCCACAGAAGGGGTTAACCCTTGTTAACTATTACTACATATGTATACATCTGAAGTAAAAGACATAGGATAAGTGATGCATCGCGATGAGATCGAAGGTTGATCGGGTCTTGACCAGCCTCGACAGCGCGAACTCCCGCGGATGGATCAGGGCGCTACGGCAGCTCCGCTCGCCGGTTGCACGGACGCCGCCTTGCCGATCGCGTCGGGCATCTCGGGAACGGGCGGCAGCGCCGTCACTTCGACCGGTACCGGCAAGAGGCGCGTCTCGATGCGGTTATTGGCGACTGGCTGCGTGCGCACCACCGTTTGCAGATAGTGGCCGACGAGCCCGAAGAACCGGTCGTAGAACTTTCCAGACGGAATAGTCTCGCTCGAAATCTTGACCATCGCATCGCTGTTCGAGCGGATCGGCAGCGACAACGAACCCAGCACGCTCAGCCCGACACTCGCCGACGTATCGCTTTTCTTCAGCGCAAAGCCGTTCTGCACCGCATTGACGTAGACGATGCTTGTGTCGCTCGCCTCTTCTCCCGGCGTGCAGACCACGTGAAATTCGACGACCACGTGGGTATCGCCGGTCGGCTGGAAGTTCTTGGTGCCGTCGACGGTGTCGTTGCGCGTCATCGTCGTCAGATAGCCCTGGCTCAACAGCGCGCGGCGCGCGGCCTCGCAGCTATCCGTCGTGCTCGAATTGAAATTGCGCGCGTACGGGCTCGCGCCCGTTTCGAACAATTCCTGCTGGAATTTCGGCTGCGGCGTGCTGCTACAGGCGGCAAGGGTCAGCAGGCCGACACACGCGGCGGCTGTGATTCTGGAGAGCGAGGTCAACATGGTCGATCGAAAGAGGCGCTGCGTCAGCGCGAATGGGAATGCATTGTAGAGCGGTTGGCAACTGTGCGTAAAAAGCGCGCAGCGGGGCGCTTAGGGGACGTGACAATGCATGACCGCAGCTGCGACGCCGCGGCGGGAAAAGAGACGGAATGTCGCTTAGCGTGATGTCGCGGGAAGTCCCGTCGCCGACGTAGCTACGCCGTTCAACCCGGCGCTATTGACGGCCGGGACGGTGAACGCATTGGCCCAATTGCCCGGCGCCGCGCAACGGTCCGACGTCGGTCGCGCCGCGCACATGCCGGACTGCGCGTCCGCTTGCTGGGCAGCGTCTTGCGACGGGGCGACCGCCGCGAAGTCTTCGACACGCAAGCTCACTTTCTGCGCGTACGCTTGCGATCCGCCGTAGCTCTTGAGCGCGGCGTTCATGTCGCCGTTCGCCGAGCGCATATAGCCATACAGAATCGCCGAGCCCACCTCGATATTCGCGGTCGGCTCGGTGAGGTCCTTGACGTTCCTCAACAGTCCCCGATGCGCGTCCGGCACGACCTGCATCAGCCCGGTCGCGCCGTTGGCGCCCTTGGCCTTTTCCTTGAAGCGGGATTCGATCGAGATGATCGCCAGCAGGAGCGCAGGCGGGAGGGAATACTTCGAGGCGGCCGATTGCACCGCGTCGGAAATCTTTTGAGCCTTTTCCTTTGCCAGACCGAATTTTTGCGTCAGATACGCGGACATTCGGTCGGTGTTTTCGTCGGCCGTCGCGGTCTGCATCAGGCCGAGCGAAAGCACGATCAGGCAAAGTAACCGGCTCATAACGGAGGACGGGAAAAAAAAGGGGATCCGGCCATTATAGCTCTGCCCCCAAATTAGACCCAGAAAGACCGATATTCGTCTTATGAATCGCGGCCGGCCCTTCTTCTTTTGCGCTTCAGTGCGATGGCTTCGGCTTCAGCACGTAGTCGTCGTTCAGCGTCGCCAGGAAAGCGGCGACGTCGTCGATATCGCGCTCCGACCAGGCTGGGCGTTCACCGGCTTTGCGTGTGAGCGGCTCGTCGGTCGTATCGACGTTGACGCGCAGCGCGACCGGCAAATCGTTGAATTTGTCGACCTTGCCGTGCGGGTCTTTCGGATACCACTTCGCCGGATTGGTGTCGCGCTGCACGTAGAAGCGCAATGCGTCCTTCAGCGTATGGAACCGGCCGTTGTGGAAGAACACCTGCCGCGTCGCCGTATTGCGCAGCGACACCGATTTGAAGAGCCCGCAATTGCTCTTGTCGCTCGACTGATCGGTCCGCAGCGGACCGCATAAGCCCATATCGAAGTACTTCGGATCGGCATTCGCCCGCAACTCGGGATTGCGCGGCACGCCGAGCGCCTGGAAATTGAAGTCGGTGAACAGCGGATGAGAGCCGTCGACGCCCATCTGATCGATATGGCAGGAGGCGCAATTGCCGGCCGCCGGATTGTCGAACAGTTTTTTGCCTCGCAATTCTTGTGCCGTTAGTTGCAATTTACCCTCCAGATAGTAGTCGAACTTGCTGCTGTACGGATGAAAACTCGGGTCTTCGAGCTCGAAGCGCTCGATCGCATACATGGCTTGGGTGAACGCCTTGGCGCGATCGACGAAGATGTTCTGGCCGAACACTTCCTTGAAGCGCGCCGCGTACGGCGCCTGCTCCAGTTTCGCGAGCACGGCCGCCGGGTCCTTGTTGGCCATCTCGTTTGGATTGAACAGCGGGAAACTCGCCTGATCGTGCAGACGGTTGAAGCGGCCATCCCAACCGAAACCGCCCACCGGCGCGTTGTCCGTCTCACTCAGACGCTCGGACAGGCTCGCCGCCTGCGCGTGGCTCCACATCGGCGTACGGTTCAGCACGTAGCGCAGGCTCGGCACGGCGCGCGTGCCTTGCGAGTGCATGTCCGCCCCACCCGACTGCGCCGCGAGCCCGTTGGGCGGCCCATACGCGTGCGACGGGCTATGGCAGCTCGCGCACGACATCTTGCCCGAGGCGGACAACGAAGCATCGAAGAAGATCAGCTTGCCGAGCGCGGCGGCATCGCTATAGACAGGCTTCGTGTCGGCCGCAGCGGCAGCCACCGCGGCAACGGGCAGCAGTGCTGCAGCAAGCAGCGCAGCGAGCCCCGCCCATTGCGCGCCGAAGAGCGTGGTCAATCGCATTGCAGGAAACAGCATCGAGTCGCTTACAGGTTCGTGAAGATGTCGCCGCCGAACCCGACGAGATCGGCCTGGCCCGCATAACCGAGGTGGTCCAGCTGGAAGATGTCTTCGATGCTCTTGAGCATCGAATAATGGTTGTACTGCACCGTCGACACCGTTCCCGGCTTGATGAACTTCGAGATCATGACCGCGCCGGTCTGGTCGCCGCCGAAGCTCTGCTTGGTCAGGTTGATCGTCAAACCCTTGTACGTCAGCGACGAGGTCTGCGGCAACGCCGGTAGATTCGGACCCGGTTGCTGGCTGCAGCGTGTGACATGTTTTTTGCCCTTGGGAATTGGAGTTTTATTCGCGGGCAAACTGTATGCAGCGTGTATGCCGTCGCCGTGAATCGAGTCGCATTGTTGCCGTATGCCGGTCATCTCACGCACCGTATGAGCGCGTGTGCGACGGGTGCCGATGCGCCGTCATTGCGCGTAACGGCGATGCAGTGCCGCCGCAACCTCCGACATGTGCGCGCGCAACTCGGGTGGCGCCAACACTTCGGCCTCGGTGCCGAAGCGCAGCAACTCCGCGCACGCCTGCCTCACTGAGCCGACGGGCAGCGTCACGGTGCGCCAACCATCGATCGGATCCGGCTCGCCGATGATCGCCGCCGAACGCGCGAACGGCGACGTGAAAATGTCGAGCATCCGCACGCCCCAAGGCGACAGACGCAGTGTCGCTTCGCTCGCGTGTATTTCTTCGGAGAGACGCTGCGTGCTGTCTTGCCAGTAACTGGCAAGATCGAACGCGGGCGGGCGCTCGAACGTCTCGTCCAGCAAGCTCAATTCGAGAATGCGCGAAATGCGGTAGATGCGCACATCCGGCTCGACGCGCCCGACCACATACCACGCGCCGCTTTTCAGCACGATGCCGAGCGGCTCGATCCGGCGAAACTTCTCGGCTTTCCAGCTCTGATAGCGAATTTCCAGCGGATGCTGCTCCCACACCGCACGCGCGATCGATGGCAGATGGGCGGGCTCGTCCGCGTCCGAAAACCAGGCGGGGGCGTCGAGATGAAAACGCGAGCGCATGCGCTCCGCGGTCGAGCGTAATTCGACCGGCAGCGCGGCCAGCAACTTGGTCTGCGCGCCTGCCATCACCGCGCCTAGGCCGAGCGCCTGCATCGGGCCGGCCAGGCCGGCGAGAAACAGCGACTCCGCTTCCTGCGAGGACAAGCCGTTCAGCCGTGTGCGGTAGCCGTCGAGCAGCCGGTAGCCGCCTTCCGCCCCGCGCTCGCTATGAACAGGGACGCCTGCGGCGCTCAGGGCGTCGATGTCGCGATAGATGGTGCGCAACGACACCGCGCATTCATCGGCGAGGAACTGCGCGGTGACGCGGCCACGCGCCTGCAGCGTCATCAGGATGGAAAGAAGGCGGCTCGCTCTCATGCGGATAAGTGTAGACATACCTGACACAAACTGACAGGTATGGACGCTTAGGATGAACGCATGCCCGGCGCCTCGTCGTTGCCTCAAGTCCGGTTTTTTCGTCCACCACGCTCATTCGGGAAAGCTCAAGCCATGACCACAGATCGCACGATCACGCTGTTCCACTCGCCGCAATGCCGCTCCGTCAGCGCGCTCACGCTGCTCGAAGAGCTTGGCGCGCCGTACCAGTTGAAGGTGCTGAACATGAAAGCCGGCGAGCAGCGCAAAGCACCCTATCTCGCCGTCAATCCGCTCGGTAAAGTTCCGGCGATTCTTCACGGCGACGCGCTGGTCACCGAACAGGTCGCCATCTTCATCTATCTGGCCGACCTGTTTCCTGAAGCCGGTCTTGCGCCGGCGCTCGACGATCCATTGCGCGGGCCGTATTTGCGCTGGCTGGTGTACTACGCGGCGTGCTACGAACCGGCGCTGGTCGACAAGGCGATGAAGCGAGAACCCGCCCCGGCCGCCACGTCACCCTACGGCGATTTCGATTCGATGATCGGAACGGTGACGAGCCAGTTGCAAGCCGCGCCCTACCTGCTCGGGGACACGATGTCGGCGGCGGATATCTTGTGGGGCATCGCCTTGCATTGGGGAATGATGTTCAAGCTGGTGCCCGAAACGCCGGTCCTGCTCGAGTACGTCGAACGCATCTGCTCGCGGCCGAGCTTCGTGCGCGTGAGCGAGCGGGACGTGGCGCTGGCGGCCGAGCACGCGGCGGCAGTCAAAGAGGCCTGACCAGACTTGCGGGCGGCCTTGTCACCGACCACCGCCCGGCTCGCGTGCGGGCTCGCCGGTTGAATCCGCCCGGATTTGAGACAATGAAGCCCGCCGGCGAATATCTTCCCGGGACAACCGGGTGTAGGCTTGGCGTTTCGTGCCGGTGCCGGCCCATCGAACAAGAGATGTTTTCAGGTATGAGCAAGACCGTATTTATTCCCAGCGTCCCCGCGACGTCGGAGGACGATTTTGATATTTCGGCCGCGTCGAAGCTGGCCGGCTACCGGCGTTTCTTCGGCGTGTTGAAAGTGGTTCGAACCACCGACGGACGCGTGCTGTTTCCGTTCGACGGCGCGCCCGAACTCGGGCCGTACGCGACCAAGCTGGAAGCCATCGCGGCGGCGCAGGTGTACGGCGAACATATTGTCACCAGCGATCTGGCGCGGCCGGAGTTGTAGGCGCGAGCGCGTGGCCTGTGTTGCGTTGATCGCTTGCGTTCATCGTCGATGGTGATCACTTTGGGAGCAGCAAATGACCTGTGCGCGCAAAGTCGGTTCATCGGCCGCGGTCGTGTGGCGTGCGGCCTCTCTCGTGAGCGTGCTCGCCGCCACGCTCTGTCAATCCAGCTTCGCGCAGGACGCCGAAGCTCCCGCCGGACAACAGGCGCTCGGGCGCGCCGAGGTGATTCACGCGCAGGTTCGCGTGGTCGCAATCAACACCGTCACGAATAGCGTCACGCTGCGTGGTCCGCGCGGCAACCTCGCCGATATCGACGTCAATCCTGCCTTGGCCGATGTCAGTCGGCTCAGGGTCGGCGACAAGCTCAACGTTGCTTATCAGCAAGCGCTGCTGGTCAACATCGACAAGCTTGCGACCAAAGGTGTGCGCGAGCGCGTGGAGACGACCGCGGCGATACCGGCTTCAGCGGGCTACGCGTCGTCGGCGCATAGCGTGAAGGTGGTCGCGACGGTGATGAAGATCGATCGCAAGAACCGCATGGTGACGCTGCGTGGCCCGAAGCATCAGCAGGTGCTCAGCGCCGCAAACGGAATTTCGCTCGATCGGTTGAAGGTCGGCGATAGCGTGCGCGCGGAATTTGTTTCGGCGGCGGCGGTGGAACTGGTGAGGGAGTAGCGCTCGCTATAGATGCCGCAGTTCGACGACTCACGATGACAGAGCCGCTTGTAGTGCGCAAGTCCAGGTTATGTTTCGCGAAGGGTTCTGGCAGCACCTACCGCTGCCGTTGTCGATGCGTAACGTGGTCGGCCAGCAGCCGATGCATCGTGGCCAGTAAAATTGGCCCATCTACCGGCTTACGAAGGAACCCGTCGTAGCTGACGAAAGCGGGTGGACTAGGCTCTCCGGAAACCAGAATGAAAGCGAAGTCGGCTAATCCGGGAAGTGTTCGCAACCGATGGCAGAACTCGCTACCCGACATGACTGGCATCCGCCAATCTGCGACCACGATATCGACAGGGGCTTCAATGAACATGGCCAGGGCTGACCGGCCGTCGCTCGCGCTCCTTACTTCAAATCCATCAGCGGCACAAATGGCGCCCCATGCGGCCAATGCCTCCTCGTCATCGTCTACCAGCAGTACGCTTGCCATACCCATTAATCCGAGTCGCCATATTCCATTTGGCAGCTTGATGCCGGCCAAAGTTCACACGGCATTCAGGCGAGCTCAATCGCCTCCGATGTAGTAAAAGATGCTGAGTAAAACCGCACCGCACCTGCAACAATCGCCGCCGGGACAAAATCGCGCGCCGACGCTGGGATTCAATTTAGGAGCCATTGCACGATGAAGTCGGAACGAGCTGTAGCTGGAATCGATATTGGCGGGGACCGGAAGGGGAATCACCTCGTTATCCTCCGTGGCACCGAGATTGTGTGCAACATCAGCAAGCAGCCGCCAGCTTATATGCTCGAAAAGTGCCTCCAATTCGAGGTGACAGCGGTAGGTGTTGATGCGCCCTGTTTGTGGCGAGTTGGCGAAGCCGGCAGGCAAGCCGAGAAAGAACTCGCCCGGCAACGAATCTTTTCGTTTGCCACGCCGACTCGTGAACTGGCCTTGGCCAGTCAGAGCGGATTTTACGGGTGGATGTTCAACGGCGAGCGTGTCTATCAGGCATTCGCACCGCATTTTCCTCTTTTCAAGAATAGAGGAGCAACCAATGGTCGAGTCTGCTTCGAGACGTTTCCCCACGCCATTACCGGCGCGCTTCTCAAGAATGAAGTCGCTTCTGCGAAGAAAAAACGAACGCAACGCCCAGAGGTTCTGAAAGATGCGGGAATTGAAGCAGCTTCGCTAAGGTCTATCGACGAAGTGGATGCGGCGCTGTGCGCGTTGACCGCAAAATTCCTGCATGAACGGAAAGTCGTGGCGTATGGCGATGAACTCGGCGGATTCATCGTCGTGCCCGCTCAAACTAACGGCAGCAGAAGGACCTAAGTCAGACTCCTTGCGCGATTGAATTTGAATCCACGGGCTCAAGGGCCGCCAGCAACGAATACGATGCCGTAAAGCGCGAAACGCTTCTACCTACAGGGCAGAAGCGCTTCGATTACACACGAACAACCGTCAACGACCCAGCCCGGCAATCACTCCACCGTCACCGACTTCGCCAGGTTCCGCGGCTTGTCCACATCTGTACCCCGGGCACACGCCGTGTGATACGCCAGCAACTGCAGCGGCACCACGTGCAAAATCGGCGACAACAAACCATAGTGCTCCGGCATCCGGATCACATGCAGACCTTCGTCATTGACGATCTTCGTATCGGCATCCGCGAACACATACAGCTCACCGCCGCGCGCACGCACTTCCTGAATATTCGACTTCAGCTTTTCCAGCAGCGCGTCGTTCGGCGCCACCGTCACCACCGGCATCGCTTCCGTCACCAGCGCGAGCGGCCCATGCTTCAACTCGCCGGCCGGATAAGCCTCGGCGTGAATATACGAGATCTCCTTGAGCTTCAGCGCGCCTTCGAGAGCGATCGGATAGTGCAGGCCACGCCCGAGGAAAAGCGCATGTTCCTTGCGCGAAAACTCTTCCGACCACGCGATGATCTGCGGCTCCAGCGCCAGCACGCTATTTAGCGCCGCCGGCAAGTGGCGCAGTTGCTTCAGGTATCCCGCTTCCTGCTCTTCACTCACACGGCCGCGCATCTTGCCCAGCGTCGCCGCCAGCACGAACAGCGCAACCAGTTGCGTGGTGAACGCCTTGGTCGACGCCACACCGATCTCGCGGCCCGCGTGCGTCAGGAACGACAACTCGGTCTGGCGCACCATCGCGCTCGTACCGACGTTGCAGACCGCCAGCGTATGTTTGTGACCGAGTTCCTGCGCATGCTTGAGCGCCGCGAGCGTGTCCGCCGTTTCGCCTGATTGGGAGATCACCACCACTAGCGACTTCGGATTCGCCACCGACTCACGGTAGCGATACTCGCTGGCAATTTCCACCTGAGTCGGAATCTTCGCGATCGATTCGAGCCAATACTTCGCGGTCAGCCCCGAGTAGTAACTGGTGCCGCACGCCAGGATCAGCAGGCTGTCGATCTCCGCGAACACCTTGCCCGCGCCCTCGCCGAACAGCGACGCATCGAACGAATCCGCTTGCGGAATCGTGTCGGTGATCGCGCGCGGCTGCTCGAAAATTTCCTTCTGCATGAAGTGGCGATACGGGCCGAGTTCGACCGCGCCGCCATACGCCGCCACCTGACGCACTTCGCGCTGCGCTTCATTGCCGTCGCGATCGGCGATTCGCACGCCCTCGAGCGACAGTTCGCACACATCGCCTTCTTCGAGGAAGATGAACCGTTCCGTGCTGCCCGCGAGCGCCAACGCGTCTGAGGCGAGGAAGTTCTCGCCCTGGCCGAGCCCGACCACCAGCGGCGAACCCTGGCGCGCGCCGACCACCGTATGCGGCTGGTCCTTGTGCAACACGGCGATCGCATACGCGCCGTGCAATTGCCCGACGGCTTCACGCACCGCCGCGAACAGATCGCCGCGATACAGGCTGTGAATCAGATGCGCGATAACCTCTGTGTCGGTCTGCGAGACGAAGGTGTAGCCCATGCCACGCAGCATTTCACGCAGCGATTCGTAGTTCTCGATGATGCCGTTGTGTACCAACGCCAGTGCATCTTTCGAGAAGATCGGGTGTGCGTTGTCCGTGACCGGCGCGCCGTGCGTCGCCCAACGCGTGTGGGCGATACCCGTGATGCCTTCGAGATGGTTCTCGCGCACCTGCTCGTCGAGATCGGCCACACGCGCCACGCTGCGTGCGCGGCGCGGACCGTCCTTGCCAAGCACGGCCACGCCGCACGAATCGTAGCCGCGATACTCGAGGCGACGCAGTCCTTCGATCAGGACGGGAACGATGTTACGTTGCGCTACCGCGCCGACAATGCCACACATGACTCATTCCTTTTCAGTGCTAGTGCTGCGTTTCAGGGAGCGCGCCTCGTACGCGCGCCATGCCCATCAGCTCTTTTTCTTGGTCGGGCGCACGTAGCCCGTTTTGCTCGTTTGCGTCTTGTCGTTCAGGACCAGCGCGTCCGCCTCGACGTCCTTCCAGACCGTGGTGCCCGCCGCGATCGTCGCGCCGCGCTTCACACGCACCGGCGCAACCAATTGCGTATCCGAACCGACGAACACGTCGTCTTCGATGATCGTGCGGAATTTGTTCGCACCGTCGTAGTTGCAGGTGATGGTGCCCGCGCCGATATTCACGCGCGCGCCGATATCCGCGTCGCCGATATACGTGAGGTGGTTCGCTTTCGAACCGCGGCCGAGCACCGCGTTCTTCACCTCGACGAAGTTGCCGACATGCGACTCGTCGTGCAGCGACGCGCCGGGGCGCAACCGTGCATACGGTCCGAGCACGGCATTCGCGCCGACTTCGGCGCCTTCGATGTGCGTGAACGCGTCGACGCGCGTACCGGCGCCGATATTCGCATCGCGGATGACGCAGTTCGGCCCGATGGTGACGTTGTCAGCCAGCGTCACGCGGCCTTCGAATACGCAGTTCACGTCGATCGAGACATCGCGGCCGCATTCGAGCGTGCCGCGCACATCCAGCCGCGCCGGATCGGCCAGCGTCACGCCGGCGACCAGCAGCGCATCCGCCACGTTGTGCTGATGAATCCGCTCGAGCTCGGCAAGCTGCTGCTTGCTGTTCACGCCGAGCGTTTCCCACTCGTCGTCCGGCTGCGTGGTGACGACTTCGAGTCCGGCTTCGATCGCCATCTCGACCGCGTCGGTCAGATAGAACTCGCCTTGCGCATTGTCGTTCTTCAACGCGGCAAGCCAGCCGCCCAGACGCTCGGTCGGCGCGACGATGATGCCGGTGTTGATCTCGGCGATCTCAAGCTGCTCGGGCGTCGCGTCTTTCTGCTCGACGATGCGCGCCACCTTGCCTTGCGCGTCACGCACGATCCGGCCATAGCCGCTCGGGTCCGCGAGCGTGACGGTGAGGACGCCGTAGCCGCCCTGCCCCGCGCGCTCGGTCAGCGCCTGCAGCGTGCCGGCGCGCGTGAGCGGCACGTCGCCGTAGAGCACCAGCGTGGGCGCCGACGGATCGAGCAGCGGCAACGCCTGCTGCACCGCGTGCCCCGTGCCGAGTTGCTGTTCCTGCACGGCGAACTGGACGTCCGGCGCGGCAACGGCTTTGCGCACGGCTTCGGCGCCATGGCCGATCACCACCACGAGATGCGTGGGCTTGAGCGTGCGAGCCGTGTCGATGACGTGAGCGAGGAGCGGCCGGCCAGCCAGGGGATGAAGCACCTTGGGAAGCGCGGACCGCATACGCTTGCCGGTGCCTGCCGCCAAAATCACAATGTTCATGGCACGGCAAATAGACGAGTTTGGAGGCGACGATTCTAACACGCACCCTCTAGCGAAAAAGGCCGCTGTGGCGGCCTTGCTGCGTGCTGCAATGTGCGGAAACGCCCATACGACGAGCGTTTTTGTCAAAGATCGTCGAACTGGACGATGGATATCGATTTTGTTGCGTTGGGCATCGCGCCGCCGCCGGCATCGGTCGAACACGGCGCCTCGTCGAAGGCGATATCGCCTTGCGGATCGGCCTCGCCGGTCGCACGCAGGCCCGCGAACGGGAACAGCTTGTGATCCATCAAATGCGAGGGCACGACGTTCGACAGTGCATTGAACATATTTTCGATGCGGCCCGGGAAGCGCTTCTCCCAATCGCGCACGAGCGCCTTCATTTCCGCGCGCTTCAGATTCGGCTGGCTGCCGCACAGGTTGCACGGAATGATCGGGAATTCGCGCAGTTCGGCGTACTTCTCCAGATCGGTTTCCTTCACGTAGGCGAGCGGGCGAATCACGATATTCTTGCCGTCGTCCGATTGCAGCTTGGGCGGCATGCCCTTCAGCTTGCCGCCGTAGAACATGTTCAGCAGCAGCGTTTGCAGAATGTCGTCGCGATGATGGCCGAGCGCGATCTTGGTCGCGCCGAGCTCGCCGGCCACGCGGTAAAGAATGCCGCGGCGCAGCCGTGAGCACAGCGAGCAGGTAGTCTTGCCTTCCGGCACCAGCCGTTTGACGATGCTGTACGTGTCCTGATTCTCGATGTGAAACGGAATGTCGAGTTGCTTCAGGTACTCGGGCAGCACGTGCTCGGGAAAGCCGGGCTGCTTCTGGTCAAGGTTCACCGCGACGATGTCGAAGTTGATCGGCGCGCGCTCGCGCAGCCGCATCAGAATTTCGAGCATCGCGTAGCTGTCCTTGCCGCCCGACAGGCACACCATGACCTTGTCGCCGTCCTCGATCATGTTGAAGTCGACGATTGCCTCGCCGACCTGGCGCGCGAGCCGCTTGAACAGCTTGTTGTTCTCGTACGCTTCCTTCTGCTCGCGGCGCGTGAGCGGCGTCTTGGCGCGCGCGACGGCTTGCGTGGCCTCGGGTGCATCAGCAGTCGAGGCGGTCGCGGCGCCGTTCAGGATTTCCGGAGCATTCATGGCTCAATCCTCTTTGATACGGAAGACTTCGACGCCCACCGCGTCGCAATCAGGATAAACGTCCGGCTTTTCCGTGGACACGCGCGCGGCCCGCACTTGCGGATGCTCGAGCATGGTCTTGACGAGGTCGTCGCAGAGCGTTTCCTGCAAGTGGATATGGCCTTGCTCGACGCGGCGCGAAATGGTCGACCGCATGAAGTCGTAGTCGACGACTTCATTCAGCTTGTCCTGAACCGGCGTGGACAGCGCGAGCGGCACGAACAGTTCGACGTTGATCACGACGCGCTGTTCGCCGCGCTTTTCGAAGTCGTGCACGCCGATGTTGATGTGCACTTCGTAATTGCGCAGAAAGAGCCGGCGGCAATCGGCGAGCCGGGGATGCGAAAGAGCGGCAAACATGTTCGTTCCAGTCGAAAAAAGCGTGCGGAGCACGCAAAGGGGCGCTTCACAGCGCGGCGGCCGCCGCTATCACGGCCGGCCGCGCGCGCTTCAGGCGCCCGTCAAAAACATAACGTCGCGCGGCAGGGGCACGAGGTGCTGCCCGCCGTCGACCACCAGCGTCGTTCCGGTGACGCCCGCTGCATCCGCGAGATACAGCGCGGCGGCGACAATATCCTCGGCCCGCGACGCGCGGCCCAAAGGCGTAGTACGGTGAGCAGCCGCGAAACCGTCCGGCGTTTGATCGCCGGATTGCATCGTCAGACCGGGCGCGAGCCCGACCACCCGCACTTTCGGCGCCAACGCCTGCGCCAGCGCGACCGTGGCTGTCTGCAACGCCGCCTTGGTCAGCGTGTAGGACAGGTAGTCCGGGTTCATGTTGTACAGCTTCTGATCCAGCACGTTGATGACGACGCTGCGCAGGCTTTCGTCGGTGCGCGCGGCTTCCGGCGTCGCCTCGAATAGCCGCCGCGCCAGCACCAGCGGTGCGCCGACGTTCATCGCGGTCAGCTTCAGCAGCAGCTCGTAACCGACGGTTTGCGCCGTGTCTTCTTCGAAGCGCGACGCGTTGTTGACGATACACGACGGCCGGCCCAAGGCGTCGATACAAGCCGGCAAAAGCCGCTCGACTTGTGCCTCATCGCCCAATTCGGCCTGCAAGGCGACCGCCCGGCGGCCCAGGGCGGCGATTTCCGCGACCAGTTCGTCGGCTTCCTCCCGCGAGGCGCCGTAATGGACGGCCACGTCCCAGCCGCGCGCGGCAAAGCCGAGCGCGAGCGCCCGCCCGATACGGCGGGCGGCGCCGGTAATCAGCACGACGCGCGGCGTTTCGGGCGCGCGGGGGGCGGCGGTGTCCAGAGAGGCGGTCATTTACAATGCGGGGATGAATCCGAAAGCTCACCAACCCGATAGTTTACCTGCTCCCGGCCCGAGCGCGCTTGCGCAGTCCGAAGCGCTGGTCGCGCAGATCCGCGCGGAGCTCGCCACCGCGGGCGGCTGGCTGCCGTTCGACCGCTACATGGAACGAGCGCTGTACGCGCCGGGGCTCGGCTATTACAGCGGCGGCGCCCGCAAATTCGGGCTGCGCGGCGATGACGGCAGCGACTTCGTCACCGCCCCGGAACTGTCGCCGCTGTTCGCCGCGACGCTGGCGCGCCCGGTTGCCGAGGCCTTGCAGGCGAGCGGCACGCGCGACGTAATGGAATTCGGCGCCGGCACGGGCAAACTCGCTTCCGGCGTGCTGAACGCGCTCGACGCATTGGGCGCGGAATTCGACAGCTACTCGATCGTGGATCTGTCGGGCGAACTCCGCGAACGCCAACGCGAGACGATCGAAGCCACCGCGCCCGCCCTCGCGGCCAAAGTGCGCTGGCTGGATGCTTTGCCGGAGCGGTTCGAGGGCGTGGTGATCGGCAACGAGGTATTGGACGCAATGCCGGCGCGGTTATTTGCCTTCAGCGGTGGGACTTGGCTAGAGCGCGGCGTGGTGTGGCGCGATGAAGCGTTCGCCTTCGAAGGTCGGCCTGTGTCCGCCGTTGCGGACCTCACACTGCTGTCGGAAATCGAAACCGCCGGCGAAGACTACGTGACCGAAACGCACGACGCCGCGAGCGCATTCACACGCACCATCTGCACGATGCTTGCGCGCGGCGCGGCGTTCTTCATCGACTATGGTTTTCCGCGTCATGAGTACTACCATGCGCAGCGCGCGCAAGGCACGTTGATGTGCCATTACCGGCACCGGGCGCATGGCGATCCGTTCCTCTATCCGGGTTTGCAGGACATCACGGCGCACGTGGAATTTACCGGGATCGCCGAAGCCGGCGTCGAGACGGGCGCGGACTTGCTGGGCTTTACGTCGCAAGCGCGGTTTCTGCTGAATGCCGGGATTACCGAGGTGTTATCCGAGATCGATCCTGCAGATTCGGCGAGATATTTGCCTGCGGCGAATGCGGTGCAGAAGTTGTTGTCGGAGGCGGAGATGGGCGAACTGTTCAAGGTGATCGCGTTTTCGCGCGGACTGGATGACACGCTGCAAGCGTTTTCGAGCGGCGACCGGTCGCATACGCTGTGAATTTTTGTTTCAGGAGCTGGCCATGATTCGCTGGCTGTTGACTACGTTTATTGCCGTGGCGGTGCTGTCGTCTTGCTGGCCGTGGCTCAGGAAGATCGGCATTGGGCGTTTGCCCGGCGATGTGACATTGCGGATCTTTGGGCGGGAGTACCCGTTTCCGTTTATGTCGACGTTGGTGCTTTCTATGGTGTTGTCGATTCTTGCCAGGGTTTTATGAATGAGGTTTTTTTGCCTTTGGCGGTGGTGTTTTTTTGGCCTTTCCTTGATTTGTTAGTGGTCTATTGGCGTTGCCCCTGTGCGGGGCGGCACTAATAGACCACTAACAAAGCAAGAAAAGGCCAAAACCCTAAGCACACAGAAACAAAAAACCCGCCGAGCAGGCCAAACCCTCACCCAATAGCTGCTTCCACCGCCCGCACTCGCTCCTGATGCACCGCATCCTTAATCCCAGCAGGCGCATCGGCAAGCCGCTTAGCCACTGCGCCCGCATCAACGCCCCGCGCGGCGACCAGCGCGACTCTCAACCGCTCAGCCTGCGGATACTCCCGCATCTCGAACCCGAGCCGCCCGCGAGCATCCGCCTCGCATGCCTGCAAGGCTTCAGCAAAACGCGCGGGTTTGCGGATCGCATCGCTACGCTCGAGCAACCTCACCAGCGCGGCAGCGCCCATCTCCATCACGCGATGAATGTTGCCGTGCTCACGCGCAACCAGCACCGCAAGATCGCGGCAATCGTTCGGCACCCTTAGCCGCTCGCATAACGGCTTCAGCAGATTCACGCTGCGTCCCTCGTGGCCGATATGCCCCGGCAACACGTCTTCGGGCGTGGTCGCCTTGCCGAGATCATGCGCCAGCGCAGCAAATCGAACCGGCAGCGCATAACCCTGCTGCGCGGCATGATCGACCACCATCATCACGTGCACGCCCGTGTCCACTTCGGGGTGATAGTCGGCGCGCTGCGGCACACCGAATAGCGCGTCGATTTCCGGCAGAATCCGCGCCAACGCGCCGCACTCGCCCAGCACCTCGAACATGCGCGATGGCTTCCTCTCCATCAGGCCGCGCGACACTTCCTGCCACACGCGTTCGGCCACCAGCGCGTCCACTTCGCCGTCGGCCACCATCTTTCGCATGAGTGCCAGCGTCTCCGGCGCGACCGTGAAATCCACAAAGCGCGCCGCGAACCGCGCGATCCGCAAAATCCGCACGGGGTCTTCGAGAAATGCATCGCTGACGTGGCGAAACAGGCGCGCCTGCAAATCACCCTGGCCGTTGAACGGGTCGATCACCGGACCGGTTAACTCGCCGTCCGGGCGCACTTCGCGCGCCATGGCGTTGATCGTCAGGTCGCGGCGCGCCAGGTCTTCCTCGAGCGTGACATCCGGCGCATAGAAGAACTGGAAGCCGTGATAACCGGCCGCCGTCTTGCGCTCCGTGCGGGCGAGCGCGTACTCCTCATGCGTCTGCGGATGCAGGAACACCGGAAAGTCCTTGCCCACCGGACGGTAACCCTGCGCCACCATCTGCTCCGGCGTCGCGCCGACCACCACGTAATCGCGGTCCTGCACTGGTACGCCCAACAGCTCGTCGCGGATCGCGCCGCCTACTGCGTAGATATTCATGGGCATACGTCTAGGTATGGAGCCACGTGCGTTTCGCTCAGCGCGTCGTCGATCCACGCTCTCACCGCCGGCAGTTCCGTCACGCGCCGCACATAAGCTTTGGAGACTTCCGACAACGCCGGTTGCCACGTGTTGAAGCGCATCACGACCGGTGCATACATTGCGTCGACAATGCCGAATTCACCGAATAAAAACGGGCCGCCATAAGTGTCGAGACAGTCGCGCCAGATCGCCTCGATACGCGCGATATCGGCCAGCGCGCCCGGCGTCGCGTTCCTGCCCGGAAACGACGCGCGAATGTTCATCCACATGTTCGAGCGCAACTCCCCGAAGCCCGAGTGCATTTCCGCGCTCACGCTGCGCGCGCGACTGCGTGCCGCCGCGTCGCGCGGCCACAGCGCATGTTGAGGAAAACGCTCAGCCAACGTTTCGGCGATCGCCAGCGAATCCCACGTGGCCGACCCGTCGTCGTTGACCACGCATGGGATCTTGCCCGGACCCGACGGCGCAAGGGCGAGCACTTTCGCGTTGGTGTCCGGCTGATTCAGATGAATCAGCACTTCCTCGAACGGAATGCCGAAGTGTTTGAATAGCAGCCACGGCCGCATCGACCATGAAGAGTAATTTTTGTCACCAATAAGCAGCTTCATGCTTTGTATAAGGAATGAGAGGAAATTTTAACGTCCCGCGCTGGCGCGGAATGTGTCGAAGCGTGAACGCGTCGACGCACCGGTCAGATAGATCGGCGCGATCGTTTCGATGCTGGCCGGCTCGATGCCGAGTTCAGGCGCAAGCGGTCCGCTCAACACGTTGTCGACTTTCATCGAATCGAGATTGTCGCGCGAGATCACCGGTTCGCCAGGCGCCATTTCGAAGGTCAGCGCCTGCAGGCGCGCGAACGCCTCGGGCAAGCGGATGATGCGTGCGTGCTTGCCGATCACATCGCCGCAATATTTGACGAGATCTTCGAGTGAGTAAACGGTGGGGCCGCCCAGTTCATAGGTGCGGCCACCGGCGGCATCGAGATCGAGCACGTTGACGATCGCCTTCGCCACATCGCCGACATAGACCGGCTGGAATTTCGCATCCGGCATGGCAAGCGGAATCACCGGAAACATCCGTTGCAGAACGGCGAACTTGTTGAGGAATTGATCCTCCGGGCCGAACACCACGGAGGGCCGGAAAATCGTCCACGCCAGATTCGCCGCGTGCACGGCCTTCTCGCCGTCGCCCTTCGAGCGCGTGTACATGCTCGGACCGTTCGTATCGGCGCCCAGCGCGCTGATATGAAGCAGCCGGTGCACGCCCTTGCCTTCGCACGCGGCCACGATTTTGGTCGGCAGTTCCACGTGCATCCGCGCGAACTCCGGACCATACGGCGTGCCGCGTTTGCCGTGCAGCGTGGCCACGAGGTTGATCACGCAATCGGCGCCTTCGACGAAGCGCGCGAGCTGGACCGGATCGAATACGTCCGCTTCGATCACGTCGATGGGCAAGAGGGTGAGATGGCGGGCGTTGTAGCGCCGCCGGGTGGCGATGCGCACGTCTTTGCCCACTTCGACGAGGGCGTTGACGAGATGGCTGCCGATAAAACCGGAACCGCCGATGATCGCAATGGCTTTATGTCGCATTTTCGACTCCCTGGTGGAAGCCGCGGCAACGGCTGGCGTGGCGCGCCGCCGCCTCTTAATGGAGCGGCGGCGGCACGGCGCTTTACGGCGCGATATAACCCAGACGCGCCTTCAGCGATTGCGGACGGCCTTCGAACAATGCCGCGTAGTAGACCGTGTTGGACAACACATTCTTAACGTAGTCGCGCGTTTCCTGGAACGGAATCGCCTCGGCGAAGATCGCACCTTCCACCGGATGCTGCAAGGACTGCCGCCAGTTGCGCGGACGGCCGGGGCCTGCGTTATAGCCCGCGGTGGCCAGCACCGCCGATCCATCGAACTGATTGTAGATCATCGACAGATAGTTCGTGCCCAGCAGGATGTTGGTGTTGATGTCGTTCATCTGTTCGCGCGAGATCGGACCGAGGCCGATCTTCTTCGCGACCAGTTGCGCGGTGCCCGGCATCAACTGCATCAAACCACTTGCGCCGACTTCCGAGCGCGCGTTCATGATGAAGCGCGACTCCTGGCGAATCAGGCCATAGGCCCATTCCACGTCGAGTCCGTTCGACTGCGAATCGCGCTCGACGATATCCTTGAACGGCGACAGATACCGCAGCGAGAAATCGTGCTCGCTCTTCGTCCGGTCCGCCGTGTTGACAGTGCGATCGTACAGTTCGATTCGGCGCGCGTATTCGGCAGCCGCGATCAGTTGCCGGTCGCTCATGGTGCGCAGCGGCCAGTTCCATTCGCGATTGCCTTCGAGCCGCAGATTCAGCGCGTAGAAACGCTGCGCCAGATCGAAGCCGGGCGTGTTGCCGGCCTGTTGCACTTCGGCGTCGCTCACCGTGGTTTTCGGCGGAACCGTGATCTTCTGGCCCAGTTCTTCCGCGGCCAGCTGGCCGTAGAAGTTGAAGCCCTGCGAGATCGACTCGAATTCCTGGTTGGCCGTGGTCGTGTCGCCGGCCTGCTTGAGCGCGCGGCCATGCCAATACACCCACGACGGCTGATTGCGCAGCGCAGCGGGCATCTGTTCGATCGACCAGCGCACCATCGTCCAGTCGCCCGCGAGCAAGGCGGTGCGGGTGCGCCATTCATACGCGGGATTCGACAGCGGCGCATTCACCGACAGGCGATACCAGTCCACCGCGCTCGGCATCTGCTTGGTGGCCGCCTGATAGGCAATCGTGCCCCAGCCGATGGCGCGCTCGGGCGAGCTCAGCGACGGCGCCACCGACGCAAACGTGGCCGCAGCCATGGCCGGATCGTTGCGCGCCATGCGCGTGATGGCCAGCAACGCCAGTTGATGCGACTGCGTATCCGGACCGACGCCGCGCGCCAGCAACAGCGGCGGCGTGGTGGTGGCCTGATTGAACAGCACCGGATCGGGCGGCTGGTTGCTGAGCGCGTCGACGAGCCTCGCGCCCGTGTTGGCGTAGTTCTGTTCGTACGCGAGGCGGATCTGCTGCCACACGTCGGCGGAACTGAACTGCTGGTTGATGGCCAGCGAGTTGACCAGATCGACGCAGCCGTCGCCGTACCACTTCGGATCGACCAGCAGCGCGCGCGCCGCGTCGGCGACGTTTTCGCCGCGCGAGGCGCGCGATTCGAGCGCGTAGCACTTCACCTGCGTGTCGTCGTTCAGCACGAAGCGGGCGTATTGCTGATCGAAGTTGCGCCAGTCATGACGCGTGCCGAGCACCGTGAGGTAGTCGTTGCGCATGCGGTCGGCGATCGCCTGGCCGTCGTACTTCTGCAGGAATGCCAGCACCGGCGCGTCCGGCGCGTCGATCCGCGCGTGACCGCTCGAATCGAACAGCTGCGGCTTGACCTGGAAGTACTCCAGATACGCAGGCGCCGGGTAGCTCGGAATCATGGCGGCCAGTTGCGCTGCGCGCGCCGCGTCGTTACCGCGGGCGGCCTCGCGCAGTTGGACGAAGATCTGGTCGTCGTTCGTGAGTTGCGAAAGGGGAAGGGGCTTGACGGCGGAGGCCGTGCTGCAAGCGACGAGTGCCGCAGCGGCAAGCGCAAGACCGGCCGCGCGATATACTCGGTAAAGGCGTTTTGACATCGTTGTTTCTGGAGCGCGAATTGAACCCAAGCATAGCATGCAACCCTGCCGCGGAATCGAAAAAGGCGCTGCGGAAAATGCTATTGGAAGCAAGGCTACAAGCCGCTTCCGAGCCGGCGCACAATACCGCGCTCGCCCGGCACCTGCTCGATGCGTTAAAGCAGTACGGCGTGCATAGCGTGGGATTCTACTGGCCGCTCTCCGGCGAGTTCGACGCGCGCGCCGCGATCTCGGTCTGGCTCGCGGCGAGCACCCAACGCGAGGCGAGTCTGCCGGTGGTCAAGGAACGCAGCGCCCCGCTTGAATTTCACGCATGGACCCCCACCACGCCGATGAGGATCGGTCACCACAAGATCGGTGAGCCCACGTCCGGGCGCCTTGTGATTCCGCAACTGCTGTTCGTGCCGTGCGTGGGGTTCGATTCGCACGGCTACCGGCTCGGTTACGGCGGCGGCTATTACGATCGCACGCTGGCTGCGTGGCCGGGAGAGACCAAGCCGATCACGGTCGGCATCGCGTATGAAGCATGCCGCACGCAGGCATTTCTACGCGAAGCCCACGACATTCCGCTCGACCTGATCGTCACCGAGGCGGCGCTCTACCCGCGCCCGGTGGACTGAGCATCTGGCGCGCGCCGCTTTTTTTGCGGCGGCGCGGCGCGCCGCGCCGCGCTGCGGCAAAACAGACAGACCTGCTGTTATAAAGACGCCGCCGCTCGCGCGGCCGTGTCGTAAAGGCCTGAGGCGTTGCGCATCAGTTGCGCCGCTTCGCCGATCTGCTCGTTGGTCAGGCCGCTTTCCTTCAGCGTCGAAATCAGACAACTCTCACGCACCTCGCGATATTTCAGACAGAGGTCGCGGCCTGCATCGGTCGCCGAGAAGAACACTTCCTTGCCGGTCTTTTCGCTTTTTACATACCCTCTAGCTACGAGCTTCTTCAACGCGTAGGTGGCGACGTGCGTGTCCTCGATGTTCAGCACGAAGCAGATGTCCGCCAACTTCTTGCGGCGCTCGCGATGGCTGACGTGGTGCAGCAGCGAGACCTCGATGGCGGTCATGTCCTTTTCGCCTGCCGCCGACATGCAGCGCACCATCCATCGGTTGAATGCATTGCCCGCCATGATGAGCGCGTACTCGAGTTCGGACAGTTCCGCGCTGGTCTCGGACACGAGATGTTCCGAGGAGACGATCTTGGTGGGATGGCGCGACATGGTGACGATTCTCGGGAGACAGGTTGGGAAGGTGTCGGGAGTGTACGACGCGCATCCTATCCCAGGGAGCCTGGCAAAAACGCTTATTGATAAATTGTTGATATTTTATTGATAATGTACGCTTCAACCATCGCCTGCCAGATGCCGATAACCGATCAAAGGGCGTGCTGTGCCCGAATCCTCCGACTCGACCTGGGCCCTTAATCCATGAGCCAACCTAGAATCTTTCCGCTCGGCGATGCCGCGCTAGTCTGCGAAGCGCCGCCGCCCGCCACGCTGGAATGCCAGCGGCGCGTGTGGGCGGCCGCCGAGGCCGCGCGCGACTGGCCGCATGTGCTGGAGGTGGTGCCGGGCATGAACAACCTCACGCTCGTCTTCGATCCGCTCGAGGCCGACCGCGACGCGCTGGTGAGCCATCTGCAAGCAGCCTGGGATGCGGTGAGCGACGCGCCCGCGCCCGGCCGCGAAGTCGAGATTCCGGTGCAGTACGGCGGCGAATTCGGCCCCGATCTGCAAACGGTCGCCAATCACACGGGCTTGAGCGTGCGCGAAGTCGTCGAACGTCATTCGCAGGGCGACTATGTCGTGTTCTTCCTCGGCTTCCAGCCGGGCTTCGCCTACATGGGCGGGCTCGAAGCCGCGCTGCACACGCCGCGCCGCGCTTCGCCGCGGCTCGAAGTGCCGGCCGGGTCGGTCGGCATCGGCGGCGAACAGACCGGCATCTATCCGGCCACTTCGCCCGGCGGCTGGCAGTTGATCGGCCGCACCGAGCTGCCGCTGTTCGACCCGGCGCGCCGGCCGCCCACGCTGTTGCAGCCGGGCGACCGGGTGCGCTTCACCATCGCGGGGATACACGCATGATCGATGTGATTCGCGCGGGTCTGTTGACCACGATTCAGGACCTCGGCCGTCACGGCTACCGGCATCTCGGCGTCGCGATGGGTGGCGCGCTCGATCGTCTGTCGCTCGAAGTCGGCAACCGGCTGGTCGGCAACCGGCCCGATGCGGCGGGTCTGGAAATCACTTTCGGCCCGACCGTGCTGCGCTTTCTGCGCGCCACGCGGGTCGCCATCACCGGCACCGAATTCGGCGCGACGCTCGACGGCAAGCCGGTCTACTCGTGGTGGAGTCTGCCGGTGCAGGCCGGTCAGGAGCTGGTGCTCAATGCGGCGAAGCGCGGCATGCGTGGCTACGTGTGCGTGGCGGGCGGCGTCGACGTCCTGCCGATGCTCGGCTCGCGCAGCACCGATCTCGCCGGTCATTTCGGCGGACTCGGCGGCCGCGCGCTGCGCGACGGCGACCGCCTGCCGGTCGGCGCGCCGCCGCAGCGCGGCCATCTCGGCTTTACACCCGAGTCGCCGGAGTTCGGCGTGAAAGCGCCCGCCTGGTGCAAGTTCGTGCTGGTCCATGAGCCGCTGCGGCGTGGCCGTCATCCGTCGGGCGTACCGTGGGCCGTGCCGATCCGCGTGCTGCGCGGGCCGGAATACGAGAGCTTCACCGATGAAGCCCACGAGTCGTTCTGGTCCGATGAATGGCTCGTCACGCCGAACAGTAACCGCATGGGCTACCGCCTCGCGGGCAGCGAGCTCAAGCGCACCCGCAAAGCCGATCTGCTTTCGCACGCGGTGCTGCCCGGCACGATCCAGGTGCCGCCGAACGGCCAGCCGATCGTGCTGATGAGCGATGCGCAAACCACCGGCGGCTATCCAAAGATAGGCGCGGTGATCCAGGCCGATCTGTGGAAACTCGCGCAAGTCCGCCTGAACGCCACGGTCCGCTTCATCCCGACGACGCCCTACGAGGCGCGCCAGGCTTTACTGGAAGAACGTACGTATTTGCGGCAGATCGACGCCGCGATCGCGATGCATGAAGAACGCTGCGCGCGGCAGTCGACCGTCGCGGCACTGTAACGATGAGCGTCCCCAACCTGGCGCTTCGCGCCAGCCGCCGAGGGGGCCCAGGAAAACCTGGGACAGCCCGGCGTTTTGTTGAAAAGTAGAGGAACACCATGGAAATCGATTTGAACGCCGATCTCGGCGAAGGCTGCGGGTCCGACGAGGCACTGCTCGACCTGGTTAGCTCAGCGAACATCGCGTGCGGCTGGCACGCGGGCGGCGCCAACGCGATGCGCGATTGCGTGCGCTGGGCGGTGCAGAAAGGCGTGTCGATCGGCGCGCATCCGAGCTTCAACGACCCGGAGAATTTCGGCCGCAAGGAAATGGATCTGCCGGCCAACGACATCTACGCGGGCGTGCTGTATCAACTCGGCGCGCTGTCGGCGATTGCCCAGGCCGAGGGCGGGCGCATCGCGCACGTCAAGCCGCACGGCGCGCTCTACAACCAGGCCGCGCGCGACAACAAGATCGCCGACGCGATCGTCTCGGCGGTGCACGATTTCGATCCGTCGGTGGCGGTGTTTGCGCTTGCCAACAGCGGCCTCGTGACCGCCGCGCGCAACGCGGGTCTCGTCGCCGTCGAAGAAGTCTTTGCCGACCGCGGCTATCGCGCTGACGGCTCGCTGGTGCCGCGCAAAGAACCCGGCGCGCTGCTCGACGACGAAGACGAAGTGCTGACGCGCACGCTCGCAATGATTCGCGAGCAACGCGTGCAAGCTGTGGATGGTCAATGGGTGTCGCTGAATGCGCAGACCATCTGCCTGCACGGCGACGGTCCGCATGCGCTGGCTTTCGCGCGGCGCATCCGCGGCGCGCTGCAGGACGCGGGCATCGAGGTCCACGCGGCCGGCGCCGCGCGCGCCTGAAGCGCCGGCCGAACCGCGAGCCGGAAAGCGCGATTCAAACCTTGTGCACCTTGCAACGCCCCGCTTCATGCGGGGCGTTTGCCAGGTACAGGAAGCATTGCAGTACCCGCAGTCGATCAGCAGGCGCAGTCGTAGATGCAGGTGTAGTTCGAAGCAAACGCGGCCATCAAGAGCCGTAGCAACAAGACGGCGTCTGGACCACCAGCCGCCGGCCCACGTTAGCCGTCACAAGCGGCGAGGTTGAAACCCTGTTTGGAGATCCAGATGCAGACAACAGTCAGTCTATGGCCGCTCATTGGCGTGGCCGTCATCATCGTCGGCTTTTTATTACGGTTCAATCCGATGCTGATCGTGGCGGTCGCCGCGATTATCACGGGTCTGGCCGCGCACTTCCCGCCTGAAAGGATTCTTGCCGAGATCGGCACCGGTTTCATCAAGACCCGCAATATCCCGTTGATCATTCTTCTGCCGCTCGCCGTGATCGGTTTGCTCGAACGACATGGCCTGCGTGAGCGCGCGCAAGCGTGGATCGGCGGGATCAAGGCCGCGACCGCCGGGCGTCTTCTGATCGTCTATCTGCTGGTCCGCGAGCTGACCGCCGCGGTCGGCCTGACCGGACTCGGCGGCCATCCGCAGATGGTGCGTCCGCTGATCGCGCCGATGGCCGAAGGCGCCACCGAAACCCGCTTCGGCAAGATCAGCGACGCGGTGCGTTTCAAGTTGCGCGCGTTCTCGGCGGCGACCGACAACGTGGGCCTCTTCTTCGGCGAGGACATCTTCGTCGCGTTCGGCGCAATCGTGCTGATGACCACTTTCCTGAAGGAAGCGGGGATCGTCGTCGAACCGATTCACGTGGCCGTGTGGGGCATTCCGACCGCCATCTGCGCGTTTCTCGTTCACGGCTTCCGTCTGTATCTGCTCGACCGCAAGCTCGAGCGCGAACTGCGCGGCAATGCCGCGGCGAGCAACGCCGCCGGTTCGTCGACGCAATCCGCAGCAGGAGACAAAGCATGACGCTCACGATCACCTATCTTTTCTGGCTGCTGGGCGTGGTGCTGCTGGTTGTCGGCGGCATGATCGTCATGGACAAGGATCACCCGCGCCGGTTCACCGCCGGCGGTTTCTGGATTCTCTACGCGCTGATCTTCCTGATCGGCGACAAGCTGCCGCCCGCCGTGGTCGGCGTGCTCGTGATCGTCATGGCGCTGATTGCCGGCTTCGGCGGCGTGACCGCCGGCAAGCCGAAGGTGCTGTCGCTCGAAGCGCGCAAGGCGAGCGCCGCGCGTCTGCGTAACAAGCTGTTCGTGCCAGCGCTGACGATTCCGGTCGTCACCGTGATCATCACGCTGTCGGCGAGCCATCTGGTGTTCGGCGGCGTGCCGCTGATCGAGAAGGCCAACGTCACGCTGATCGGCTTCGGCATCGGCTGCGTGATCGCGCTGGCGATTGCCTGCGTGATGACGCGCGACACCGTCGGCCAATCCATGAAGGAAACGCGCCGCCTGGTCGACGCGTTGTCATGGGCCGCCGTGCTGCCGCAGATGCTCGGCATGCTCGGCCTCGTGTTCTCGGACGCGGGTGTCGGCAAGGCCGTCGCGCACGTGACCACGGCGTACATCAGCCTGGACTATCGCTTCATTGCGGTGGCCGTGTACTGCATCGGCATGGCGCTCTTCACCATGGTGATGGGCAACGGCTTCGCCGCGTTCCCGGTGATGACAGGCGGCGTCGGTGTGCCGATTCTGGTGGGCGTGTTTCACGGCAACCCGGCGGTGATGGTCGCGATCGGCATGTTCTCCGGCTACTGCGGCACACTGATGACGCCGATGGCCGCGAACTTCAACATGGTGCCGGTCGCGCTGCTGGAGCTGCCGGATAAGAACGCGGTGATCAAGGTGCAGATACCCACTGCGCTGACCTTGCTGATCGTGAATATTTTGCTGCTGAATTTCCTGATGTTTCTGTAGGACTCTTATCTCTGATGTTGAGAAACACCGACGTATCGCAGGACCGCTCTGCGATCCGTCGGTGAAATGGACTCACTGCAACGCACGGATGCGACCGAATTAGGATGCGTCCGATCGTCGGGAAATGGGGGCGACCATACGATGCTGGACGCTCTCCCATCCACACGCGCCGGTGCGCGCAGCGCGCGCCGCCGACGCTCTCCCGCAGGTTTCCATGGAACATCGATCCCAGCCTGATCGCGTGCGCGCCGAACCGCCGCACGCCACTTACCTTGCCTCATTGATCGACGCCGCGCTCGAAGCGCATCAGGCCGGCCGGCTCGATGCCGCCGAATCCTTCTATCGCGAAGCCCTCGTGCTCGATCCCGCCCATACGGGGGCGCTGCACTACTTCGGCGTGCTGCAATTCCAGCGCGGCGATCACGACACGGCCGTGAGCCTGATGAGCCGCGCGCTCAAACTCGACCGTCACGATGCCGCCTGCTGGAGCAACCGGGGACTCGTGGCCGCCGCACTCGGCCAACTCGACGAAGCGATGATCTGCTACGACCAGGCCCTGCAACTCCAGCCTGATTTCGCCGATGCGCACAACAACTTCGGCGTCGCGCTGCAAGCGCAAGGTGACTTCGATGAAGCGATCGAACAGTATCGATTGGCACTGGCCTCGAACCCCACGCTGCTCGATGCGCGTCTGAACCTCGGCACGGCGCTCAGCAAGGTCGCGCGTTTCGACGAAGCCTTGGCGTGCTATCGCGAGGTTTTGTCGCTCGACCCGACATCGGCCGAGGCGCACTTCAACACGGGCAATGCGCACAAAGCGCGAGGCGATCACGGCGCGGCGATCGGCAGTTTTGAGCGAGCCCTTTCGCTGCACGCGAATTACGCGGAGGCGCACGTCAATCTGGGCAGCCTGATCGGCAAGCTCGGCGACTATGCGGGCGCCGAAGCGCATTACCGGCGCGCTGTCGCACTCAAACCGATTCCGACTCACCTCGTGTGTCTGGGCGGATCACTCGGTGCGCAAGGCCGGCTGGACGAAGAGGAAGGCTTCTATCGCCGGGCGCTCGCACTCGATCCGCACTACGCCGACGCGCATCAGAATCTCGCGTGGCTGTTGCTCAAGCGCGGCGACTATCGACAGGGCTGGGCTGAATTCGCACTGCGCTGGCGTAAGAGCGACTATGACGCGATCGCGGTACCGGGCGTCGCCGAATGGCGTGGCGAGCCGCTCGAGGGGCGTCGTCTGCTGCTGGTCGGCGAGCAGGGTTTCGGCGACCACTTCCAGTTCCTGCGCTTTGCGAGCGTGCTCGCCCAGCGCGGCGCGAGGGTCGACCTGTGCGTGCGCGAGCCGTTGCTGCCTTTGGTCGAGCGGATCGCGGGCGTGCATCGGGCATTCAACGGCAAGCCCGATGGCGAATACGATCTCTGGGTGCCGATGATGAGCGTGCCGTCGTGCATCGGCATGAATCTCGCCGGCATTCCCGCAGCGGTGCCCTACCTGTTCGCCGACAAAGCGAAGATCAAGGCATGGCGCAAACGACTCGGTGCAACCGACAAATCGAAGCGCAAAGTGGGACTGGTCTGGGCCGGCAGTCCTACATTCGGCAACGACCGCTATCGGTCGATGCAGCTAACCGACCTGGGCGCGCTCAGCGAGTTGGAGCACGTCGCCTGGTACGCGTTGCAGAAAGGCCCGGCGCATGCGCAATTGGCCGACGCGCCGCCGGCTTTCCGTGCGTACGATTTCACCGCCGAACTGAACAGTTTCGAAGACACGGCCGCATTGATCATGAGTCTCGACCTGGTGATCGCCGTGGACACCGGCGTCGCGCATCTGGCGGGAGCGTTGGGCAAGCCGGTATGGTTGATGTTGCCCGCCAATTCGGACTGGCGCTGGCTGGAAGCACGCAGCGACTCACCGTGGTATCCGCGCATGAGGCTGTTCCGGCAGCCGATGCTGGGGGATTGGGCGCCGGTGGTCGAGGACCTGACCGACGCACTGCGCGACGGCGGTTTCTAATGGCCACACTGCGCTGAGGCCCGACGCCTCCGCGCGGCATCGCTTACACACCGGGCATAAACGAAGTGCGGCTTAAGGACGCCGCCGCTGCTGCGCCAGCATATAGGCGCGCAACAATTTGTTGATGCGCGTCTGATAACCCTGCCCCTGCTCCTTGAACCAGTTCAACACGTCCGCATCCAGACGCATTGTCACGGCCTGTTTCGGCGGAACGTGCAATTCGGCGCGTTGAAAAAAATCGTCGCCCAGCTCGGGCACGTCGCTCGTATCGATTTGAGCGTCGTCCGTTTTGGCGAGCCGTTTCCAGTCTGTTCCCGATGCTTTAACCATCATTTCACCTCTGCTCATGCTTGATTGCCACAGCGCCCGTCAATGCCAGACGCGCTGCTTGTAGTGCTTGACCTCGTGCCGCGTTGCCTTGCGTGCCGAAATAATCCGGACCACGTCTTCAACCCGTTCGACATACACCACGATGCCCACAATGCTTGCGATCCAGCCCATCGCGACCCAGCGGTCTTCGCCGTAGTCTTCCCGTTGGTCCAACGCCGTGAGTAACGGGTGATTGAACACGTCGATAGCATCCTGAAAATCGATCCCGTGTTTGCGAATGTTGATCTGATTTTTGATTTCGTCCCATTCAAACAGCACGCGTCACCTGTATTGACGTTTGTACATACAGCATAGCATGCTGGGAGCCGCTATGGCTGCGTGTGCCGCGAGCAGTTTGCGGCATACGTGTACGTCGGACTGGGTGCTTCAGATACCGGTTCCTATGGTGGCCGAACGGCCTATCCGGTTTAGGACGTTTGAGTCGTTGCGGTTGTTTCGTGTTCGGTTCTGATGAACCTCACCCCGCCTCCACCACAAACCCGTGCTGCCGCAAAAGCTGCAGCACGCCCTTGCGGCCACCCAGATGCAACGCGCCGATCGCCACGAAAACCGGCTTGTTCGGCGCGGCAATCATCAGCATCCGCGAAACGAAGCGCCGGTTGCGGTCATAGACGATCTTGTTGTCGATCGAATCGGAAATGCGCTTGTCGCGGGCCAGTTTTTCGGATTTCGCGACCTGCCAGGCGGCGATCGCATCCGCATCGCCCACGCGCCACAGCCGATGCAAGGTCCGCACGTCCGCGACATTTTCCGCCGGCGTCTGCACCAGATCCTGCGCCAGCATCTCGCGCTGCTGCGCGAGCGTCAGCCCCGTGAACGCACGCATCTGCTGCGACAAGGTCTCCAGACCGACGATCTTGCCGCGCGTGCGCAGATACACGTTCTGCAGTTGCGCTTCCGAGCCGTACTCGGTCTGCAGGCCGGCACTCAGCGAATCGTAGGTTTCGACCAGCAACGAAGCGAGCCACGGTCGCATCTTCTTGATGGCGTCGAGTGCCGCCGGGTTGCCGTGCAGCCGGAAGGCGAGCTTGTGCCACAAAGGCTCGGGCAGCAATCCCGGCAGACAGTCGCGTCGGCAGACGCCGTACTTCGAGACGTCGTCTTGTGAAACCAGCAGTTCGTCGGGTGAGAGTTCGAGCGCCAGCGTCGGCGAGGCGACAAGTGCGCCGAGGATCGGGGCGCGGAAAGGCTGATCGGCGGGGTAGTCGGCGGGATCTCCGACATGCAGTGTGCCCAGCACGTAGATGGTGGTCGTGCCGCGTGTCGCGACATAGAACGGCATGCGCGCCGGCTGCGCGCGCACCGGGCCGCTCGCCGTGGTGCCCGGCAACGCAGGCGGTGAAGCGGGCGGCGGATTGGAGCCCGGCAAGCTGGCGCGTGGCGGAGCCGGCATGTTAGGCACCGGCAGCGCCGGACGCCCCGCCTGCGCGGGCGCATTGGCGGCCGCCCCGGCGGCATGCGCGACGCCGAACTGCCCCATGCCCAGATGAAATACGGAACAAACGCCGAAGAGCGCGGCACCAGCCAGTGCACGCGCCCTCCAGCGCCGCGTTGAAGCGGCGTTCAAGCCGCCGTCACGCAAGCGGCGCGTAAGACGACGCGCCGCCAACCCATCAGGCATCCACGTCCCCCACCTCCTCGGCGCGGTGACACGACACCTGGCGGCCATCCACTTCACGCAGCTTCGGTTCTTCGCTGCGGCAGCGGTCGATCACGTACGGGCAGCGCTGATGAAACGTGCAACCCGACGGCGGATTCAGCGGCGAAGGCATTTCGCCTTGCAGCTTGATCTTGATCGTGCGATCCGCCTCGAAGATCGAAGGTGTGGCCGACATCAGCGCGCGCGTGTACGGATGACGCGGCTTCGAGAAAATCTGCGTCTTGTCGCCGAGTTCCGCCACGCCGCCGAAGTACATCACCATCACATCGTCGGCGATATGCTCTACCACCGAGAGGTTGTGCGAGATGAACACGTAGCTGGTCTTGAACTGCTCCTGCAGATCCATGAACAGATTCAGAATCTGCGCCTGGATCGACACGTCGAGCGCCGATACGGGTTCGTCGGCGACCACGATCTGCGGGTCGAGAATCATCGCGCGCGCAATCGCCACGCGCTGCCGCTGACCGCCGGAGAACATATGCGGATAGCGCTTCGCATGCTCCGGACGCAGGCCGACCGTGCGCATCATCTGCGCGATCCGTTCGGCGCGCTCGCTCGCGCTCAGTTGCGTGTTGATCGCGAGCGGTTCGCCGAGCGTCTGCTCGACGGTCTTGCGCGGATTCAGTGAGGCAAACGGGTTCTGGAACACCATCTGCACCCGCCGCCGCAGCGCCGCGATCTTCGCGTGATCGGCGCCGGCCACGTCTTCACCGTCGATCAGCAAACGGCCCGCGGTGGGCGCTTCGATCATGGTGAGTTGACGAGCAAGCGTCGATTTGCCGCAGCCGGATTCGCCGACCACCGCCAGCGTCTTGCCGCGATCGAGCGCGAACGAAACCCCGTTGAGCGCCTTCACGGTGCCGGACGCGAACATGCCGCGCTTGACCGTGTAGTAGCGCGCCAGTTGCTCCGCGACCAGCACGTGGTCGCCCGCATGGTCCGACTGGCGCCGCGTTTCGAGTACTGCGTTCATCGTGCGCCTCCATGGGTGTGAACGTTGGCGTCGCCGCTCAGGTTCAAAGGTTTGATGCAGCGCACGCGCGCCACTTCAGCGTGACCTTGCATCGGCGCGAGCGCGGGCCGCGCTTTCATGCAGTCGTCGACGACGTACTTGCAGCGCGGCGCGAACAGACAGCCTTTGGGACGATCGTCTCGACCCGGCACCATGCCCGGCAATGCAGCGAGCCGCACGGCGCCGACATTGTGCTCGGGAATCGCCGCCAGCAACGCTTCCGTATACGGATGATGCGGCGCGGCGAAAATGTCCGGCACTTTGTTCGTTTCGATCACTTCGCCAGCGTACATGACCGCGACGCGTTGCGCGACCTCGGACACCACCGCCAGATCGTGCGAGATCAGCACGAGCGCCATGCCGCGATCCTTCTGCAGCTTGATCAGCAGTTCCATGATCTGCGCCTGGATCGTCACGTCGAGCGCGGTGGTCGGTTCGTCGGCGATCAGCAGCTTCGGGTTGCAGGCAATCGCCATGGCGATCATCACGCGCTGGTTCATGCCGCCCGACATCTGATGCGGAAACGAGCCGATGCGGCCTTTCGGGTCGGGAATGCCGACCTGATCCAGCAGTTCCAAAGCGCGTTTGTCCAACGCGCCGCCGCGCAAGCCTTCATGCAGCTTCAGCACTTCCTTGATCTGATAGCCGACGGTATAACTCGGGTTCAGACTGGTGAGCGCGTCCTGGAACACCATCGCGATGTCTTTGCCGATGACCTTGCGGCGTTCCTTCGCCGATGCCTTCAGCAGGTTCTTGCCGTTGAAGGTGATTTCGTCGGCCGTCACTTTGCCCGGCGCGTCGATCAGGCCCATCAGCGCCATCATCGTCACGCTCTTGCCCGAGCCCGATTCGCCGACCACGCCGACCACTTCGCCGGGCGCGACATCGAGGTTGATCCGGTCGACCGCGGGCAGGCCGTTGAAGTTCACCGCCAGATTGCGGATGGTCAATAAGCTAGTCATTTAGGCCATCCTTTTCAGTTTGGGATCGAGTGCGTCGCGCAGCCCGTCGCCGAGCAGATTGATCGCGAGCACCGAGATCAGGATGGACAGACCCGGCATGGTGACGATCCACCAGGCGCTGTCGATGTAGTCGCGCGCCGAGGCCAGCATCGCGCCCCACTCCGCCGACGGCGGTTGCACGCCGAGGCCGAGAAAGCCGAGTGCCGCGGCGTCGAGAATCGCCGACGAAAAACCCAAGGTGGCCTGCACGATCAGCGGTGCGGTGCAGTTCGGCAGCACTTGCGAGAACATCAAGCGCATAGTGCCGGCGCCCGCCACGCGTGAAGCCGTCACGTACTCTTTCTGCAACTCGCCCTGCGCCGATGCGCGCGTCAAACGCACATAGCCCGGCAAGGCGACGATCGCGATCGCGAGCATCGTGTTGACGAGACCCGGACCGATGATCGCCACCACCGCGACGGCAAGCAGCAGCGACGGCAATGCGAGCAGCACGTCCATGATGCGCATGATCGGCGTGTCGGCCCACTTCTCGAAGAATGCCGCGATCAGACCGAGCACGACGCCCGGAATCAGCGCGAGCACCACCGAGACGAAGCCGATCCAGAACGACAGCCGCGCGCCGTACATCAGACGCGAGAGGATGTCGCGGCCCGCTTCGTCGGTACCGAGAATGAACTTCCAGTTGCCGCCTTCGATCCATGCGGGCGGAATCTTCACGAAATCGCGGTATTGCTCGATCGGGCTGTGCGGCGCGATCAACGGCGCAAAGATCGCGACGAAGACGATGACCAGCACGATGATGCCCGCGCTGACTGCGCCACGGTTACGCGAGAAATTCGCCCAGAATTCACGGGCGGCGATGGCGCGGCCACTCGGAGGAGTGACCGACTGGGGGACTGTATTTTGAATGTCTGCCATTTTCAGCTCACCTCGTATGGCGGATGCGCGGATTCAGCACGCCGTACAACAAATCGACGACGAGGTTCACGACGATCACCAGCGTGGCAATCATCAGGATACCGCCCTGCACCACCGGATAGTCGCGCCGGCCAATCGCGTCGATCAGCCACTTGCCGATACCCGGCCACGAGAACAACGTCTCGGTAAGCACTGCGCCTGCCAGCAGCGTGCCGACTTGCAAGCCGATCACCGTGACCACCGGAATCAGCGCATTGCGCAACGCATGCACGACGATCACGCGTCCCGGCGACAAGCCCTTCGCGCGCGCGGTGCGGATGTAGTCCTCGCGCAGCACTTCGAGCATCGACGAGCGCGTCATGCGCGCGACGACCGCCAGCGGAATCGTGCCGAGCACGATGGCCGGCAGGATCAGATGGCTGAGCGCGGATTTGAAGGCGCCTTCGTCGGTGGACATCATCGCGTCGATCAGCATGAAGCCGGTCACGTGCGGAATGTCGTATTCGACCGCGATGCGGCCGGACACCGGCGTCCAGCCGAGCTTCACGGAGAACACCATGATGAGGATCAAGCCCCACCAGAAGATCGGCATCGAGTAGCCGGTCAGGGCCGTGCCCATCACGCCGTGATCGACCACCGTGCCGCGCCGCAACGCGGCGAACACGCCCGCCGGCAAGCCGACGATCAGCGCGAACGCCATCGCGCAGATCGACAGTTCGACGGTCGCGGGAAAGCGTGCGAGGAATTCGCCCATCACGCTGGTGTTGGTGATGATCGAGGTGCCGAGGTCGCCGTGCACCGCGCGCCCGATGTAATGGACGTACTGCATCGGCAGGGATTCGTCGAGCCCGAGCCGGTGCATTGCCGCGGCGTGCATGGCGGGATCGACGCCGCGCTCGCCCATCATCACTTCGATGGGGTCGCCCGGTATCAGGTGAATCAGCGCAAACGCGAGGATCGTGATGCCGATGAAGGTCGGAATCACCATGCCGATGCGGCGCAAAACAAAGCGGAACATGGTTTTGTCCCTATGGTCTTGGTGAAGAAAAAACGCAACCGGCGACGAGGGCTCGTGACCCCGGTCGCCGGACCATTTCGACCAGTTTTCTAACCGTGCGAAAAGCGTACTGCGCGAATTTTACGAATTGCTTGCCGAATTACTTGACGCTGACGCCGTCGAAACGCGCATAGCCGAGCGGTTCGATGCGCATATCCACCACCTTCTTGCTGACAGGCTGGTACACGGTGGAGTGAGCGATCGGCGAGAACGGCAGTTGCTGCGCGAAGATCTGTTGCGCCTGCATGTAAGCCGTCGTGCGCGCGCCCAGATCGGACGTGACACGGCCCTTCTGGATCAGCTCGTCAAACGGCTTGTAGCACCACTTCGAGAAGTTGTTGCCGTTCACCGCTTCGCAGCCGAGCAGCGTGCCGAGCCAGTTGTCCGGATCGCCGTTGTCGCCGGTCCAGCCGATCAGCATCGTGTCGTCCTCACCTGCGTGAGCGCGCTTGATGTACTCGCCCCACTCATACGTGACGATCTTCGCCTTCACGCCGATCTTGGCCCAATCGGCCTGGATCATTTCCGCCATCAGACGGGCGTTCGGGTTGTACGCGCGCTGCACCGGCATCGCCCACAGCGTGATGTCGAAGCCGTTCGCATAGCCGGCCTTCGCCAGCAAGGCCTTGGCCTTCTCCGTATCGTAGGACGCGCTCTTCAGGTTCTTGTCGTACGACCATTGGGTCGGCGGCATCGGATTCGTGGCAGCCTGGCCTGCGCCCTGGTACACCGAGTCGATGATCGCCTTCTTGTTGATCGCCAGGTCGAGCGCCTGACGCACTTCGACCTTGTCGACCGGCTTGTGCGTCACGTTGTACGCGAGGTAGCCGAGGTTGAAGCCCGGTTGCGACGGCATCGCGATGTTCGCTTCAGCCTTCAGCGGCGCGATGTCGGCCGGACGCGGATAGCTCATCACCTGGCATTCGTCGCGCTTGATCTTCTGCACGCGCACGCCGGCGTCCGGCGTGATCGAGAAGATCAGCTTGGAGATCTTCACCGTGTTCGGCTTCCAGTAATCCGGATTGCCGTCGAAGCGGATCGTCGCGTCTTTCGTGTAGCTGCGGAAGATGAACGGGCCCGTGCCGACCGGCAACTGGTTGATGTCGGCGGCCTTGCCGGCTTTCATCAACTGGTCGCCGTATTCACCCGAGAGGATCGACGCGTATTCCATCGCCAGATTCTGGATGAACGGCGCGTTGACTTCCTTCAGCGTGAACTTGACCGTGTACGGGTCGACCTTTTCGACGCCAGTGATCAGCTTGTCGAGGCCCATATCCGTGAAGTACGGGAACTGGACCGGGTAAGCCTTATGAAAGGCCGAGTTCGCATCCAGCATGCGCTGGAACGTGAACACGACGTCGTCCGCGTTGAATTCGCGCGTCGGCTTGAAGAACGACGTGGTCTGGAACTTCACGCCATGACGCAGATGGAACGTGTAGGTCTTGCCGTCCGCGGACACATCCCACTTTTCGGCGAGGCCCGGCTCGACCTTGGTGCCGCCGCGCTCGAATTCGACGAGGCGGTTGTAGACGGTGAACGTATTAGCAGTGAAATCGGTGCCCGTGGTGTATTGGGCCGGATCAAAACCCGCGGGACTGCCTTCTGAGCAGTAGACCAGGGTTTTATTCGGGATCTCGGCGCGCGCGACACTTGCGCCCACCATCGATGCCGCTGCAGCTGCGACGAGCGTCGTAACACGCGCGGCGCGCAACAGGTTGTTTTGCTTCATGTTTCCTCCAGGTTCGTGGCCGGCTCCCGCCAGCGTAGCGCGATATTACTTGAGCTTGGCTCGCAGCACCAAGCGGAGGAAATCCCCCATGTTGACGATCGGAAACCATTCGGGCATAAGGGCAGCCGCACGCCGGCGCTGGCCGGAGCATGCGGCTTTAGAAGCTCGTCTCAGCAAAAAACGGCCCGCCGCCCTTATTTCAGACCCACGTTCATGAATTGCGTCGGGCCGAACGGGTCGATCTTGAACCCCGTGACGTTCTTGCTGATCGGCTGATAGACCGTGGAGTGGGCGATTGGTGTGAACGGCACCTGATCCTTGAAGATCTCCTGCGCTTCCGTGTAAGCCTTGGTGCGCTCAGACATTTCTGTCGTGCCACGGCCCTTTCTGATCAGATCGTCATAGGGTTTGTAGCACCATTTGGAAAAGTTACTGCCGTTGACCGCGTCGCAACCCAGCAATACGCCGAGCCAGTTATCCGGATCACCATAATCGCCGGTCCAGCCAATCAGCATGGCTTCATGCTCGCCGGAATGCCCACGGCGAATATATTCGCCCCATTCGTACGTGGCGATCTTCACCTTGACGCCGATCTTCGCCCAATCGGATTGCAGCATTTCCGCCATCAGCCGCGCGTTCGGGTTATAAGGCCGTTGAACCGGCATGGCCCACAGCGTCAGGTCGAAACCGTCCGGATAACCCGCCTGTTTCAGCAGCGCTTTGGCTTTTTCCGTGTCGTACGGAGCGTCCTTCAGATTCTTGTCGTAGCCCCACTGCGTGGGCGGCATGGGGTTGGTCGCCGCCTGGCCGGCGCCCTGATACACCGACTCGATAATCGCTTTCTTATTGATCGACATATCGAGCGCGCGGCGCACCAACACGTTGTCGAGGGGCTTCTTGGTGGTGTTGTACGCGATATAGCCGAGGTTGAAACCCACCTCGTTCGGCATGACGAGCGACGCATCGGTTTTCACCGTCGGCACATCGGCGGGACGTGGATACGACATCACCTGGCATTCACCGCGTTTCAGTTTTTGCAAACGCACGGCCGGATCGACGGTAATCGCGAATATCAGCTTGCTGACTTTGACAACGCCCGGCTTCCAGTAATCGGGATTACCGTCGAAGCGAATCGTGTCGTCCTTCGTATAGCTGCGGAAAATGAACGGGCCGGTGCCGACCGGATATTGATTGATATCCGACGCTTTACCTGCTTTCAATAACTGATCGGCGTATTCGGCCGAGAGAATCGACGCGAACGGCATCGCGATCTGTTGTAAAAATGGTGCGTCGACTTCCTTCAACGTGAACGTGACTGTGTACGGATCGACCTTTTCGACCTTCGCGATGTTCTTGGCGAGGCCCAGATCGGTGAAATACGGGAACGGCACCGAGTACGCCTTGCGGAACGGCTGCTCCGGATCGAGCATGCGCTGATACGTGAAGACGACGTCGTCCGCGTTAAATTCGCGCGTCGGCTTGAAAAACGACGTGGTCTGGAATTTCACGCCGTGGCGCAAATGAAACGTATAGGTCAGCCCGTCCGGCGACACGTCCCATTTTTCGGCGAGGCCCGGTTCGATATCCGTGCTGCCATGCGCAAACTCGATCAGCCGGTTGTAGACCGTATACGACCCCGCGCTGAACTCGACGCTGGTGGTGTATTGCGCACTGTCGAAGCCCGCCGGACTGCCTTCGGAGCAGAACACGAGGGTCTTGTCGGGCAGCTTGGCCGCGTCGGCGGCAGCGGGCGAAAGGCCGGCGCTCAGAACCGCGCACGCGCTCAGCGCTGGAAGGCAGGTCTGGCGAACTGCAAACAGCAACTTGGATACCGTCATCACGTTCTCCGCACAGCAGCCACGTCAGCTGCGCTTTGATCATAGACAGCACAAAAATCGGGTTCAATCCGGGCTTACGCGCCGCAAGCTTCACTCGGGCTGGCGCGTTTGTTGCGATGCAGCAGTCGTTGCGGCAGATTTCGCGCGTCGGAATCGTCGTTCCTGCTTCATTCACCCGCGGCTCGCGCGGCAGCCACGTAGCATTCGCGTGCAAGCCGCGGCGCCCATTCCGCGCCATTCGTGGCACCCACTCACCGCGCGAAAAAAACCGCGCGACCGAATGAGCCGCGCGGTTTCGTCTCAACAACGTGGTTTGGCCTTAAGTGCCCAGCCGTTCGCAGATCGCCTTGGTCGCCGCGGCGCCGTTCAGCGTGTAGAAGTGCAGGCCCGGCACTTTGGCGTCGATCAGACGCCCGCACAGGTCCGTCACCACATCCAGCCCGAATGCGCGAATCGACTCGCGATCGTCGCCGAAACTTTCCAGCCGGCGCGCGATCCAGCGCGGCACTTCAGCGCCGCACATCTCCGAGAAACGCATCAGTTGCGAGAAGTTCGTGATCGGCATGATGCCCGGCACGATCGGCACATCCACGCCGAGCTTCCTTGCGTCGTCGACGAAACGGAAGTAGGCGTCCGCGTTGAAGAAGTACTGCGTGATTGCCGAATTGGCGCCGGCCTTCACCTTGCGGGCGAAGTTGTCCAGATCGTGACGCGGCGAGCGCGACTGCGGATGGTATTCCGGATAGCCGGCCACCTCGATCCAGAACCAGTCGCCGAACTCGGCGCGGATAAAGCTCACCAGTTCCGACGCGTAGCGCAACTCGCCGACCTCGCCCATGCCGGACGGCAAATCGCCGCGCAGCGCGACGATATGGCGGATGCCATGCGCGCGGTACTCGTTGAGAATCGCGCGCAGGCTCTCTTTCGACGAGCCGATGCACGACACGTGCGGCGCCGCGTCGAGCCCGTCCTTCGCCATATCGACGACGGTATCGAGCGTGCCCTGTTGCGTCGAGCCGCCGGCGCCGAACGTGACGGACACGAACTTGGGCTTGAGCGTGGCGAGCTGGGCGCGCGTGGCGCGCAGCTTGTCGACGCCTTCCTGCGTTTTCGGCGGGAAGAATTCGAATGAAAGTTCGATCGGGTTCATGATTCAGTAAATCAACCGAGACTGCGGTTGCCGAAAATAAGCGCGGACAGCAGCCAGGAAACGATGCTGTACAGAATCGAGCCGAAGAACGCCGACCAGAAACCCGACACTTCGAAGCCCTTCAGCAGCGACGCGCACAGCCAGAAGCACAGCGCATTGACTACCAGAATGAAGACTCCGAGCGTGAGAATCGTGACGGGGAGCGTCAGCAGGATCAGCACCGGCCGCAGGATCGTGTTGATCAACCCGAGCACCACCGCGACGATCAATGCGGTGCCGAAACTGCGGATATGAATCGACGGAACGAGGTAGGTGATGATCAGGAGCGCAAGCGCGTTGATCAGCCAGGTCAGCAGCAAGGTCATGTAGAGCTCCTTTGGCAGGATGTCCTATAACGGGAAAAAGCGCGAAACGAGGCGGTCCTGGCGGACAAAGCGGCGCATGATGCGCCGCCCTGTCGTCAAACTGTCATGCGGTCAAACCGCCGCGACGCGCTTAATAGCGGTAGTGGTTCGGCTTGAACGGACCGTTCTTGTCGACGCCAATGTAGCCGGCCTGATCGTCCGACAGCACGGTCAGGTTCACGCCGATGCGCGCCAGATGCAGGCGTGCGACCTTCTCGTCCAGATGCTTCGGCAGCACGTACACCTTGTTCTCGTACTTCTCGCCTTGCGTGAACAGTTCGATCTGCGCGAGCGTCTGGTTCGTGAACGAGTTCGACATTACGAACGACGGGTGGCCCGTCGCGCAACCCAGGTTCACGAGGCGGCCTTCAGCCAGCAGGATCACGCGTTTGCCGTCCGGGAAAATGATGTGGTCGACTTGCGGCTTGATGTTGTCCCACTCGTACTGACGGGTCGACGCAACGTCGATTTCCGAGTCGAAGTGACCGATGTTGCAGACGATCGCGTTGTTGCGCATCGCCTTCATATGGTCGTGGCCGATCACGTGGTAGTTGCCGGTTGCCGTCACGAAGATGTCGGCCTTGTCCGCCGCGTACTCCATCGTCACGACACGGTAGCCTTCCATCGCCGCCTGCAGTGCGCAGATCGGATCGATTTCGGTGACCCACACGGTCGCGCCCAGACCGCGCAGCGATTGCGCGCAGCCCTTGCCCACGTCGCCGTAACCGGCGACCACCGCGATCTTGCCCGCGATCATCACGTCGGTCGCGCGCTTGATACCGTCGACCAGCGACTCACGGCAGCCGTACAGGTTGTCGAACTTCGACTTGGTTACCGAGTCGTTGACGTTGATCGCCGGGAACGGCAGGCGGCCTTCTTTTTCCATCTGATACAGACGGTGCACGCCGGTCGTGGTTTCTTCCGTCACGCCCTGAATGTGCGCGAGGCGCGTGGAGTACCACGTCGGGTCCGCGTCGAGGTGCGAAGCGATCGACTTGTACAGCGCGACTTCTTCCTCGTTGGTCGGCTTCGAGATCACCGAGCGGTCTTTTTCAGCCTTCGAGCCGAGGATGAGCAGCAACGTGGCGTCGCCGCCGTCGTCGAGGATCATGTTGGCGAATTCGCCGTTCGGCCATTCGAAAATGCGGTGCGAGAATTCCCAGTACTCGTCGAGCGATTCGCCCTTGAACGCGAACACCGGCGTGCCGGCCTTGGCGATTGCCGCAGCGGCGTGATCTTGCGTCGAGAAGATGTTGCACGAGGCCCAGCGCACGTCCGCGCCGAGCGCGGTCAGCGTCTCGATCAGCACGCCGGTCTGGATCGTCATGTGCAGCGAACCTGCGACGCGCGCACCCTTCAGCGGCTGCTGCGCCTTGTACTCTTCGCGCGTTTGCACGAGACCGGGCATTTCCGTCTCGGCGATGTTGAGTTCCTTGCGGCCCCAGTCGGCAAGCGACATGTCGGCAACAACGAAGTCCTGGGAATTTTTGGAATCGATAACTGCGGCGTTCATCACGCCCTCCTTTCTAAGAAATTGACTAGAAATTTGACGTGAGCGCGGTTCGATGCGGTGGATAGGACAGCGCTATGCGCATCCGAGCCCTCCGATTGAAGTCTCCGAGCCTGGCGGGCGGCCGGCGAATAGGCTGATTCGCGGTACCCGTCGCAACGCTCCTCGAAGACGAACGGCGATTGTAGCAAAACGAGATGGCTTCGGGGCGCGGATCCGGTTTCAGGCTACGCGGGTTTCGTGTGCTTCGTGCGTGTGCGCAGCCGCCGCGATGGGCGCCTGGCAGGGGTAGCGCGGCCTACGACGCGGCGGCCTCGGCCGTCACGTTCGCCGTGCGCAATTGCGCGATGCCGGTGCGCGCGGTGTCGAGGAACTGTCTGGAAACGCGGAACGCTTCGGCGACATCGGCGGGATCCGGAATCTGAAGTCCGAGTGCGACGCGGAAGTAGCGTTCGGCGTGAATGCCCGCGTGGTAATGCATGCGCACGCGCTTCACGTCACTCAGCCGTGGGTTGCCGAATACATCGCGCAGCGCCCACGAAAACGCGCCGTCTTCGCCGCCGATACGGCGAAACGCATCGTCCATCGGAAAGCCGCCGAGCGCGAAATAAACCGCCCGGCGAATGAACAGGCCGCTCGGGACCGTATTGCTGAGCGTCGCAGCATGCGCGGCGAAGTCAGGGTGAGCCGTGAGGTCGCGCGGAAAATCCGCGTACTCGACGTCGAGCCGCACGGACGCTTCCTTGGGGTTTTGCGCGAGGAATGCGCTCGCGGCGGCGAGGGCGCCGGGCAGATATTCGTCGTCGGCGTCAAGGAAGGCGATCAGGTCGTGCGACGCATGCATCGCGCCCCAGTTGCGCGCTCGCGCCGCGCCGCCGTTGTACGGCATCCGCAGCAGACCCACGCGCGCGTCGAGGCGACCGCATTGCGCCACGATGTCCGCGGAGGTATCGGCCGAGCCGTCGTCCACCACGATGATCTGCGTGGCTTCAGGCTGGATCCGGCAACTTTGCAAAGCACGCGCGAGCGTCGCTGCGCCGTTGTAGCAGGGAATGATGATCGAAATGGGCGTCATGATGAACGGGCGCGATGGGCAGTTCGGCGGTGGAGATCCTCTGATGTTATTCCGCTTGCGGCTGAGCGCATCTTGAAATCGGTGCGGCGTGCTCAGATCGGTAGCTGGCTCAGCATCTGCGCTAGCCACGGCATGCGTCGCGTGAAACCGTGCCGAAGACGGCGGCCGCAACCACAACGCGCACCGTAACGCCGACTGCCAGCGCCGTCCCAACGGCTACCCGCAACATAAACACGATGACTTACAATCACTCGACCCATTCCAATTTGGAATTCTGGAGCCTGAGATCGTGGAACTACGTGCGCTGCGGTATTTCGTCGAAGTGGTGCGTCAGCGGAGTTTCACCGTCGCGGCCGAGCAGATGTTCGTCACGCAGCCGACCATCAGCAAAATGGTCAAGTCGCTGGAAGATGAAATCGGCTCCCCGCTGTTGCTGCGGGACGGGCGCCAAATGGTGCTGACCGATGCCGGCCGGATCGTCTACCAGCGCGGTCAGGACGTGCTGGCGGCGCACGCGCAATTGCAGGCAGAACTGAACGATCTCGACACGCTCGGCCGCGGTCAACTCACCATCGGCATTCCGCCCATGGGCGGCTCGCTCTTCACGCCGGCCATCGCCGTGTTTCGCCAACGCTATCCGAAAATCGAACTCAAGCTGTTCGAGCAAGGTTCACGCGCCATCGAGACGGCGCTGATCAACGGCGAACTGGAATTAGGCGGCGTGCTGCAACCGGTCGATCCGGAAAATATCGACGTGCTGCCCATGACGCGTCAGCTGCTGTGGCTCGTCGCGCGCACCGGCTCGCGCTGGGACGAGTTGCACGAGGTGCCGCTCGTGCAACTCGCCAACGAGCCGTTCGTGTTCTACGGCGAGAGTCTTGCTCTCAATGATGTCGTTTTGAACGCGTGCCGCACCGCCGGCTTTGCGCCGACCATCGTCGGACGCAGCGGGCATTGGGATTTCATGGCGGCGCTGGTGCTGGCCGGTGTCGGCATTGCGCTGTTGCCGGCGCCGTACTGCCGGCGTCTCGACCCTGCACAGTTCACCTGCCGGCCGGTGGTGGAACCGGAGATTCCGTGGGAAATGGCGATCGGCTGGCGCCGCAATGGTTATCTGTCGCACGCCGCGCGCGCCTGGCTCGAAGTCGCGCGCGAGGCGCTGCCCGGTCAGGCCGGCGACGATTTCATGCTCGGGCCGGGCATCGGCGTGACCGGTATCACGACGCCGTTTCCGGTTCGGCCCGCAGAATGATGCAATGCCGCCCGGCGCAAACCGGGCGGCATGTCTTGCGCGATGATTCCAGGGCGCAGTTACTGCTGCGCGACGAACTCGATGCGACGGTTGGCAAAGCGGCCGCTCGCCGTGTCGTTGCTCGCCACCGGCCGCGCCTGGCCATAGCCTTGCGCCATCAGCGAATCAGCAGGCACGCCTGTCTTGACGAAATAGGCGCGCACCGCTTCGGCACGTTGCTTCGACAATTGCAGATTCGCCTGTTCGCCGCCGACGTTGTCCGAATAGCCCGCCACTTCGAGCCGCGTCGTCTTGCCGTTGCCCGCGCAGGCGTTCAGCACGCGCGCCGACTGGTTCAGATCATCCACCGCCGAAGCCGGCACATGCGCGCTGGCGCTCGCGAAGTTGATCACCTGCAGGTTCAGCACCCTGACCACGTCCGCTGCCGCGCACGAGCTATCCGGCGTGAGCAGGTTCTTGATCGCACTGCGGAAGTTCTCGTTGGCATCGGCGACGGCGTGCGCGACGTCGAACGAACCGATCTGATACGACGTGCCGAGCAGCGACTTCAGCTTGTCGAGCCAGCCGAGCTTCTTGTCCGCGGCAGTGCCGCTCAGTTCGATGTGCGTGCCGACCACTTTGACTTCCGCGCCGGGCAGTGACAGCAGCGGCAACAGGCCGTCGAAATGGGCCAGCCAGTCGGCCGGTTTCGTGGCCGGATCGACCGTGATGTCCGGCACGAAGTTGTATTGACCAAGGCGCTTCGTCAGCGCATCCACCAGTTGCGCCTTTTCGGCTTCGCTGCCGACGGTGGCCGTCAGCGTCGGTTTACCCGCGGCGTCGACGGTGAAGCTGAGCTGGCTGTCTTGAGTCGGCGCGAGTGCGGCGGGCGGTTGCTGCGCGTCGCTTGCTGAACTTGCGGGCGTCGCGGCGCTGGCGGCGGGCGCCGACGCTGCCGCATCGCTGGCAGCTACCACAGCGGCCGAAGCCTGAAGCGGTGCCGAAGCCGGTTGCGCGGTAACCGCCGCTTCGGGACTGCTGTGTGCGCCGACGCGGCTGGCGTTCTGCTCACCTTGGCAGCCACGCAAAAACAGAAACGCCAGCACCGCCGCGATTGCCGCGAGCAGCCACCACAGCCACGTGTGCGAGCGGCGCTCTTCGCGCACCACGGCGCCCACGGGCACCTGGATAGTCGACAACGCTTCGGCCACCGGCTTCGCTGCGGGCGTCGGATGGTCGATATGCGACGAAACAGCCTTCAGTTGCGCCAGAATGTTGCCGGCAAACACGCCGAGCCCGCCCAGGCCGAGCGCGGCCATCAGGCGGTCGTTCATATAAGGCGCAATGGCCGGCAGTTGATGGCCCAGCAGCGTGGGCAATTGCCCGGCGTTGCCCTGACCTTCGAGACAGTGCCGCTTCAGCAAGCCGAGCAGCGTTGCACCGATGATGCCCGTCATGGCATGCGTGGCGTGCGCCGGCACACCGGTTTGCGAGGCGACTTCGTCGCTCAGCGCGTCGACGCGGCGGTCCAGCGTCCGTTCGAGCAACTGCCGCCCGGCCATTTCCAGTTGGCTCAAACCATTCGTGCTGCCGATCAGGTGCGGCAGCTGTTCGGCGATATGGCCGTTCACTTCCGGCGAGAGGATCGTGGCGAAAAGCGCACGCGCACCGTCGAGCGTCGCGCCCTTTTGCATCAGACCGGCGACGAGCGCCGGCGCCGTGGTGGCCAGCACCTTTTGCGTCGCGTCCGCCGGCAGCCCGAAGCGCTCCGCTAGCTGTCGCACCACACCGTCCGTCATGGCGGACTGAATCAATTGAATTGCGTTGATGCTCATCGCTTCGCTTCCTCGAGTTCCCGAACGCGCCACCTGACGCGCTCCTTTTTTGCGGCGCGATTATAGGTTTCAGGAAATCTCATAAACGAAACGGCACAATTTATGACGAATTGGCAGACGTTCGCTCAAGTTGTCTCATATTTGGCGGCAAAATCTGAAATATCACCGAAAGCTCAGGCGGTATTCGTCGCCACGCCGGCTCTGCCGATTGATGCCATCTTCAGCTCCGCTTGCGATTCGCGACGGGCCGCCGCGATCAGGTCGGCCGCGCGCTCACCGATCATCACCGTCGGCGAATTGGTGTTGCCGCCGATCAGGGTCGGCATCACCGAGGCGTCGACGATCCGCAGCCCCGTGACGCCTCGCACCCGCAACTGCGGATCGACCACCGAGCGCGCGTCGCCGCCCATCCGGCACGTGGCCACCGGGTGATAGATCGTGTCGGCATGCTCGGCGATCGTGCGGCGCAACTCCGCGTCCGACTGGCCCGGATGCGTGTACAACTCGCTGCCGCCATGCAGCGCGAGCGAGGGCGCATCGAGAATGCGCCGCGCCATCCGCGCGCCGTCCACTAGCAGATCGAGATCGCGCGAGTCGCTGAAAAAACGCGGATCGATTACCGGCGCGATTCGCGCATCGGCACTCGCGAGAGTCACGGTGCCGCGGCTGTGCGGCCGCAACACGCACACGTGCAGTGAATAACCATGGCCCCAATGCATGTGACGGTTGTGATCGTCGACGATGGCCGCGCAAAAATGCAATTGCAGATCCGGCCGGTCGAGCGTCGGATTGCTCTTTAGAAAGCCGCCCGCCTCGGCGACATTGCTCGACAGCATGCCGCGCCCGTGGCGCACGAAAGTAACGAACTGCGGCAGCATCCGCGCAATGCCGCGAATCGAAAAGCCGGTCGGCTCGATCGACGAAACCCGCTTGTTGATCGTGAAGTCGATGTGGTCGATCAGATTCTGGCCAACTTCCGGCGCGTCGTGCAGCACGGAAATACCGAGAGACTGCAGATGCGCCGCCGGTCCGATGCCCGAGCACATCAGCAGTTGTGGCGAATTGAACGCGCCGGCCGCGAGCACCACCTCCGCGCGTGCTTCGAGCGTTTCCGTGCGGCCGCCGCGCACGATCTCCACACCGCTTGCACGCTTGCCGTTGAAGGCCACGCGCAGCACCGTCGCGTCGGCGATCGTGTGCAGGTTGGGACGCGCGCGGTCGTAGATATAGGCGCGCGCCACGCTGCAACGGCGTCCGTCGCGCTGCGTCACCTGATAGAAGCCGATCCCTTCCTGATCCGCGCCGTTGAAGTCGCTATTTGGCTTGTAGCCGGCTTCCATCGCCGCCTGCACGAACCGCCGCGAAAATGGATTCTGATAGCGCAGATCGGAGACGGTCAACGGGCCGCTGTCGCCATGCCATGCATCGGCGCCGCGCTGATTGCCTTCGGCGCGGCGGAAATACGGCAGCACGTCCGCCCACGACCAGCCTTCGCAACCCAGTCCCGCCCATTCGTCGTAATCGAGCGGATGGCCGCGCGTGTAGATCATCGCGTTGATCGCACTCGACCCGCCGAAGCCGCGCCCGCGCGGCTGATACCCTTGCCGTCCGCCGAGCCCCGGCTGCGGCGTGGTCAGATAACCGTAATTGGTCTTGAGTTTGTGCGGCACCACGGCCGCCACGCCGACCGGCATGTTGACGAACAGATTGCGGTCCGTGTGCGGGCCGGCTTCGATCAGGGCGATCGTCGCGTCCGGGCAGCTATCCGCGAGACGGCTCGCCAGCGCGCAACCGCCCGACCCTGCACCGACGATGATGTAGTCGTATTGCATCCGCTCCTCCTGATGGGCCGCGTTGCTCGCGCACCCTGTCTCGTGCACACTTGTCTACATGTGTTTCATCGGCATTGTAGGGAGCGTTCGGACACCGCGGCGGGTTCGCGCCAGAGCGATTCCTCTAAACGGAAGCGCCGTCGCGCCCCTATGATGAAAGACGCGCCAACGCCCGCCGGGCGGCTGCGCACAGCATTCAAACACGGCGTTGCACGCGCCGTCCTCTCAGCGCGCGGCATGACACGCGGCGATTAAACAGCCCACTGCCGACCAACGCCGGCGAGCATGCGTTGAACGGAGACAGCAGATGGAACGGCACAGCTTCGGCCAGACTCACGAGGTGACCAATCAGGTTGCGCCGCTGGCGGACTACAACCTGTTTTCCAGCGACGTCGCGTTGTCCGCCGCCCTCGAACGTGACGGCGCCGGGTGGCATCGTGGCGCGTTGCTGCAGCACGGCGCGGCGCTCACCACGCCCGAGACGCTGGCGCTCGCCGAACTGGCCAACCGTCACGAGCCCGAGCTTTTCACGCATAGTCCGCGCGGCGAGCGCATCGACGCGCTGGAATTTCATCCTTCGTGGCACACGCTGCTTTCACTCCTGCGCCGTGAAGGTCTGCACGCGCTGCCGTTTTCCGATCCGCAACGCGGCGCGATGGTGGCGCGCTGCGCCGGTTACTTTCTGCATGCGCAAATCGAATCCGGTTCGCTCTGCCCGCTGACGATGACCTTCGCGAGCATCCCCGTGTTGCAACGCGAACCCGCGCTATTCGCGACGTTGCGCGACAAGCTCTACGCGCGCGAGCACGATTCGCGCGACCTGCCGCTCAAGCAGAAAACCTCCGCAATGATCGGCATGGGCATGACCGAAAAACAAGGCGGCTCGGACGTGCGCAGCAATCAGACCCGCGCCTACTCCACCGCCGGCAGCGGCCGCGGCGCCGCCTACCGGCTCGTCGGTCACAAATGGTTTTTCTCGGCGCCGCAGTGCGACGCGCATCTCGTGCTCGGCCGCACCGACGAACACGAAGGCCTCTCGTGCTTCTTCGTGCCGCGCTTCGCGCCGGACGGCCGCAAAAACAACGTGCAGATCCAGCGCCTGAAAGACAAGCTCGGCAACCGCTCGAATGCGAGCAGCGAAGTCGAATTCCTCGACGCGTTCGGCATCATGATCGGCGACGAAGGACGCGGCGTGCCGACCATCATCGAAATGGCGAATTACACGCGGCTCGATTGCGTGATCGGCAGCGCGGCCTTGATGCGTGCGGCGCTCGTGCAGGCGATTCACCATGCGCGTCATCGCAGTGCGTTCGGCCGCCATCTGGCCGATCAGCCGCTGATGCGCAACGTGCTCGCCGACCTGGCTTTGGAATCGGAAGCGGCGACGGTGCTGTTCATGCGTCTCGCGCGCGCTTTCGAAGAGTCCACCGACGCCGCCTCCACCTCGCTGGCCGAGCGCGCGTGGCGCCGTATCGTCACGCCCGCGGCGAAGTACTGGGTCTGCAAGCGCGCGCTGGAATTCACCGGCGAGGCGATGGAAGTCTGGGGCGGCAATGGCTACGTCGAAACCGGTCCGATGGCGCGCTTCTATCGTGAAGCGCCGGTGAATTCGATCTGGGAAGGTTCCGGCAACGTGATGTGCCTCGACGTGCTGCGCGCGATGGAGCGCGAGCCGGAAGCCGCGCAGGCGCTATTCGCCGCATGGCAGGCGGATGCGCAAGCGCATCCTGCATTGAGCGCGGCGCTCGGCAAATTCGCCGCCACGCTCAACGGAGCGGCCGAGCATCGCGAAGCGTCGGCACGGCGGATCGCGCAGCAGGTCGTGCTGATCGCGCAGGCCACCTTGCTGCTCAAACACGCACCCGCCGAAGTGGCCGAGGCGTTCATTGCCACGCGTCTTGCCGACGGTTGCGGCGAAAGCGGCCGTGTGTACGGCACGCTGCCGGCCACGTTCGATCACGCGGCGATCATCGAACGGGCTTTTCCGGCCTGACGTTCGGCACGCACGCTTCGAGTGATGCCGCGAAGCAGCAGAAAGCAAATCCAATAAAAGCGCGGCTCGACGCGCACGCAATCCATCAGGGAGTGGACACACATGAAGAACGATCTGCCGGAAGTCGCCGCGCTCGAAGCGCTGCTGCGCGAGCAGCGCCACGCTTATTTACGGGCGCCGTATCCATCGTGGGAGACACGCGCCGCGCATCTGAAAGCGCTGCGCAAAGTCATGCTTGACAATCGCGACGCGCTCGCCGACGCGATGAATGCCGACTTCGGCAATCGCGCGAAACAGGAAGTGCTGCTCGCCGAATTCCTGCTGGTGAAGGAGGAAATCGACGGCGCGCTGCGGCACGGCAAGCGCTGGATGAAAGCGCAGCGCCGCAGCACCAACAAATGGCTGTTGCCGGCGCGCGCGAAAGTCGTGCCGCAGCCGCTCGGCGTGGTCGGCATCATCGTGCCGTGGAATTATCCGGTGCTGCTCGCCGTCGGGCCGCTCGTCAGCGCGTTGACCGCCGGCAATCGCGCGATCATCAAAATGTCCGAACTGACGCCGCGCACGTCGGCGCTGTTCGAGCAGTTGATCGGCCAGACTTTCGCGCGCGATCACGTCGCGGTGGTGAACGGCGACGCCGCGCTCGCCGCCGCGTTCAGCGCGCAGCCCTTCGACCACTTGCTGTTCACCGGCTCGACCAAGGTCGGCCACGAAGTGATGCGCGCCGCCGCCGAGCATCTGACGCCGGTCACGCTCGAACTGGGCGGCAAGTCGCCGGCCATCATCGGTGCGCATGCGCGCTTCGACAACGCGGTGGACAACCTCATCGCCGGCAAGACGCTCAACGCGGGGCAAACCTGTGTCGCGCCGGACTACGTGCTGGTGCCGCGCGGCAAGGAGCAGGCGTTCGTCGAACGGGCGCGTGCTCGAATGGCGAAGATGTACCCGGACTTTTGCAACAATCCGGATTACACCTCGATCATTTCGGCGCGCCACTTCGCGCGGCTGGAGCGCCTAGCCGACGAAGCCCAGACCGCCGGCGGCCAACTGCACGCGCTCACCGACAGTTCGCCCGATGCAACAAGCCGCCGCTTCCCGCTGATCGCCATCACCAACGCGCCGGACGAATGCGCGCTGATGCAGGAGGAAATCTTCGGCCCGCTGCTACCCATCGTGTCCTACGACACGCTCGACGACGCGATCGCGTGGATCAACGCCCGGCCGCGTCCGCTCGCGCTGTACCTCTACGCCGACGACGCCGCCACCATCGACCGCGTGACGCACGAAACCGTCGCGGGCGGCATGGCGATCAACGAAACGCTGATGCATCTGGCGTGCGAGAGCCTGCCGTTCGGCGGAGTCGGGGCGAGCGGAATGGGCGCATATCACGGCTACGAAGGCTTCGTGACCTTCTCGAAGATGAAGCCGGTGCTGACGCAGGCGCGTCTGAACGCCCGCGGATGGATTTCGCCGCCGTACGGCAAACGGGTGAACGCGCTGCTGAAACTGATGATGCGGTTCTGACGCTCAGCGCGCCGCCGGGCCGCCTTCGATTTCGGTGGCCACCACGTCGATGACGTCCTGCGCGTCGGCGTTCGCGGCTGGCGACGGCTCGTTCTCGGCGCCGCTTTCCAGCCGATGCAGCCACGCGAGCATCTCCGCCACCGCCTGATAAAGCTCCGGTGGAATGCGCGTGTCGAGATCCACCTGCATCAACAGGGAGACCATTTCGGGCGCTTCGTGCACGTACAGGCCGGCTTCCTTGGCCCGTTGCACGATCATCTCGGCCAGCATGCCGTAGCCTTTGGCGATCACGCGCGGCGCGGGATCGCCGCCTTGGGCGTCGTAGACGAGCGCGGCCGCGCTGCGGCGATGTTTGCGGCTCATCACATGTCCCAATCGAAATCGTCGAGCGGCGTGGCTGCGGTGCGACGGCGCACGCCCGCAGTTCGGCTCGCTGCCGAGCCGGCCGCACCGCCCGCATCTGCCGAACTGGCCGCCGAAGCCGACCGAGCATACGCCGACGCCGCCGCCTGAGCGGCCGCCGCGCCCGCGGCATTCGCGGCGGTGGCGGGCGCGCCGCCGCCAATCTCGCGAATCGTCAAGCCGTTCAATTGGATGCCCGCCGCCGCGAGCCGCTGACGGAAGCTCTCGCCCTGCATCGCAAGACGCGCGGCGCCGCCGGGACTCGCCTGCACGCGCGCGACGAGCCGAGTGCCGGTCAGCGTCAATTCCGCATCGACAGTGCCGAGCGTCGGCAGCGACAGCGTCAGGCGGGTGCGCCACGGCTGGTCGTCCTCGCTCGCCGTGCCGCCGCCGCTACGGTCCCATTCATCGCCTTCCTGTTCGATGGTCCAGTCGAGCTTGGCGCCCGGCCATGCTTCGCCGGTCCAGCGAAACTGCCCGGTCGCAAGCAGATCGAGTTGCTGACGCACCAACGGCACGGTCGCGGGATGAACCGCGGCGGCCATCGACTGCGAATTCTGCGAGGCGCCGCTGTCGACGGTTTGCGCGGCCGCGCTGTGCAGGCTCGCACGCGCGGGCTGGCCGTTCAGGTCGGACAGGGAACTGGCCAGCACCTCGCCGGCCACGAAACGCGCGGCTTGCGCGTTGGGTATTGAGGGCATCCCGCGCGCGGCGGCGGCGCCGGCGTCTTGCGCGCCGCCGTTCGATGAACCATTCGGCGCCGCACCCATGCCCTGCCGGGCGGACGGATTGGCGGGAGATGCCTCGCCGCCGTCGTTCGCCCAGTCGAGCGGCAGTTGCGCGGCAGCAGCGACCAGTTTGTTTTGTGCTTCGCCGGCAAGCGAAGCGGGCGAACGCTGGCCCGCCAGCCATTGCGCGAGATGCGCTTCGTAAAAGAGGCCGCTATCGCCGACGGTCTGTTCGAGCGCGGCGGCGAGCGCCGCGACCGGCACCTGGGCCGCCGCGACATTGGCGGTGGCCGCGGTGGCAGCGGCATTCGGATTGGCGGCGGATGCAGTGGAAGCCGTTGCAGCAGAGGACGTGTCGAACAGCGGCAACGCGCCGACTTCGACATCGAGCGCGGGCGCGGCCGGCCAGATCGGCGTCTGGCCGATCACGGCGGGCGTCGCCTCGCCGCCCGAGCGCACGATCGCATTGAGCGTCAGCGCGACAGCGGACAGCGCGGTCTGGGCGGAAGGCTGCGGCGCGGCCGTCTCAATGAGCGCCGGCATGGTCGGCGCGGTTTCGACGCCCGCCGTGCCGGCCTGCGACGCTGCCGCGCTCCCTGGCGCGATATTGAGCAGACTATCGATCCGGCTCGCGAGCACCGAAGCGACAGTCGTGTCGATCCCGTTCATGCCGATTCCTTGGTCACATTGGCGGCGTCGCGCTCAAATAAAGTCAGTCAGCCGGTTGGTTAGAGGCGCCTCTCGGCGCGCGCGGCACAACTCAGCGCGCTCCGTACAGCTCCTTGAGCACGCGCGTTGGCCGTCCGGCGAACAGCGCGGACAGATTGGCCATGCGCGGATTCGCCAGATCGCGGATCGCAGCGTCGTCGGCGAGGATCTGACGGATCAGCGCGTACTTGCGCAGACGCTCCGCCTCGTCGAGCTTCACGCCCGTTTCGGCGTCTTTCAACGCCTCCACCAGATGGCGGTATTCCTCTTGCAGGTGGACCAGATCGTTCCACAGTGCGCGCCGGGCAGCCATCAGCATGCGGCAGGAAATCGCTGCAATCGCCTCATAACGGGCGAAGTATTCTGCGTTCGATGTCATCTCATGCTTTCCGCGGCGGGCTGGGCTGCCATCCGCGCGATCTCCGGGGCAATCCCGATCCATGCCTCTTCGAGTGTGGCCAGAAGGCCATCCACCTCGACCAGCATCGCCTCGCTTTGTTTTATGTTGGCTTCGAGCAGCCGGCGCGACATATAGCTATACAGCGCGTTCAACCGCTCCGCAATCTCTCCGCCCGCCTCGACGTTGAGCGACTGCTGCAGCCCGCTTTCGACGATCTGAATCGCCTTGCCGATCGCCTCTCCGCGAGCCGGCACATTGCCCTGCTGCAAGTGCATGCGCGCCTGCGCGATCGCCTGCCGGGCGCCCTGATACAACATCACGATCAGACGATGCGGACTCGCGCCCATCACCCCTGTCTCGACGCCGACGCGTGCGTACGCATTGGCTCCAGAGTGTCCTGGGGAAAACATCGGCGCTCCTCCTCTCTTGCACTGCGGTTGGTCGTGGCACCCCATCCGGGCACGTTGCCGCATCCCGATTTCTGCCTGTACCTGGTTATCGGATAGGCAGCGGGAAAGCTTTAGGCCAGTGTAAGGAGGTTTAAGGGGCCAAATGGCCCAGCCCTCGAGAGCCGCACGGCATGCACGCGTTCGGGCGGGCGGAACAGCCTTGCCGCCCGATCCGCGTTCACACCGACATCTGCATGATGTCGTTATAGGCGGACACCAGCTTGTTGCGCACCTGCAGGCCGAACTGGAAGCCCACGTTGGCCTTTTGCATGTCGACCATCACGTCGTTCAGCGACACGTTCGACGAGCCGAGTTCGAACGCCTGCGATTCGCCGACCGCCTTGGTCTGATCGCCGCTGATCTTGTCCAGCGAGGCCTTCAGCGCCGAGGCAAAACCGGTGGGCGTCGCCGCGCCGGACGTGTCAGTGACCGTATTGCTGCCGCCGGCCGCTTGCGCCGCCATCGACTGCATCTGTTGCAGCGCCGACGAAAGCGCGTTCACGGGGAAAGCCATATTTTCTCCAGGGAATGACGACCGGCATGCCAAACCGTACCGATCTGGACGAAAGCATAGCAGCGGGCCATACGGGAAAGCCCCGAAACTAGGGGGGAAACCCGGCTCTATTCAAGCAATCGGGTTGAGCCGCGCTGCGGATAATTTCAAGGGTGAAAGTCTCTGTCCGTGCGCCCGCCGACCCTCGGTGCGGTAGCGGGCAGAACGCAAAAGGCATCCCGGAGAAACCCGACGCATGGATTCGTCAGCCAACTCTTTGATCAACCCCGACGCCCGCATGGGCCTCGCCGGCGCGCAGCCTGGCGCCGGTGCGGCCGGTGCCGGCCAGGCCGGCGGCGCAGCAGACCTCGGCGGCCTGGGAAGCAACCTCGGTGGCAACTTCGGTCAGCGCCTCTCAGGCCTCGCGCAAATGCGCGGCAACCCGCGCGCCCCGCTGATATTCGCGGTCGCGTTGCTGGTCGCCGTGGTGGCGGGGCTGTTCCTGTGGTCGCGGGCGCCGGACTACAAGGTGCTCTACAGCAACCTGTCGGACCGCGACGGCGGCGCCATCATCACGGCGCTGCAGGCGGCCAACATTCCCTATAAGTTCTCCGACGCCGGTGGCGCGATCCTCGTGCCAGGCGAACAGGTGCATGAAATGCGTCTGCGCCTCGCGTCGCAAGGCTTGCCCAAGAGCGGCTCGGTCGGCTTCGAACTGATGGACAACCAGAAGTTCGGCATCAGCCAGTTCGCCGAGCAGATCAACTATCAGCGCGCGCTGGAAGGCGAACTGGAGCGCACGGTCGAGTCGATTTCGTCGGTGAAGTCGGCGCGCGTGCATCTGGCGATTCCGAAGCCGTCCGTGTTCGTGCGCGACAAGGAAGCGCCGTCCGCTTCCGTGCTGGTCAACCTCTACCCCGGCCGCGCGCTCGACGAAGGCCAAGTGATGGCGATCACGCACATGGTGTCGTCGGCGGTGCCGGATATGCCGGTGAAGGGCGTGACCATTCTCGATCAGGACGGCAACCTGTTGACGCAGCCGTCCACCGGCAGCGGGCTCGACGCCTCGCAACTGAAGTACCGTCAGCAGATCGAGCGCAGCACCCAGCAGCGCATCGACGCGATCCTGTCGCCGCTGTTCGGCTCGGGCAACGCGCATTCGCAGGTTAGCGCCGACATCGACTTCTCGCACAGCGAGCAGACCTCGGAAAACTACGGCCCGAACGGCAACCCGCAACAGGCGGCGATCCGCAGCCAGCAATCGAGCACCGCCACCGAAATGTCGCAAGGCGCGGCCTCGGGCGTGCCGGGCGCGCTGTCGAACCAGCCGCCGCAGCCCGCGTCGGCGCCGATCAATGCGCCGAACGGCACGAGCGGCGTGACGACCACGCCGGTCAGCGACCGCAAGGACGCGACCACCAACTACGAACTCGACAAGACCGTGCGCCATCTCGAACAGCCAATGGGCGGCATCAAGCGTCTGTCGGTGGCGGTGGTGGTGAACTACCTGCGCGTGGTCGACGGCAAGGGCCACGCCACGATGCAGCCTGTTACCGCGGACAAGCTCGCGCAGGTCAACCAGTTGGTGAAGGACGCGATGGGCTTCGACCAGGCGCGCGGCGACTCGGTCAACGTGGTCAACAGCCCGTTCAGCACCGAAGTCGACCCGAACGCCGACCTGCCATGGTGGCGCACGCCGGACATGATCGCGCTCGCCAAGCAGATCGCCACGTATCTCGGCATCGGCGCGGTCGCCCTGTTCCTCTACTTCGTGATGGTGAAACCGGCGCTGCGCCGCGCCTTCCCGCCGCCGGAGCCGGCCGCCGTCGCGGCGCTGGCGTCGCCGGACGAGCCGATCCTGCTGGACGGCATTCCCGCCGCCGAGCGCATGGGTGCGAACGGCAGCTCGGTCGCCGAACTGGAAACCGACAGCGAACTGCTCGCCCTCGAAAGCTCCAAGCACAAATATGAGCGGAACCTGGAATTCGCGCGCAACATCGCGCGCCAGGATCCGAAGATCGTTGCAACCGTCGTGAAAAATTGGGTGTCCGATGAGCGCTGAAGGCGTAACGAAGAGCGCGCTCCTGCTGATGTCGATCGGCGAGGAAGAAGCCGCGCAGGTGTTCAAGTTCCTCGGGCCGCGCGAAGTCCAGAAGATCGGCGTCGCGATGGCCGCACTGAAGAGCGTGACCCGCGAGCAGGTCGACGAAGTCCTGCAGGAGTTCGTACGCGAGGCCGAGCAGCACACCGGCATGTCGCTGGATTCGAACGAGTACATCCGTTCGGTGCTGACCAAGGCGCTCGGCGACGACAAGGCCGGCGCGATCATCGACCGGATTCTGCAGGGCAGCGATACCAGCGGTATCGAAGGCCTCAAGTGGATGGATTCCGCGGCGGTCGCCGAGCTCATCAAGAACGAGCATCCGCAGATTATCGCGACCATCCTCGTTCACCTGGACCGCGATCAGGCGTCGGAAATCGTCGCCTGCTTCACGGAGCGGCTGCGCAACGACGTGCTGCTGCGGATCGCGACGCTCGACGGCATCCAGCCGGCCGCGCTGCGCGAACTCGACGACGTGCTGACCGGCCTCCTGTCCGGTAGCGACAATCTCAAGCGCAGCCCGATGGGCGGCATCCGCACGGCAGCGGAAATTCTCAACTTCATGTCGAGCAATCATGAAGAAGGCGTCATCGAGAACGTTCGCCAGTACGACGCGGAACTTGCGCAGAAGATCATTGATCAGATGTTTGTGTTCGAGAACCTGCTCGATCTGGAAGACCGCGCGATCCAGCTGCTGCTGAAGGAAGTCGAGTCCGAGGCGTTGATCATTTCGCTGAAGGGCGCGCCGCCCGCGCTGCGCCAGAAGTTCCTGTCGAACATGTCGCAGCGTGCGGCCGAACTGCTCGCCGAAGACCTCGACGCGCGCGGTCCGGTGCGCGTCTCCGAAGTCGAGACGCAGCAACGCCGCATCCTGCAGATCGTGCGCAACCTGGCCGAAGGCGGCCAGATCGTTCTAGGCGGCAAGGCCGAAGATGCATATGTCTGATCAGAACTCCGCAGCGAAGGAACGCCTCTCGGCCTACCAGCGCTGGGAGATGGCCTCGTTCGATCCAGTGCCGCCGGCGCCGCCCGAACCCGAAGTCGACGACGGCGCGTTCGAGGCCGAACTCGAACGTCTGCGCGACGCCGCTCATGCACAGGGCATCGCGTCCGGCCACGTGGCCGGTCAGGCGCTCGGCTATCAAGCCGGTTACGACCAGGGCCACGCGCAGGGTTTCGAGCAAGGCCAGAGCGAAGCGCGTGAAGAAGCCGCGCGGCTCGCCGCATTGGCCGAAACCTTCAAGGCCGCGCTCGACGGCGCTCAGGGCGCGATTTCCGAGACGCTGGTCGCACTGGCGCTCGACATCGCGCAACAGGTGGTGCGCCAGCACGTGCAGCACGACCCGACCGCGCTGATCGCCGCCGCGCGTGAGGTGCTGGCCGCCGAGCCCACGCTGGTCGGCGCACCGGCCTTGATCGTGAGTCCCGCCGATCTGCCGGTCGTCGAAGCCTATCTGATGGAAGAACTGCAAACGCGCGGCTGGACCGTGCGTACCGATCCGGCAGTGGAACGCGGCGGTTGCCGCGCGCAAGCCAACACCGGCGAAGTGGATGCCGGCATCGACACGCGCTGGGAGCGCGTGGCTGCCGCACTCGGCAAGGTGAGCACATGGTGAAGCCGACGCTCGAAGAGATCCGCGCCAGCGACCTGACGCCGCTCGAACGCGAACTGGCGCTGGCGTCGTTCGGCGCCGAGGCGTTCGCGGAAGAACCGGCTGCGGTGACACCCGCCGCGGCTGCGGTCGCGGCCATCGAAGCCGCCTTGCGCGATCCGGCGCATGCCCATCCGGCGACGGGCGCCGCCGCGAGCCGCGATGCCGCTGCCGCAAGCCCTGCTTCCGCCGCGATCGCCCACGCCCCGTACGATCCCGCGCTCGACAGCAATCCGCACATGCAAGCGTGGCGCGGCCGCCTCGACGCACTGCGCGCGCGCAACGCGATCGCCAAGCCGATGCGCGCCTGCGGACGTCTCACGCGCGCGGCCGGTCTGGTGCTCGAAGCAGTGGGTCTGCGTCTCTCCGTGGGCGCCGAAGTGATGATCGAACTGCCGCAAGGCAGTTCACTGCCGATGGCCGAAGCCGAAGTGGTCGGCTTCTCCGGCGACAAGCTGTTTCTGATGCCGACCACCGAAGTGATCGGCTTGCTGCCCGGCGCACGTGTCTTTCCGCTCGAAAGCGCGCCGATCGCCGATCCGATGGCGGGCGCCAAACGTCTGCCGGTCGGTTGGGAATTGCTCGGCCGCGTGCTGGATGCCTCCGGCCGTCCGCTCGACGGACTCGGCCCGCTCGGCGCGCATGCCGACGCCCCACTGTCCTCGCCGGTCATCAATCCGCTGAACCGCGAACCGATTCACAAGGTGCTCGACGTCGGCGTGCGCGCGATCAACGCGCTGTTGACCGTCGGCCGTGGCCAGCGCATGGGGCTGTTCGCCGGTTCGGGCGTCGGTAAATCAGTGCTGCTCGGCACGATGGCGCGCTACACCAGCGCCGAAGTGATCGTGATCGGCCTGATCGGCGAACGCGGCCGCGAAGTGAAGGAATTCATCGAGCAGATTCTCGGCGAGGAAGGCCTGGCGCGCTCCGTGGTGATCGCCGCGCCCGCCGACGTCTCGCCGCTGCTGCGCATGCAGGCCGCATCGTATTCGACATCGCTTGCCGAGTATTTCCGCGACCAGGGCAAGCACGTGCTGCTGCTGATGGACTCGCTGACGCGCTACGCGATGGCGCAGCGCGAGATCGCCCTCGCCGTGGGCGAGCCGCCCGCCACCAAGGGCTATCCGCCTTCGGTGTTCGCCAAGCTGCCGGCGCTCGTCGAGCGGACCGGCAATGGCCCGGCGGGCGGCGGCTCGATCACCGCGTTCTATACGGTGCTGACTGAAGGCGACGACCAGCAGGACCCGATCGCCGACTCCGCGCGGGCGATTCTGGACGGCCACATCGTGCTGTCGCGCTCGCTGGCTGAGGCCGGTCACTATCCGGCCATCGACATCGAAGCGTCGATTAGCCGGGCAATGACCGCGCTGATCGACGAAAACCATCTGGACAAGACGCGTATGTTCAAGCAGATGCTGTCGCGCTATCAGCGCAACCGCGATTTGATCAACGTCGGCGCGTATTCGAGCGGGCGCGACGCGCTGCTCGACCGCGCCATCGCGCTGTATCCGCGGATGGAAGCATTTTTGCAGCAAGGTTTTCGCGAGTGCGCGAACTTTGAACCGAGTCTCGAAATGCTGGACGCGCTGTTTGCCCAAGGAGGCTGACGATGGCGAAACACTTTCCGATCAAGACCCTCATTGGCCTCGCCCAAGACGATGTGGACGCCGCCGCGCAACGTCTGGGCCGCGCGCAGCGCGAGCGCAACGACGTGCAGTCGCAGCTCGACGCCCTCGTCCAGTACCGCGACGAATATCACGCGCGCTTCACCGCGACCGCCCAGGCCGGCATGCCCGCGGGCAACATGCGCAATTTCCAGGCATTCATCGACACGCTCGACGCCGCCATTGAACAGCAGCGCAACCTGCTGGTGACGGCCAACGCGCGCGTCGAGGCCGCCAAGCCCGACTGGCAGCGTCAGAAGCAGAAGCTCGGCTCGTACGAAGTGCTGCAGGCACGCGGCGAAGCAGCCGAAGCCAGGACCACGGCGCGGCGCGATCAGCGCGACGCCGACGAACACGCCGCCCGGATTCTGCGGATGCGCGCCGAAGGCGCGTGACGTGCATCAGGCGCATGAGCGCCGTCTCGATTGACTGAACACCTCGTTTGACAGATTGACAGGATTCCCTATGTCGCTTCTTTCACAGATCGGCTCGCTGCTCGGCTCCGCCAGCAGCACGTCGACCAGCGCGGCCATGGCCGCTGCGGCGAACGCCAAACCGTTCTCGCAAACCTTGCAGCAGAGCATCGACCAGCAGAACAGCGCGGCTGCGCAGAGCGCGAGCCAGCAGCAGGCTGCGGCTGCGGCGTCTTCCGGATCGTCGTCTTCGTCGAGCGTGCACGATGCGCCGCCGCCGGCCGATCCCGCGCCGAAGAGCGCGGACGACGCGAGCAGCAGCAAAGACACCAGCAAGCCGACCAGTTCGGCATCGTCCGCGGCTTCGTCGGGCAATACGCAACAGGCTTCGACGGACAAGACGAACGCCACGCCGGCGAAAACCGGCAACACGGTGAACCAGACCGACGCGGGCACTGCGGCGGCAGCCGCTGCCGCTCAAGCGCAGGCTCAAGCTCAAGCTCAAGCCGACGCGAACACCGCCAATACGCCGACAACCACTGACCCGGCCACGGCTTTGACCGACGCCGCGACCGCGCTGCCTGGCACGACCACGGACGCCACGACTGGCGGCACGCCGGGAAAAAAGACCAGCGCCACCGATCCGAAGTCATTGCAAGACGCGTTGCAGGCAGCGCTGGCCGCGTTGGCGAACGGCCAGGGCGTGCCTGCGCAAGCGCTGGCGAGCGGCGCGGCCGCGAACGCCGCGATCTCGGCAAATGGCTTGGCCGGCACGAACGGAGGGCTGAACGGAACCGCGGACGGCAAGACCCTGGCGGCCGGGCTGTTCGGCGACGGCAATGGATCGACCGCATCGAAAACCGCCCTGACGACGGCGACGACGACCGTGGCCGACCCATCCGCGGCTGCAAAAGCGTCGGTTGACGCATTGATGGCAACGGCAGCCGGAGGCACGCAAGCCGACGATCTCGCGTCCTTCAAAAGCGCGACGGATGCGGCAACAGCGGCGCTAGCCGCCTCGCAAGCCGCCGCGAGCGCAGCGAGCACGACGGCGGCCGTCCAGACCACGGGCAACGCCGGCGCGGCGGAGGCGGCGAATACATTGTCACCGCAGGTCGGCACGACTGACTGGGAAGACGCGTTGAGTCAGAAGGTGGTGTTCTTATCGAATGCGCATTCACAGAGTGCCGAGTTGACCTTGAACCCGAAGGATCTGGGGCCGCTACAGGTTGTCTTGCAGGTTGCCGATAACCATGCCCATGCGTTGTTCGTGTCGCAGCACCAGTCCGTGCGCGAAGCCGTCGAAGCCGCGTTGCCGAAGCTGCGCGAGGCGATGGAATCCAACGGCATTGGCTTGGGAAGCGCGAGCGTCAGCGACGGCTTTGCGCGCCAGAGCAGCCAGCAGCAGAACGCCGACTCCGGCCGTTCCGGCGGCCGCTCAAACGGCGCGAGCGGACCATTCGGCGGCAGCGGCACGGACGCGATCGACACGGCGGTCAACGTACCGGTACGCCGCACGGTCGGCTTGGTCGACACGTTCGCGTGATGTCGGCGCCTTGGAGGCGCCGACATTCGCCGCGCGCCACCGGGCAAAAGCCGCGTCTTGATTTGCAGTTGGTTTGTGATCGGCGCCCTCCAAAGGGCGCCGATTTGCGTCTAGCGACGAGTGAAATACCGCGACGGCGCGCGGAGCGCCGCCGGAAGAATGAGCGCCTTGTCACTCACGCGGAGTGCGCGAGGACACAGATTCCAGATGCACCACTACCGTGACTGCGCGAGGATTCCGCTTAAGAATTAGCGGTGTGAAGCGGCTTTCTTTGCCTACTTTCTTTGCCGCGGCAAAGAAAGTAGGTGCCGCCCCGCACAGGGGCAACGCTAATAGACCACCACCAAGGAAAGGCAAGGAAAGGCAAAAAGGCAAAAAGGCAAAAAGGCCAAAAGGCAAAAAGGCCAAAAAACCAAAAACAAGAGATAGCCCGCAATCCCCCTTCTTTTCGACCCATCGCGCCGCGAGCAAATCAACAACAATCACCATCACCAGCACTAAAGGCAAGCAAAGCAAACCACATGGCAACCACGACCGCACCTCAACAAGCCGCGCCGGCATCCCCCGGCCCGATGAAGCGCATCATCCTGATCGTGCTGATCGCGATCATTGCCGCGGGCGCAGCGGGAGCGGGCGTCTGGTTCTTCATGTCGAAGCGCGCCCCGACCGCAACCTCGGCCGAAGCAGCGCCGCCGTCAGCCCCAGCGCCGCTGTTCTTCCCGCTCGAATCCATGACGGTGAACCTGCAGTCGGACGACGGCCAGCAGCATTTCCTGCGCATCGGCCTGACGCTAAAACTGACCGACGCAAAGACCCAGCAAGAACTGACAGACCACATGCCCGAAGTGCGCAGCCACATCCTGCTCGCCCTATCGAACAAACACCCTGACGAACTCGCGCCGCTCGAAGGCAAGCGCGCGCTCGCCACGGAACTGCGCACGCTGATCGAGCAGCCGACCGACAAGGGCGCCGCGCCGATCCATGTCCAGGACGTCCTGTTCACCGAATTCGTCGTGCAGTGACGTCGGTCGTGACGTTAATCAGCGCTGCCATCATCAACCGCCACGGGACGCACGAGGAATAAGGAATGGGCCACGAAGAGTTCATGTCCCAGGAGGAGGTCGATGCCCTCCTCAAGGGCGTAACCGGCGAAACAGACTCGGAAGCCGAGCAAAGCGACCGTGTAGGCGTACGGCCCTACAACATCGCGACGCAGGAACGCATCGTCCGCGGCCGGATGCCCGGCCTCGAAATCATCAACGACCGCTTCGCGCGTCTGTTACGCGTCGGTATTTTCAACTTCATGCGGCGCTCGGCGGAAATCTCCGTCGGCCCGGTGAAGGTGCAGAAGTACAGCGAATTCACCCGCAACCTGCCGATCCCGACCAACCTGAACCTGGTCCACGTGAAGCCGTTGCGCGGCACCTCGCTGTTCGTGTTCGATCCGAACCTGGTGTTCTTCGTGGTCGACAACCTGTTCGGCGGCGACGGGCGTTTCCATACCCGCGTCGAAGGCCGCGATTTCACGCAGACCGAGCAGCGCATCATCAACAAGCTGCTGAACCTGGTGTTCGACAACTACACGGCGTCGTGGAAGAGCGTGCGTCCGCTGCAGTTCGAATACGTGCGCTCGGAAATGCACACGCAATTCGCCAACGTGGCGACGCCGAACGAAATCGTCATCGTCACGCAGTTCTCGATCGAGTTCGGCACGACGGGCGGCACGCTGCACATCTGCATGCCGTACTCGATGATCGAACCGATCCGCGACATTCTCTCGTCGCCGATCCAGGGCGAGGCGCTCGAAGTCGACCGCCGCTGGGTCCGCGTGCTGTCGCAGCAGGTGCAGGCAGCAGAAGTGGAACTGACCGCCGACCTCGCGCAGGTGCCGGTCACGTTCGAACAGATCCTGAACATGCGCAAAGGCGATGTTCTGCCGATCAACATCCCCGAACACATCACCGCGAAAGTCGATGGCGTGCCGGTGATGGAATGCGGCTACGGAATTTTCAATGGTCAATACGCGTTGCGGGTCCAGAAGATGATCAGCGCAGCCGACACGATGAAGGAAGGTGGATATGAGTGACCTGAACGCAAAGACTGAGGCCGAACTGGCCGCTGGCGCGCCGCAATTTGCCGCCGACGCAGCCGCTGCCGAAGACGACGCGGCCATGGCGGACTGGGCCAGCGCGCTGGCCGAGCAGAACGACAATTCGGAAGTCAGCGCGACGACGGCGGGCGTATTCCAGCCGCTGTCGAAAGTCGAGCCGACCACGACGCGCAACGACATCGACATGATTCTGGACATTCCTGTTCAGATGACCGTCGAGCTGGGCCGCACCAAGATCGCGATCCGCAACCTGCTGCAACTCGCGCAGGGTTCGGTGGTGGAACTGGACGGCATGGCCGGCGAACCGATGGACGTGCTGGTCAACGGCTGTCTGATCGCGCAGGGCGAAGTGGTGGTGGTGAACGACAAGTTCGGCATCCGTTTGACCGACATCATCACGCCGTCCGAACGTATCCGGAAGTTGAATCGATGAAACGCGTTGCCGGTCGCGCCGTGTTGCGCATTGTTCTGAATCGCGCTGCACGGGCGGCGAACGTCGTGGCGACGGCTTTATGGGCGTCGGCTTCGCTGGTCGCGCTGCTCGCACCGTCGGCCGCTCACGCGGCGGACATGAACGCGGTCAACAACGCCGCGAAGATCGCTTCGGGCGTCGGCGCGGGCTCCGCAGTTCCAGCGCTCGGCGTCGGCGCGGTGCTGCAAACCATCGTGGGCCTGTTGGTCGTGATCGGTCTGGTATTCGGTTGCGCATGGCTCGCTCGCCGCTTCGGCTTGCAGCCGGCGAACCGCGGCGGTCTCGTGAAGACGATCGGTGGCGCCTCGCTCGGCGGCAAGGAGCGGGTCGCGGTGGTCGAGATCGGCGATACGTGGCTCGTGCTGGGCACGGCACCCGGCAATGTCCGTCTGCTTCACACGATGCCGGCAGGTTCGGCCGCCGTCGATTCGCTCGGCGCTACGCTAGCCGGTCCCGCAAGCGCGCCTGCTGGCGGCACGGCACTGCCGGGCACTTTCGGCCAACGCTTTCGCGACGCTTTGAAAGGCGAAGTAGGCAAACGTTTCAACGGGCAAGGCGGCGGGGTTCGGTAATGCAGTTCAGTCTTTCTTCGGCGCGTAACGCGCAATCCGCTCGCCTGTCCGGCACCACTTCGAAAGTGATTTCCGTGCTTGCTCACGCTGTGCGCCGTGTCGCACCCGTCGTCCCGGTCGCGCTAGCGGCGCTGATGCTCGCGCTGCCGACCCTGTCGTTCGCGCAGGCCGCCGGCTTGCCGGCCTTCAACACGAGCCCCGGCCCGAACGGCGGCACGACCTACTCGTTGAGCGTGCAGACAATGCTGCTGCTCACGATGCTGTCGTTCCTGCCGGCGATGGTGCTGATGATGACCAGCTTCACGCGCATCATCATCGTGCTCTCGCTGCTGCGCCAGGCGCTCGGCACGACCACGACGCCGCCTAACCAGGTGCTCGTCGGACTCGCGCTGTTCCTCACACTGTTCGTGATGTCGCCGGTGCTCGACAAGGCCTATACCGACGGCTACAAGCCTTTCTCCGACGGCACGATCCCGATGGAGACCGCCGTCAACCGCGGCCTCGCCCCGTTCAAGACATTCATGCTGCGCCAGACCCGCGAAAGCGATCTCGCGTTGTTCGCCCGCATCTCACACGCCGCGCCGATGCAAGGTCCGGAAGACGTGCCGCTGTCGCTGCTGGTGCCCTCGTTCGTGACGAGCGAACTGAAAACCGGCTTCCAGATCGGCTTCACGATTTTCATCCCGTTCCTCATCATCGACATGGTGGTGGCGAGCGTGCTGATGTCGATGGGTATGATGATGGTGTCGCCCGCGACCATTTCGCTGCCGTTCAAACTGATGCTGTTCGTACTGGTCGACGGCTGGCAGTTGCTGCTCGGCTCGCTGGCACAGAGCTTCGTTTAACCGCGCTTGCTCCCAAGCGTTTATAACCGCATTTCGCGCCCTTCACGCTTCCGGTCACCTCGCCATGAATCAAGAATCCGTCATGACGCTCGCGCACCAGGCCATGTATGTCGGCCTGCTGCTCGCCGCGCCGTTGCTGCTGGTCGCGCTGGTGGTCGGTCTGGTGGTGAGCCTGTTCCAGGCCGCCACGCAGATCAACGAAAGCACGCTGTCGTTCATTCCGAAACTGCTCGCGATCGCCGTCACGATGGTGATCGCCGGTCCGTGGATGCTCACGACCATGCTCGACTATTTGCGCCAGACGCTCACCAACATTCCGACGCTCGTCAACTGAGCAGCGTGCCGGTTTTCACCTTCCCTTCCGACCCACGATGTTTTCCGTCACCTACGCGCAACTGAACGCCTGGCTTACCGCGTTCCTGTGGCCGTTCGTGCGCATCCTCGCGCTGGTCGCCACCGCGCCGGTGCTCGGCAACCGCTCGCTGCCGATCCGCGTGAAGGTCGGCCTTGCGGCCTTCATTACGATCATCGTCGCGCCCACGCTCGGCGCGCTGCCGCAAGTCACGGTGTTTTCCGCTGAAGGCGTGTGGATCATCGTCAACCAGTTCCTGATCGGCATCGCGCTCGGCGTGACCATGCAGATCGTGTTTCAGGCGATCAGCGCGACGGGCGACTTCATCGGTCTCGGCATGGGGCTCGGCTTTGCGACCTTCTTCGACGCGCAGGCGGCCAGTTCGAGTCAGGTGCTGTCGAGCTACATGAACACCATCGCCATGCTGGTGTTTCTGGTGATCGACGGCCATTTGCAGATGATCAGCGCGCTGCTCGCCACGTTCCAGTCGGTGCCGGTGTCGGCGAACATTCTCGGCGCGCCCGGCTGGCGCACGCTGGCGAACTTCGGCGGTACGGTGTTTTCCGCGGGCCTGCTGTTGTCGCTGCCGGTGGTCGCCGCGCTCCTCATCACCAATCTCTCGCTCGGCATTCTGAATCGCGCCGCGCCGCAGATCGGCGTGTTCCAGATCGGCTTCCCGCTGACCATGCTGATCGGCATGCTGCTTCTGCAACTGATGGTCCCGAACATGATTCCGTTCTTCATGCGGCTGTTCGACGTCGGCCTCGATCAGATGGGGCGCGTGGCGGCTGGGTTTAAGTAGCACGCTTCTCTCACCGCGCGGCGCAATGAAAAAGAAGAAGGGCGGAACCGGCTCACACCGGTTTCCGCCCTTCTTCTTTTTTCAGACTGCTCGTGCTATCAGCTCAGGTACTGAAACAGCGAGATGTTCTGAATCTTCGCGAAAGCCTGCTGCGCCGCTTGCAATGCGGCCTGCGTCATCGTGTACTTGCCGATCGTCTTGACCATGTCGGTTTGCGTCAGATCCGCGAGGTTGCTCGACGTCTGCAGCGTGTTGGTCTGCGTGACCGTCTGCAATGCCTGCACTTCCTGCTCGCGACCGCCAACGGCCGCTTGCGCCGTCACGACGTTGTTCATCGTGTTTTCGAGCTGAGTCATGCTGGTGGTCAGCGCGCTCTGAAAGCTCGCCGTCGACGCTCCGCCCGACACCGGCGTTTGCAAAGTGGTGATCAACTGGCTCAAGTTGGCGAACACGTCCATGCTGCCTTGCGTGGCCGGCGTCACCGTGAAGCTGTCGCCCGCGTTCGGCGCGCCGGTAATCGACACCGACTGGCCGCCGAGCGTGATCGCCGAACCGGCCGTGAACGCCTGCGGCGCGCTCGTGGTCACCGCGCCGGTAGCCGGATCGGTCTGGCTCACGGTATAGGTGGTCGCCGACGAGAAGTTGATCGAAAACTTATCGGCGTTGGTCGGATCGGTCGGGTTGTTCAGGCTCACCTGGCTGATCACGCCTGTGCCGGTGTTGCCGGTCGTCGCGGCCGGCACGGCGCTGGTGCCGATCGGGGCAACGCTGCCGAAGATCGCAATGCCGTTGTCGCCGGTTTGCACCACGTGCGAGTCGGTGACCTGCACGCCGGGCGTGCCGGTGTCGCCGGAATACGTTACGACGCCGGCCGAATTCGTGGTGTACGGCTGCGCGCTGCTTTGATAACCGGCGAACAGGTAGTTGCCTTGCGGGTCGGTCGAATTGGCGAGCGTCATCAGCTGGCTGCGCAAGCTTTGCAGTTGCGTCGCGATCGAACCGCGGTCGCCGTTGTTCAGCGAACCGTCGCCGGCCCGCAGCACCAGCGTATGAATGGTTTGCAGCACGGTATTGACGCTGCCGAGCGTGGTGTCTTCCTGCTGCAGCGAAGCCAGCGCGGTGCCCTGATTGGTCGTGTATTGCGACAGAGTCGTCGCCGTCGAGCTCAACTGCACGGCCTGCGCCGCGCCGAGCGGATTGTCCGACGGCGTGGAAAGGCTCACGCCGCTCGAAATCTCGGCATACAACTGCGACAACTGAGCTTGCTGATCGCTCATCGTCGCGACGTTCATGTTGAAGTACTGCGTGCTGGAGATGCGCATTGTCAACGCCTCACTGGAAGATGCCGAGTATCGTCTGGAACAGGGTCTGCGCGGTCTGGATGACCTTGCTGTTCGCCTGATACAGCTGCTGATACTGAAGCAGGTTGGCTGCTTCTTCGTTGATGTTCACGCCCGAAACCGACTGCTGCGCGGTGGTGATCTGCGTCACCAGCGAGCTTTGCGCGGTGCTCGACGTCTGAATCTGGTTGGTCTGATTGCCGATATTGTTGACGTAGTTCGCATACGCGCCTGTCAGCGTGACCGTGCCGCCCGACAGCGATTTGGCGGTGGACAGATTCGATAGCGCCAGCGCGTTGCGGCCGTCGTTGTTCGCGCCGGTGTTCGGGCCGATGGTGAACTTGTCGCCGGCAGCCGGTGCGCCGCTAATCGTCACCGACACGTTGTTCATCTGGCCGGCGGTCGCGTTGTTGATCGTCAGTGAGGCGCCGGTGGCCGACGAATACGGCACCACGGTCGTCGCGCTGGCGATCGAATACGTGGTGGCGGGCGAACCGGCCACCGTCACCGTCGAACCGACCGGGAAGCCGGACAGGCCCGTGCCGTCGTACGACAGCGTGGTGGTCGAATTCGGCATGGTGTAGCCGGCCGTCACCGTGCCCTGCGTGATCGTGCCGGTGCCGGTGTTGCTCGACGCGGCGGCGCCCAGCACGGGCGCGGCGGCGGCGATCGCCGATGCGTCGGTGGTGGCGGTCGCGAAGCTGTTCAGCGCGCCGCGGGTCGGCTCGACCGTGAACGAGTCGCCGGCGTTCATCGTGCCGGTGGTCGAGAAATTCAGGCCGTTGATCGGCTGGCTCAGATTGGTCGCCGAACCCACCACGCTGCCGGTCGAATTGTCGGTCAGCGTGTAGGTGGTGCCGTTGTAGGCCAGCGTGTAGTCGCCGGTGGTCGGTTGCGTGGGATCCGCGAACGACACGTTCAGCGACGCGTTACCCGTGTTCTGCGTGTTCGCATAGACCGTCGGGCCGCCCACCGAGAACAGCGCGCCACCCTTGGCGCCGGCGAGCGTGATGCCCTGCCCGTTTTGCGCGTTGACCTGCGCGGAGAAGCTCACGGCGATCGCACCGAGTTGCGCCTCGCCCGGATCGAGCGTCTGGCTGCGGAACGCGAGCAGGCCGCCGAGCGTACCGCCGTCGATCTTGCTGTCGGGCAGATTCTGCGGCGCGGCGGCCGGGTTCGCACCCGCCTGGCCGAGATACTGAACGGACAATTCGCTGGTGTCGCCGGTGGAAGGCGCCGTGCCCAGGTTATAGCTGTTGGTGGAAGACACCAGCGGCTGGCCGTTGCTCATGAAGACGCTGTAGCTGCCGTTGCTGTTCACCACGTTCACGCCGATCAGTTGCGACAGATTCGACACGGCGAGATCGCGCTGATCCATCAACTGGTTCGGCGGTTGACCTTGCGTGCTGGCCTGGGAGATCTGCCCGTTCAACTGCGCGATCTGCTGCGTATAGCTGTTGATCTGCGAAACGGTGTTGGTGAGTTGCGTATTGACGCTCTGGCGCAGCGCATCGTATTGCTGACCCGCGGCGTTGATCTGGTTCACCAGCGTCTGCGCGCCGCTCATCGCGGTTTGACGCGTGGCCAGGCTCGACGCGCTATTCGAGACGTTCTGCAAGCCGGTGAAATAGCTGGTGATCGCGCTCGCAATCCCGGCGGTCGGGCTGCCGATCAGATTGTTCAGCTGCGAAATCAGCGTGTTGTACGTCGACAGCGAGCTGCCCGACGACTGCGCATTGTTCAGCTCAGTGGTCAGATACTGGCTGTACTGGCGCGTCACAGTCGTGGTTGAGACGCCTTGCGGCAGATAACCCGAGCCCGTGTACTGGCCGCCGCTTTCCGCATACACCGGTGTTTCGATCGTGTAGCCAGGCGTCGACGCGTTGCTGATGTTCTGGCCGGTCGTCGTGAGTCCCCACTGGGCTGCGTTCAGTCCACTGAGGCCGAGATTGATGAGATTGGACATGCGTCATCCTGAAGGGCGACACCGTACACATGCCGCCGCGTTACTTGAACATCTTGTTTAACGGCCTCAACAAGAAAAAATTGAGGTCATTCCGATGCGTGTTCGACGTTTGTTTCAACGTTTGCGAGGCTTGCCTGCCGGGCTTGTCACTCATCGCGCAGGAACGCGCGCCGGTGCGGAACACAGGTGACAAGGAAGTGACGATGAACCGGCAAGCGAACACGATGCGCGAGCAACCCCGCTCACGCACCGAGGATCCAACAGTTCAATCAGCGAACCAGCGAACGGCGCTTCATCTCGAGCTGCGTGATCAGACGTTGCAGCGTGTTTTCCGCGCTGCCCGGCAGCGTCAGAAAACGGAAGCCGAGTTGGAAACGCTGCGTGCCGTTCGGCAACGCGGTAGAGCGATGCGACACGAGCTGCAGATCGAGCGAGAGTCGGCCGAGCGCGCCGAGCACCAGCTCGCAATCGAGCAGGCGCGTGCCCATCGGCAATTCGGCCACGCGTTCGTCCGTGGTGCGCATGCCGACGCCGCCGAGCGACAGGTCGTGCACCTCGAAACGGAACGTGTCGCCTGCCGGCAAACGGCCGGAGCATACGTACGGATCGAGAATCGGTGCATCGACGCGGAAGTACTCGCGGCGCTGCACGTAGAACAGCACCTCGGGGAAGTCGGCCTCGAATGCGGGCAGTCCTTCGAAACGGGTCTCGCGCGGCGTGCCGGTGGCGAATTCGACGCGCACGCCGTCCGGCTGCGCGTGGAACTGGCAGCGTGGTGCGCCCAGCAAGCCTTTGTTCTGATCGGACAAGGCGCCCCAATCGAACGTGAAGGTTCGGCCGCGCACGTCGACGTCGAGAAGACGCGTAACGAGCTGTCCGCCTGCGTATTGAGCGGTGAGGAAATCGCCGCGATTGACGAGATTGCGCAACTGAACGCCGATCTCCAGCGGATTGCGACGGCCAAAATCGTTGCCGCCTTCGTCTGTCGCAGCGTGCAGCTGGCCGTGTGTGTCGGTCTGGCCGTTCGACTGGGTAGTATCCATGGGCTTGCCGGTATGCTTGTTCTTGCGGGCGCGTGCCAGAGCTCCTGCCGGGGCTTTCGCGCGGTCTTCATCGAAGCCGCAGCACGCGCATCCCAACCAGACATTACAACGCTTTCCGGTATTGGGTCTAACTGATTAGCGGCAGCATCCGGCCAAAATTTAGGGGCCTGCCATGAATTATTTGCCGCAAACGTTAAAACGCGTCGTCTCTTTCGCGGGTGGACCGGCCGCCCGTGGGCGGCCGGCCTCGTCCGTCCTGTTATGCACCTGGCCCCGTCGCGTGCATGGTTTTGATTCGGTTAAATGATCAGCTGATTCGAACGGCGGTCACGGCAGGTCAGCCCATCTTCTGCATGATGGACATCAGTTTTTTCGCGTAATGCGGATCGGTCGCGTAACCGGCGCGCTGCATGCCATTGGCAAAACCGTTCACGTCGTGCGCCGAATTGATCACCTGCGCGTAACGCGGATTGCCCTTGAGCAGGCTCGCGTAGTCGGTCATCGCTTCCTGATACGAGTCGTACGCGCGGAATTTTTCTACCGTGCGCTGCGGCTTGCCGTTCACATATTCGGTCGTGACCGTCGACACGGTCTTGCCGGTCCAGTCCTTGGTCGCCTTGATGCCGAACACGTTGTGGCTGCTCGAGCCGTCCGACTTCTTGATCTCGCTCTTGCCCCAGCCCGATTCGAGCGCCGCCTGGCCGATGATGAAGCGCGCCGGAATGCCCGTCGCCGCGCTGGCGGCCTGCGCCGGTTCGGCAAGCTTGTCGACGAAAGCATCGACCTTCGGCGAGCTGCCGTCGCCCTTCAGCGGCGGAGTCAGCGCGCTGTTGGCCGAGTAGCCTTTGCCCATCGCCAGTTGGCCGTTGGCTTGCGCATTGCCGTACGCTTTGGCGAGCGCGTTCAGCGCCGCGGTCTGGCCTTCGTCGCCACCGCTGCCGCCGCTGCCGCCGCCCAACGCGTTGGCCATGCCCGCGAGACCGCCTGCGCCGCCCGCACCGCCGCCTACCTGCATGCCCTGATTGCGCATCAGTTGCTTGAGCATGGCGTCAGCCACGCCAATGCCCTTTTGCGACATCTGTTGCGACAACTGCTGATCCATCATCGACGTGAAGGTGGCGCTGTCGTGAGAATCGAACGGACCGTCTTGCGGCGTCGCGTCGCGCATGCTCTTCAACATCATCTGCGTGAAGACTGCGTCGAACTGTTGCGCGGCCATCTTCATGCCGGCTTGCGGCGACGCCTTGGCCTGTGCGCTCAACTTCGCGAAACCCTGCACGTCGAGCGCGAAACGCTGGGTCAGGTCGTTCGCCGAAGCGGCGGAATTGGTCGTATCCGAATTCATCCTGTGTCTTCCTTAGATGATTTCCAGGTCGGCGCGCAAAGCGCCCGCCGCTTTCATCGCCTGCAGGATCGACATCAGATCCGCGGGCGTCGCACCCAATGCGTTGAGCGCCTTCACCACGTCGGCGAGATTGGCGCCGGCGGTCACCAGCTTCAGTGCACCGTTGTCCTGCTTCATCTGAATCTGCGACTGCTTGGCCACCACGGTCTGGCCGTTCGAGAACGCGCCCGGCTGGCTCACCACCGGCTGCGTATTGATCACGACCGAGAGGTTGCCGTGCGCCACCGCGCAGTTCTGCAGCGTGACCATCTGATTCATCACGATCGAGCCGGTGCGCGCGTTCAGGATCACCTTCGCGGCGGCTTGGGCCGGCTTGACGTCGAGGTTCTGCAATTGCGCCATGAACGCGACCTGCTGCTCCGGATCGCTCGGTGCGCGCAGTTGAATCGTGCGGCCGTCGAGCGCGGTGGCCGTACCGCCGCCGAATGCGTTGTTCACCGCGGCCACCACGCGCTGCGTGGTGTCGTAGTCCATTTCGTTGAGGTCGATCTGCATCGTGCCCGCTTGCGACACCGAGGTCGGCACCGCACGTTCGACGATCGCGCCGCCGGAAATGCGGCCCGCGGCCAGCGTGTTCACCTGCACCTTGCTGCCGTTGGCGCTCGCGCCGGCGCCGCCGACCGCGAGATTGCCCTGGCCGAGCGCATACACCTGGCCGTCGGCGCCCTTCAGCGGCGTGAGCAGCAGCGTGCCGCCGCGCAGGCTCTTGGCATTGCCGAGCGACGACACGGTCACGTCGATCGCTTCGCCCGGACGCGCGAACGGCGGCAGCACCGCCGTCACCATCACCGCGGCGACGTTCTTCAGCTGGATGTTCGACAGCGACGACTGCGAATTGCTCGAACCCGCCGCCTGGTTGTTGATCGAGATGCCGAGGTTCGCCAGCATGTTGGCGAGCGTCTGCGTGGTGAACGGCGTTTGCGTGGTCTGGTCGCCCGTCCCGTCGAGGCCGACGACGAGGCCGTAGCCGATCAGCGGATTGTCGCGCACGCCCTGGATCTGCACGAGGTCCTTCAGACGTTCGGCATGGGCAGGCGTGGCCGCCGGCAGCGCCGCGCAGGCGAGCGCGACGAAGGCCAGCACACGGCCGAAAGCGGCGAATCGCGCGAGGCGGGTGCGGATGCGTGTACGGAAGGGGACGGTACGCATGATCACCACGGCGACACGTTGAGGAAGAAGCGCTGCAGGAAGCCCATGTTCTCGGATTCGTCGATGTAGCCCTTCGCGGAATATTCGATCTTCGCGTCGGCCACCTGGGTCGAGTACACGGCGTTCAGGTTGGAGATCGTGTTGGGATTCACCACACCGGAAAAGCGCACGAATTCATTGCCCTGGTTGATCAGCATCTGCTTCTCGCCGCTGACCATCAGGTTGCCGTTCGGCAGCACGCCCGTCACCGTCACGGTGATCACGCCGCTGAACGTGTTCGACGCATTCGCGCCACCCGTCGCGGCGAACTTGTTGGCGCCGTTCGCACTCAGGTTGATCTTGCCGAACAGGCCGGGGAAAAAGCCTGCGGTCGGCACGTCGAAGTTCGTGTTGCCGCTGCGATTGACGCCCGCTCCCGAAGACTTGGTCGCATTGACGTTTTCCTGGATCACGATCGTCAGGATGTCGCCGACATTGCGCGGCCGCTGGTCTTCGAACAGCGGACGGCCCGCGTAACCAGGATTGAAGATCGAGCCCGGCGACTGCACCGACGGCGGCATCGGCGGCAGCGCCGTCATCGGTTGCTGCGTGATCGGCTGCTTCGGCACGAGGCCGCAGCCACCCAGGGCCGCGAGCAGCGTGAGCTGCACGAGCGCCTGAGCGGTGCGCGAATGAACCGGATTACGAGTGAAGTGCGACATCTTGATTGACCACCTGTTTGTTGCCAGTCCCTTACGCCTTAAACCTGCATCTGGCTCAGGGTCTGCAGCATCTGGTCGGAGGTCGTCACGGCCTTGCTGTTGATTTCGTAAGCGCGTTGCGTCTGGATCATGTTCACCAGTTCCTGCACCACGTTCACGTTCGATGCTTCCACGTAGCCCTGATTCAGCGTGCCCGCGCCGTTCAGGCCCGGCTGCGCGACGTTCGGCGCGCCCGACGAAGCGGTTTCCGAGAACAGGTTTTCACCTTTCGCATCCAGACCGGCCGGGTTGATGAAAGTCGCGATCTGCATCGAGCCGAGCTGCTGGCTGTTGGTCGAGCCCGCCACCGTGATCGACACCACGCCATCGCTGCCGATGGTGAGCGAGGTCGCGTTGTTCGGGATCGTGATCGCCGGGATCACCTGGTAGCCGCTCGACGTCACGAGCTGGCCTTGCGCGTTGGTCTGGAACGAACCGTCACGGGTATAGGCGGTCGTGCCGTCGGGCATCTGCACCTGGAAAAAGCCCTGGCCGTTGATGGCGACGTCTTTCGAATTGCCGGTCTGCTGCAGGTTGCCCTGCGTGTACAGACGCTCGGTGGCGACCTGCTGCACGCCCGTGCCGAGCTGGATGCCGGACGGCAGTTCGGTGTTCTGCGTCGAGTTCGCGCCCGGCTGGCGGACGGTCTGATACAGCAGATCCTCGAACACCGCGCGCGAGCCCTTGAAGCCGTTGGTGCTGACGTTCGCGAGGTTGTTCGAGATCACGTCCATCTGCGCCTGCTGCGCATTCATGCCGGTCGCGGCGATGTAGAGTGAGCGATTCATGTTTCTTCCTTTGGGCGCGCGAGCGACCCGTTAGCTAAAGCTCAGCAGCTGGTTGGCCGACTGGTCGTTCTTGTCGGCGCTTTCCAGCAGCTTCGTCTGCATCTGGAACTGGCGCGCGTTGGTGATCATCGAGACCATCGCGCTGACCGGATTCACGTTGCTGCCTTCGAGCGAGGCCGGCGCGATCGTGACGGCCGGATCGGCGTCGGCGGCATTGCCGTCGGCGGTGCGAAAGAGACCGTCATCGCCGCGCGTCATGGTTTGCGGATCCGGATTCACCAGCTTCAGCTGATCGACCGTCACCACGGCCGTCGGCGGATCGCCCGGCGTCAGCGCGGACACCGTGCCGTCCTTGCCGATGGTGATTTCCGCGCCCGGCGGCACCGACACCGGGCCGCCGTTGCCGAGCACCACCTGATTGGTGGCGTTCACCAGTTGGCCGTTTTCATCGACATGCAGATTGCCGGCGCGCGTGTAGGCTTCGCCGCCGTCGGCGGTTTGCACCGCCAGCCAGCCCGGCCCCTGAATCGCCACGTCGAGCGGGTTGCCCGTCTGCTGGATCGGCCCGGGCGTATAGTCCGCGCCCGGCGTCGACGACAGCACGAAGGTGCGCGTGGTGTTGTCGTTGATCGAACTGCCGTCGCCGAACGACATCGGCACGGCGCGAAAAGTCGCCAGTTGCGCGCGAAAACCGGTGGTCGATGCGTTGGCCAGGTTATTCGCGACGATTGCCTGCTGTTCGAGCGCCTGCGTACTGCCCGACATCGCGGTGTAGATCAGCCGATCCATGATGGGTGGTCCCGGTCGCTTACAGGTTGATCAGCGTCTGGTCGACGGTCTGCTGCGTCTTGATCGTCTGCGCGTTCGCTTGATAGTTGCGTTGCGCGGTGATCAGGTTCACCAGTTCGCTCGTCAGATCGACGTTCGAGTTTTCCACCGCGCCGCCTTGCAGCACGCCGTGGTTGGTCGAGCCCGGCGCTGAAATCTGCGCGACGCCCGATTGCGAGGTCTGCTGGAACTCGTTGTTGCCGAGGTTCACCAGACCGTTCTGGTTCGAGAAGTTCGCCAGCACGATCTGGCCGAGGGCCGCGGTTTGCTGGTTCGAATAGTTACCGGTCAGCGTGCCGTCGGCGCCGATCGTGAAGCTCGTCAGCGTGCCGGCTGCGTAGCCGTCGGGTTGCAGCGAGTTCACACCGTCCTTGCCACCGTATTGCGTCGTGCCGGCAATGTTCAGCGTCAGATTCTGCGGTGTCGACGAACCGTCGGTGGTCGGGATCGAGAAGTTGTAGGCGAACGGCGTGGCGGTGGCGACACCGGCTGCGTCCGTCGTGCCGAGCAACGTGCCCGACGAGTTGAAGTTCGCGTGGCCGACCAGTTGCGCCGTGCCCGTCGACGTGCCGGCGTACACGTTCCACGTACCGGCCGAGGTCTTGGCGAAGTACATGTTGACCGTCTGCGAGCCGCCTAGCGAGTCATAGACCGTCGTGCTGGTCGAGTAGTTGTACGTCGTCGAGCTGTTCTGGTTGAACGCCACCGGCGTCGGCGCGATCGCGACCTTGTCGCCGGTCGCCGGCACGCCATTGAGCGTGATGGTCTGGCCGTTGCCGAGCGAGACCGCCGTGCCGGCCGTGTACGTCGCGGCGGCAGTCGTCGTGCCGAGCGTGGTGTCGGTAACGGTGTAGGTCGTGGGGCTCGTGAAGTTGACGGTATAGCTGTCGTTGTTCGTGCCCGAAGCGGTGTTCGTGATGGTCGCGCCGGGCGTCGTCAGCGTGCTGCCGGCGACGAGCGTCGGCGTCACGGCCGGCGTGCCGAGCATCAGCGGATCCTGCGCGTTCAGGTTCAGGCCGGCGGTGATCTTGGTGGTCGCTTGCGGCGCGATGTTCGCGGTCGGCACCGAGAGCGGCACGGTCTGCGCGGTGTTGATGATGCCCGAGCTGTTGGCGGCGTAGCCCATCAGTTGCAGGCCTTGCGCATTGGTGATGTTGCCGTTCTTGTCGAGCTGGAACACGCCGTTGCGCGAGTACACCAGCGAGCCGTTGTTCGACAGCTGGAAGAAGCCGTTGCCGTTGATCGCGACGTCGAGCGCCTGGTTGGTGCTGGTGATCGTGCCTTGCGAGAACTGCTGCTGCACGTCGGCGAGCTTGGTGCCGATGCCGATCTGGTTGCCCACCGCGGTCGCCACGGAATTGGCGTACATGTCGGCGAACTGCGCGGCGCCGCTCTTGAAGCCAACCGTATTCGCGTTGGCAATGTTGTTGCCGATCACGTCGAGGTCGCTCGACGATGCTGACAAACCGCTCAAACCTTGTTGGTAACCCATGACGGTCTCCGTATCTGGAAAGTCGTAACTGACAGAATCTGAATCAGAGGATCGCGGCGACGCTGGTCAAACCGACCGTCGAGCCGTTCGAGAGCACGAGGCCCGGCGTACCGTTGGTCTGCATGACGACGCTTTGCACCGTGGCGCCCGTGAGCGTGGTGGCCGTGGCCTGTTGACCGTTGATCGAGCCGACCGCGCTGATCGTGTAGTTGCCATCCGGCAGCGCATTGCCGGCCGTGTCGGTCGGCGTCCAGCCCACCGGAATCGTGCCGGCCGACTGCTTGCCGAGGTCGATCGTGTTGACGATCTGACCTGCCGAGTTCTTCACGACCACCTGCAGATCGCCCACCGAGTTGGCGAGCTGCACGCCGAACGCGCCGGCCTTGCCGCTCGCGACCGCCACCGAGCTGCCCGGGGCGAGCACGGTCGAGCCGATCAGCAGCGCGGCTTGCGACTGCTGGCCCGCCGACATCTGCGTGGCGAGCGAGCTGAGCGTCGTGTTCAACTGGCTGATGCCCGAGACCGTGTTGATCTGCGCCAGCTGCGAGGTCATCTGCGAGCTGTCCATCGGATTGGTCGGGTCCTGGTTCTTCAACTGCGCGACGAGCAGTTGCAGGAAGGTGTTCTGCAGATCGGTTGCCGAGGTGCCGGACGTGCTGCCTGTCGAACTCGTGGAACTCGAGGCACTGTTCGTGCCGTTCATCGTATCGAGCAGCGTTTGCGACACATTCGTGCCGCTGCCGCCGATGGTGGTGTTGGTGGTCAAGGAGCTCTCCTCAGGTTCCGATCGTGAGCGTTTTCAGCATCAGTGTCTTGGCGGTGTTCAGGGTCTCGACGTTGGCCTGGTACGAGCGCGAGGCCGAGATCATGTTGACCATCTCCTGCACCGGATCGACGTTCGGCAACGTGACGTAGCCGTCCGAATTCGCCGCCGGATTGCCGGGGTCGTAGGCGGTCTTCATCGGGGTCGGGTCGTCGACCACGCCGGTGACCTGCACGCCGCCGACCTGCTGGCCCGAAGCCGTGCGCGCGCCGCCGAGCGGGCTGACCGCGAACACGACCTGCTTGGCCTTGTACGGCTGGCCGTCCGGGCCGGTCGTGCTGTCCGCGTTGGCGAGATTCGACGCCGTCACGTTGAGCCGCTGCGACTGCGCCGACATCGCGGAGCCTGCAACACCAAAAATGTTCATCAGGGATGGCATGTTTCCTGACCTCTCCTAACCGGTTTGATCCGGCTCAAGTGTTAATCCCGTAGCGATTGTTCTTGCGTACTGCTGAGTCTGTCGGCGTGGCTTCTTACGAGCCCGACTGGATCGCCGACATCATCGTTTTGATCTGGCCGGACAGCACCGTCATGCCCGATTCGAAATGCAGCGTGTTGTCCGCGAACTGCACCCGCTCGGTATCGATGTCAACCGTATTGCCGTCGAGCGCGGGTTGCGTCGGCACGCGATATTGCAGATTGCCGTAGTCATCGGACGGGCCGCCGGTCGGCGTCAGCGTCGATTTGCCGGCCATGTGGCCCGGCGCGGTCGACACCATCGACATGCCGCTCGTCACCCCCGCGGGCCGCGTCATCGCCAGCGTCGCGTTGTTCGACGCCGCAGTGCCGGTGGCACCGCCGCTCTTCTTCAGCGCGCCGGCGAGCGACGAGGCGAAGTCGACGTCGCGCGCCTTATACCCAGGGGTATCGGCGTTGGCGATATTCGACGACAACAGCTCCTGCCGGTAGGCGCGCACATCGAGCGCTTGACGGCCAAAGGCGAATTCGGCATCGAGTTTGTCCAGCATAAGAATCTCCGGAGAACGTTCCCGAGGCTTCCCATGCATGCCTCGCGTGAGGACTGCACCAGGCGGGAAGACCTTTTTGCATGAGGTGCATCTTATGGGCCGAACGCAAGCGGCAATCGGACGAATAACCGGGAAAGGGGGCTTCTATTCAACGTTTGCGCAAAGGGGGCGCTCACTAGAATGCAAGGCGTACCGATGCATTCGATGGAGAAACACGATGGACCAGCCCACTTTCGATCCGACGCACCGCGCGAATTGCGCGGCGGCGCATCGCGTGGGTGCGGGCGCTGGCGTCGCACGGCGTGTTGCGCGCGCGGCCTCACGTCTACTGACTCGCCTCGTCGTGAGCCTGGCGGTGTGGGTTGCCGGCGGTATCGTGCTGCTGCCGGCCAGCACGCAGGCCCAGGAAGCCGGCGGCCCGATCGTGATTCCCGGTCCGGGAGAAAAGAATCCGGCCGCGCTCGCCGATCTGGCCGAGCATATGCAAGCCGCGCCTGCGAAACGCGCCGGCTCCGCCGCCACGCTGGCCGCGGCCACCGCGCAATCGCTCACGCCGAATCCCACGGCTCGCGACGCCGATTCATTCACGCGCGCCGCCAATGCAAGCGGCTCGATCGTCATTCCGGGCGCGAGCGAACCGCCGACCGCGCCGCAAATGATCCGCACCAATTTCAGGCCCGACGCCAACGGCGTCGTGACGATTCCCGCGCCGGGCAGCGCCAATGCCAACGCCATGGACGGCGTCGTACGGGCCAATGTCGTGCCGGGTTCGCGTCAGGTGGTTCCGGTCGTGGTGACGCCCGCGCCGCAGGTCAATGGCGCTCGGCAAGCCGCAGGCGCTCAGCCGGTGGCCGCCAATGTGCCGCTCAACGCAGCCGCTGGGGCATCCACGGTGGCAGGTTTCGACAGTTTGGCGTCGCGCGGTGAGCCGCCGCAGTTGGGCGCGAGCGGCAAGCCGGTCGTGACCCGTGCCGCTGTCGCACCAGTTGCAACGGCTGCGCCTACGCCCGCGCCGGCCACCATCGCCCGCACGCCGACCATGCGGCAAGTCGCCCCGGCCGTCGCGCAACAGAATCTGCGCCCCGCGACACTCGCGCCAGCCGCACCGCTACCCGGCCAGCAGGATTCGGAAGCGATCCGCAGCGCCGCGCTTGCGTTCCTGCAGCAGCAGTCCGCCGGCTTGCCCGGCAAGGTCGATATCACCGTGGCGCCGGCGTTTCCGCGCGGTCTCGCAGACTGCACGATGCTCGAACCGTTCATGCCGAGCGGCGCGCGCCTGTGGGGCCGCATGACCGTCGGCGTGCGCTGCGCGGGCGAGCGTCCGTGGACCATTTATCTGCAGGCGCGCATCTCGCTGCATGCCACCTACTATCTGGCCGCCCGTGCGATGGCGCCGGGCGAAGTGCTCACCGCCGCCGACCTCGTCGCGCGTGACGGCGACCTGACCGGCTTGCCGCAAGCCATCGTCACGGACCCGTCGCAGGCGGTCGGCTCGGTCACGCTTACGCGGGTCGCCGGCGGCATGCCGCTGCGCCGCGACATGCTGAAAAGCGCGTCGGCGGTATCGATCGGACAGACGGTGCGGGTCGTGGCGGCCGGCGACGGTTTCGCGATTTCGGCGGAAGGCAGCGCGATGAACAACGCGTCACCGGGCCAGCAGGTGCGGGTCAAGACGGCCAACGGCCAGATCATTTCCGGCATCGTGAAAGATGGCTCGACCGTGGAGATTCAGCTGTGAACCGCTACGGCGCGCACGCCATGACGGATTCCTGCGCTACGCCCGTTCTGGCGGCCGCGAGCGGCGCGACGGGCAGCACCAAAATCAGGCCAGCCAACGGGCCGGGTAGACATGTAAGGAAAGGTAACGCCTTGATCGATTGCGCTAAAGTTTTGATCAGTGGTAGCCGTTATAAGGATCAAATCGTTCAGGAAGCCAATCGTGAAAGTCGATTCCACAACCAATTCGAATCTGCCGACGTTGAAAGACGCCCTGTCCCGTTCGCAACAAAGCGACGCGACGACCGCGAACAGCAACGCGCAGAGTGCGGGCACGGCCTCGCAGACCACCACCAGCGGTTCGGGCGACGCCAGCGTCAGCCTGTCGGGTCTGTCGCAGCATCTGCGCAGCCTCGCGGCGTCGGGCTCGGCCGACATCGACACGGCGCACGTCGAGTCGATCAAGCAGGCCATCAAGGACGGCTCGCTGAAGATCGATTCCGGCAAGATCGCCGACGGCGTGCTGAACACCGCACGCGAACTGTTGCAAAGCAAAACCTCGTCGACCGGCAACTAATCGACGCATCGAAGTACGGTGAAGTGCCGGGCGGCGTTCGACAAACCCGGCTCGCGGATCATGCGCGAGCCGTCGTGTTCAGCGAGTTGTTGAGATGAAAGACGCCCTGCTTGCCACCCTCATCGAAGAATATTCGGCCGTCGAGGCATTTGCCTCGATTCTGACGCTCGAGACCAAGGCGCTGACTGCCTTGTCGCCGCTGGAATTGCTGCCGCCGATCGTCGAGAAGAAAACCGAACTGATCGGCGCGCTCGCCAAGCTCGAAGCCACGCGTGACGGGCTGCTCGCCGAAATGGGCTTTCCGGCCGGCTGGCCCGGCATGGAGCTCGCGGCCAGCACCGACGCGCGCGTCGCCGAGCAGTGGTTGCTGCTGCAGAAAGCCGCCGAACGTGCGCGACGCTGCAATACCAGCAACGGTGAACTCATCCGCGTGCGGATGGACTACAACCAGCGGGCGCTGACGGCGCTGCAGGTGGCCGTGCCCCAGAAGGTCGGTTTTTATGGTCCGGATGGCCGGATTCCGGCGCGTCCCGCCGTGTAAAGTTTGTCGCTGGACCCGCATGGCCTGACGCGCGGGTCTGGTTGAAACAGATGTATTGAAAAGGGCTCGTCTTTTGACGAGCCCTTTTTGCTTTTCAGGCATCCCGTTTCGGGCGCGCCGCACTCCTTCTCGCACACGTTAGCCATCCGGCCAGGTGGCGCGGAATCGCCAGCCGCGTTGAAATCATGGTTTCCCCCTTACTGAGTTGCTCCGCCGTCCCGAGCTTTTTCAAGGCTATCCGGACGTGCATCAGCGGAGTGCTAACCAATAGCGAGGTTGTGTAATCGTGTGTATGATTCGAGGACTGCAGCATGAAAAGCGTCGAGGTCGTGAAACTCATTCAAGCGGCGGGTTGGCGGCTGGTCCGCATAACGGGCAGCCACCATCACTATCGTCACGCGGCAAGAGCCGGTCTCGTGACCATCCCGCATCCGAAGAAAGATCTTCCTCCCGGCACATTGAACAGCATCCTGAAACAGGCGGGCCTGAAATGAAAAACCTGACTTTCCCGATCGCCATTGAACCGGGCGACGCGGATCACGCGTTCGGCGTAATCGTGCCCGACATTCCGGGCTGTTATGCCGCGGGCGATACGCTGGAAGAAGCCTACGCCAATGCGAAGGAGGCTATCGAGGCGCATCTGGACGTGCTGCTCGACGAGGGCTTGCCGATCCCCGGGCGACTCACGCTGGAAGAGCACCGGCGTAATCCCGACTATGCGGATTTCACGTGGGGACTTGTCGCCACCCGGAATATTCCCGCCTTGAAGAAGGCGGTACGTATCAATATCTCGCTGCCCGAAGCGCTGGTCCAGGAGATCGACACTTACGCCCAGGCGCGTGGCATGTCGCGCTCGGCCTTTCTGGCGCTCGCCGCGGAACATGAAATGGCCGAGGTATGAGGAAAGCGGATGCGCGACGCCCCGCTCACCGCTGATTCACACCATCGAATACTCGTACTTCAGGTCGCCTCGGCGTTCGCCCAGGCCATCTCGCGCAAGCGCGTACGCAAACGGGCCACGGCCTGGCTGTGCAACTGGCAGACTCGCGATTCGCTGACTTCCATCACCGCGCCGATTTCGCGCAGGTTCATGCCGCGTTCGTAGTACAGCGACATCAGCAGCTTCTCGCGGTCCGGCAGGCGGTCGATCGCCTCCACCAGCGCCGAGCGCAGGCTGTCGTCGAGCAGCGCCGACAGCGGGTCCGAGTGATCGACGCAGTAGCGGTCGAGGAACGGCTCGTCGTCCGCCGAACGGTCGAAGTCTTCGTAATAGATCAGCTGGCTGCCGTGCAGATCCTGCAGCATCGACTGATACTCGTCGAGCGGCATTTGCAGGTGCTCGGCAATCTCCGTTTCGCTCGCCGAGCGGCCCAGATTCTGCTCCACTTTGTGCACCGCCGTTTCCACTTCACGCGAGGTGCGCCGCAAGCTGCGCGGCAACCAGTCGTTGCTGCGCAACTCGTCGAGCATCGCACCGCGAATCCGCTGGCTGGCGTAAGTCTCGAACTGCGCGCCCTGGTCTTCCTTGTAACGGCCTGCCGCGTCCAGCAGTCCGATCATGCCGGCCTGGATCAGATCGTCGAGATCGACGCTCGCCGGCATCTTGGCGACGAGCTGCAAGCCGAGGCGACGCACGAGCGGTGCGTACTTCGTCAAAACTTCGGCTTGGGAAATCTTTCCCTGAGCGTTATACATCGTGCTCCCCTTGTCCTTGTGCCGCCACTCAGGCGTGCTGCGCAGACGGTTGGTCGGCGTGTTGCGCCGCTGTAACTGTCGCAGGCGCCATCCACGGCGTTTGCGACGACATCGCTGGCCGCATCGGCCAGTACTGCAATTCGGCGGCGAGATGCCGGAAGTCGCGCGCAGCCGGTGTCGATGGAAACGCATCGACGACACAACGCGACAACTCCAGGGCTCGCGCCATCCGCGCATCGGCGGCAATACAACCGGCGTCTTCCAGCGCCACCGTCAGGTAGCGCCCGGCCACGCCGGCCAGGTTTGCAAACGCGGTATGCGCGTCGTTCACGCTCTGCACGTGATTCACCAGCACGCGGAACTGCGCGATGGCGTGCGCGTAGTGCAGGCGCTTCATGCATGCGTACGCGTCGGTGATCGCGTGCGCGGCCATGCGCGTGACGATCATCACGTCGTGCGCCTGCCTGGCGAGCGCCGAGAGATGGCCTTGCGCATCGAGTTCCGCGTCGATCAGCACGACGTCGGCGGAACCGCGCAACACCACGCCGAACTCCGCGGCCGTATGGCCTTCCCGGTTCGGACGCGAGGCAGCCAGCACCGAGAAGCCGAGCGCGTGCCGAGCAGCGGCGTCGTCGAGCGTCATCTCGCCGCGCATCACGGCGGCGAAATTGCCCGCGCCGCGCACGCCGCCGAGCATCGTGCTCACCGACTTCACGCCGAGGCATTCGTCGATCACCAGCACGTCCTTACCCTGCTGCGCCAGCGCGGCGGCGAGGTTCACCACCGTCGTCGTCGAGCCGACGCCGGCCGAGCCGCTCGTCACCGCAATCACACGCGAGCCGCTGCGAGCCAACATCCGCCGCAGTCCTTCTGCCTGATCGGAGATGAGCTTATCCAAAGCGGACCTCGTGCAATTCGGCCGTGGAACGTGCGGACAATGCGGACAGCAACGCCGGAATGTCGTCGTCGTGTGGCACGAATGGCGAGTTGTCGCGCGGTATGCAGAAGGCGCTCTTGATCAGGAATTTCTTCGTCGCGACGTACAGGTTCTCCGGCACCTTCTGCCCGGTCGACACGTAGTGCACCGGCAGCTTGTAGCGGATCACCGTATCGAGCACGCCGCCCAGATTGGTGGCTTCGTCGAGCTTGGTCAGAATGCAGCCGGCGAGCGGCTGTTGATCCGGCGCGCGCTGATAGGCCTGCACGACTTCGTTGAGCGTGTCGCCATGGCTGGTCGCGTTGAGCAGCAACAGGCGCTGCACCGGCTGACCGGCGTGGCACAGCATCGCGATCTGGTCGGAGACGAGGCGGTCGCGCTGGCTCATGCCGATCGTGTCGATCAGCACGATGTGCTTGTTGCGCAGTTCGGAGAGCGCGAGTTGCAGGTCGGCGCCGTCTTTCACCGCGTGCACCGATACGCCGAGAATCTTGCCGAAGATGCGCAGTTGTTCGTGGCCGCCGATCCGGTAGCTGTCGGTGGTGAGCAAGGCGACCTTGCTGGCGCCGAAGCGCATCACGCAGCGCGCGGCGAGCTTGGCGGTGGTCGTCGTCTTGCCGACGCCCGTCGGGCCCATCAGCGCGAACACGCCGCCGCGCTCCATCAGCGCGTCTTCGTCTTCCATCACCGGCAGGTTCGAATCGAGCACCGAGCGGACCCAGTCCATGCCGCCTTCCGTGTTCTCGACGTCGTCCGGCAGGTTGTCGACCATCATCTGCACGAGCTGCGCGGAGAAACCAGCGGCGAACAGATGCTTGGTGAGCGCGCCGCGCGCTGGGTTGCGACGCTGGCGCTCGCCCCACAGCAGACCGGCGAAGTGTTCTTCCATCATGCCGCGCATCGACGACAGCTCGCTCATCACGGTGTCGTTGACGACCTGCTCCATGCGCGCCTTGATCGCTTCGGCGACCGAAGCGGGCGTGCGGGCGTCGTCGTTCGACGACGGCGGCGGTGCGTTTTTCTGCGCGGCGCGGCGTGCGGCGGCTTGCGCGCCTTCGCGGGCCCAGTCGGGCGTGTCGACGGCTTGCGGCGCGGCGGCCTTGCCCGGTTCGACGGCGGCGCCAAGGCCCTTGGCCATCGCAGCAGCCGGCGTCATCGCGGCGGGACGCGCGCTGTATGCGCCTTCCGTCTGCTGTTCGGCGGCGATGCGGCGAGCGTGGTCGATCAACCAGGGATTCGATTCGGCCATCGTACGCGGCGTCTGCGCGTCGGCGCCCGGCGCGGCGGACGCAGCCGGCACGCCGGCCGCTTTCAGCAGATCGGCGCGGATGTCTTCGGTGAGACGCGAGGCCGCAGCACGGGCGCTCGGTTGCTCGAGGCTGTTCGGTTTCGACGGCGACGCCGCGGCTGCCTTGATCGGTGCCGCTGCCTTGACCGGCGCGGCGGGCAGCGCTTTGGGCGCGCTCGCGGCCGGCTTCATGGCGGCGGCCGGTGCGTCGCTCGCGTCATCGTCGGTGTGGTCGGTGTGGTCGGAGTTGGAAGCGTGGTTGCCAGCGTTGTTGCCCAGATTCTCCGCGCCGGCTTCCGGGCTTGCGCCGAACACCGACGAGAACACATCGGGCATGCCGCTCGCATACGGATTCGCCTGCATCGGCGCTGCAGCCGGCATGGCGCGCGGTGCGGCCAGCGCGGGCCGTCCAGCCATCGCATTCATCGATCCAGCCTGCGGTGCGCGCGGGACTTTCGGCGAGATGGCGGCGAGGTCGCTGTCGGCCAGCGCGACGATCTCGACGCTGCCGTCGTCCATCGTGCGATTGGACAGTACGACGGCATCCGAGCCCAGCGCTTCGCGCACGAGACGCAGCGCATCACGACTGGTAGCACCGACAAATTTACGAATGTTCAAGCTGGACCCCCGATGAGGTAAACGGACTAACGGACCGGCAACATACCGCTTCCCATTGAGATCATTATTGCGAAACCCGTCGAGTCACGATCGATGGATAAAGACCGTTAAACGTAGGCAATTCGGCCGATGGAAACGTGCTTCGATTCACCCGCACGCCGGTTTGAAACACGCTCTGCGGCGGCGTCCGACGGCGCTTTCGCGGACGCAGCATGTACTCCGCCGTCCGCTTGCGGTATCAAGAGTTAGGCGCCGAAATGAAAACCGGCGCTCGATGAGCGCCGGCAAAAGCCATCTGCCCGACGTGAAGCGGGCCGTTATGAACCAGGCGCGTCAGCCGTGCGCGCCGATCAGATTCACCACCTTGATATTGCGCGTGTCGGGCACTTCCGCATACGACAGCACCTTGAGCTGCGGCAGGCTGCGGCGCAGGAAGCGCGCGAGCATCGGCCGCAACGCATGCTGCACCAGCAGCACAGGCGCGAGCCCGAGATTCTGCTGACGCGTCATCGCCTTCTGGGTTTCGTTCAGCAGCGTGTGCGCGAGTCCTGGCTCGAGACCCGGATTGGAGCCGGTCGAGAGCGCCTGCGAGAGCACCCGTTCGAGATTCGAATCGAGGCCCATCACCTGCATATCGCCGATGCCCGGGAACCACTGCTGCGTGATCGCGCGACCCAGCGCGAGGCGCACGGCGGCGGTGAGATCGTGCGCGTCGGTGATCTTCGGCGTGTGTTCGGAGAGCGCTTCGAGAATCGTGCGCATGTCGCGGATCGGCACGCCTTCTTCCAGCAGATTTTGCAGCACCTTTTGCAGCGTGGTGAGCGGCAGCGACTTCGGCACCAGGTCGTCGACCAGCGACGGCGTGTCCTTCTGCATCCGTTCGAGCAATGCCTGTACTTCCCGGCGGCCGAGTAGTTCAGACGCATGCGTGACCACGAGGTGATTCAGGTGCGTCGCCACCACCGTGCTCGAATCGACCACCGTGTAGCCGTACACCTGCGCCTGCTCACGCAGGTTCGTATCGATCCAGATGGCCGGCAAACCGAAGGCAGGGTCTTGCGTCGGCGTGCCCGGCAGCGCGGCGGACACCTGGCCTGGATTGATCGCCAGCCATTGGCCCGGATACGCTTCACCGACGCCCACTTCGACGCCCTTGAGCGCGATGCGGTAACCGTTCGGCCGCAATTCCAGGTTGTCGCGAATATGAATGACCGGCGGCAGAAAGCCGATTTCCTGCGCGAACTTCTTGCGGATGCTCTTGATCCGCTTGAGCAGTTCGCCGTCCGAATTCTTGTCGACGAGCGGAATCAGCCGGTAGCCGACTTCGAGGCCGAGCGTGTCGATCATCGTCACGTCGTCCCAGCTCGCTTCGGTGTTTTCGACCGGCGTCAGCGCGGCCGGTGCGACATCGACGAGCGCCGTGGTGTTCTTGCGATCCTCGGCGCGCTTTTTCATCGTGCGGCCGAGCTGGATCAGACCGCCGCCGAGAATCAGAAACGCGAAGTGCGGCATGCCCGGAATCAGGCCCATCAGCACGAGAATGCAGCCGGTGATCGCCAGCACGCGCGGATTCGTGAACAACTGGCCGGTGAGCTGCGTGCCGATGTCCTCGTTGGTCGCGACGCGCGACACGATCACACCGGCCGCCGTCGAAATCACCAGCGACGGGATTTGCGCGACGAGACCATCACCGATCGTCAGCAGCGTGTAGTTCTTGCCCGCGGACGCAAAGTCCATGCCGTGCTGAACCATCCCGACGATCAGGCCGCCGACGATGTTGATCACCATGATCAGCAAACCGGCAATCGCATCGCCGCGCACGAACTTGCTCGCGCCGTCCATCGAGCCGTAGAACTCAGCTTCCTGCGAAACTTCGGAGCGCCGCTTGCGGGCCTGTTCTTCGTTGATGAGGCCGGCGTTCAGGTCGGCGTCGATCGCCATCTGCTTGCCGGGCATCGCATCGAGCGTGAAGCGCGCGGACACTTCCGCGATCCGCCCCGCGCCCTTGGTGATCACCATGAAGTTGATCACCATCAAAATGATGAAGACGACGATACCGACCGCGAAGTTGCCACCCACGAGGAAGTGGCCGAACGACTCGATCACCTGGCCGGCCGCGTCCGGACCGGTGTGGCCTTCGAGCAGCACGACCCGCGTGGACGCCACGTTCAGCGAGAGACGCAGCAAGGTCGAGAACAGCAGCACGCTCGGGAACGCCGCGAAATCGAGCGGCTTCATCGTGTACATGCTGACGAGCAGCACCATCACCGAAAGCGCGATGTTGAAGGTGAACAGCAGATCCAGCAGGAACGGCGGCAACGGCAAAATCATCATGCCGAGGATCATGCAGATCAGCACCGGCCCGGCGAGGGCGCGCAAATTGGTGCTGCTCAAGGCATCCGGCCGTCGAGCGAGGAAACCGGCGCGAGCGTTCATGCGGAGGCTCCTGAAGCGTCGTCGTTATCTGAATTAACAGCGGGGTTGAGCGTGTCGGCGGCTTCCTGATCGGCTTCGTCGTCGGATACGCCCCCTTTGTCGAGGTCCGCGGGCACGTCGAGTTCGGTCGGTGCAAGCGGCACGTCGCCGCCTTCGGTCTTGAAGCGCCGCAACTGATACACCCACGCGAGCACTTCGGCGACCGCGCCATACAGCGGGCCCGGAATCTCGCGGTTCAGTTCGACGTTGTGATACAGCGCCCGCGCGAGCGGCGGCGCTTCCAGCAACGGCACATTGTTTTCGGCGGCGATTTCGCGAATTCGCGCCGCCACCAGGTTCACGCCCTTGGCGACGACCTTCGGCGCGCGCATCTCGCCGTCGGTGTATTGCAGCGCCACGGCGAAGTGCGTCGGGTTGGTCACCACCACGTCGGCCTTCGGCACGTTGGTCATCATGCGGCGGCGGGACATCGCGCGCTGCTGCTGGCGAATCCGGCCTTTGACGTGTGGATCGCCTTCGCTTTCGCGGTGTTCGCGCTTCACTTCTTCCTTCGTCATGCGCAGCTTCTTGTGGAATTGCCATAGCTGATACGGCACATCCATCGCGGCGACGACGAACATGCCCGCCACCGTCATGCCGCAGCACACGGCGATCAGATGCACGGTGTTGGCGAGCGCGAGATGCAGCGGCTGGGTCGCCAGCGCGAGAATCTCTTCTCGGCGATTCCAGATCGCCGTGCCACCGATCACACCCACCACCAGCGTCTTCGCGAGCGACATGCCGAGCTGGATCGGTCCGTTGATCGAGAACATCTTGCCGAGGCCGGCGATCGGATTGAGGCGGTTGAACTTCGGCTCGAGCCCTTTCGCCGACAACTGCCAGCCGCCCAGCGCCATCGGCGCGAACAAGGCGGCGACGCCGGTGAAAGCGAGAATCGGCAGCAGCGCGTAGAACCCTTCACGGCTCGCCACGCCCGCGCCGATCATCATGCGGCGGGTTTCGAACGCGCCGGCGTGATCGAACGTGAAGGCCGCGCGCAGCATGCTCTGCAAATGTTCGCCAATGCTGCCGGACATGCCCCACACGCCGAAGAACCCCGCCGCCAGCAGGGCAAACGTGGACAGCTCCCGCGAACGCACGATCTGCCCTTCCTCGCGCGCCTTCTGCAGGCGCCGGGGAGTGGCTGATTCGGTTTTTTCGAGGTCGCTATCCTCTGCCACAAACGCTCTCCAGTCGGCTGAGGCACGGCGCCTCTTTCCAGTGAGAGCGATTATTCCCGCTCGACGCAAGCACCGATCGGCGGATAAGGGCGGAGAAAGGGGGGTATTTCGAGGGATGGAACAGCCGGGAAGCCGGCTGGTCGGCCTTGCTGACGCGAAATGGCCGCTCGGCGGCCGGGCCGGACACCCGCGCGGTCGCGCGCGAGCGCCGGTCCGGCCTCAGGCTTCAGGCTTCAGTGCGGCGCTTCGTTCAGAACGCCACGAAAGGCGTCTGACCGCCATTCGCGGTCTGATCGATGCCGTAATACACGTGGCGCCCGTAGAAGAACGGCAACCCGAGATCGAAGCTGCTGTTGCCGCCGATCTGCCCTGCCAGGTCATTGAACGCGTAGTTTCCGCCGTTGCTGAACAACGTCGCCGCACTCAGGATGCCGATGCTGGCGGTCGCCTGGGTGTTGTTCAGCCCGACCAGCGTCAGCGTCCGCGTTTGCGCCGACGACGGGCAGTAAAAGCCCGCAAAGTTGCTGCCGCACTGCGCGAGGGAGCTATCGCCGAAGAAGTAGGCGTTCGAGCCCGAATCGAGGAAGGCTTGCACCGTCGTGCCGTTGAACACGCTGTTGTCCATGTCGCCGAAGGCGTCGGTGGTAAAGCGCTGGACCCCGGTGAGCGCATTGTTCGCCTGCGTGCCGACGCCGAACACCAGTGTCCCGGTGGCCGACGGTGCGCCGGTATCCGACACCGGCGGCATCTGCACGATCACGCCGTTGTTGTCGACTGGGAAGTACGGGACCGGATTGGCCACCTGCTGCGCGAGCGGCACCGCCGTGCGGGCGCACGACACGCCGCCCGGACAGGCGAAGTAATTGCTGAAGTTGGCCGCCGTCGACGGGTCCGCGCAGGTCGAACCGCAATCGGTGGGCGACGTGCCGATGCCGAGAATGCCGTTAGCGCCGAGATCGCTGACGGTATTTTCGGCCGAACCGCTGCCGCAGCCGCGCGTCGGCACCGTGCTCGAATCCTTGTCGCCGATGATCTGCATCGGAATTGCCGCCGTCGTCGTCTCGCCGCCGATGGCGATGGTCGCAGTGCGCACCGTGCCCCACGTGAAGCCGTCCGCGAAGGTCGCGCACTCGGCGAGCTGCGCGCCGCTGCCGCTGATGGTGCTGACCGGCAACGCATTGAGCAGCGAGGCGTTCAGGACCGAGCTAACCACGCGTAGCCCGTACGAACCGGTATCGACCTGGATATTGTCAATAGTCTGACAATTCGAGGTCGAGCCGGGCGCGCATATTCTGACGCTGACCGCCGGAATATTGATGACGCCGTTCACGCCCTGGCCGACCGTGATGGGCACGGTATTTGACGCGGTCGCGGCGATCGGCTGTTGGGTGGGACTGGGCGGCAGCGAGCCGCCGTTCAGCGCGCTCAATGAATTGTTATTGGAGCCGCCACCGCCGCCGCACGCGACGAGCGCGGACACCAACACCACGGCCACGACGGCCTGCATCCAGCCCTGGAGCTTCACAGCAATATGCTTGGTTCGCATGTCTCGTCCTCGCTATTACTGGATGTCTGAACCGCTGACGCCGGCGGGCAGCGCCGGGGGCAACCACGCCTGGCCATTGAACGCGCCCATGTGGCCGCCAGAGCGCACCACGAGGCTGCTCTGGTCGACCGCGACCGGGCCACGGCTGCCGCCGCGCGCCGCGCGCACTGCCTTCACGCCGGCCACGTACTGCGGGAAATAGCTGCCGAGCAGATCGTTCAGATCCGGCATTTGCGGGCCGCGCCATGCAATGCCGAACACGGAGCCGTCCGAGGCAAGATATTCGCGGACCACAGTGCCGTTGCCGAGCGACGTCTCACGCACGGTGTAAGACGTGGAAGATGAAGTGGACGACGCGGCGTTGGACGCGGAGTGCATCACGCCCTGCGCCGCGTTGGCGGCGCTGCTGCCGGGCTGAACGGTACGGGACGAGACTGACGCGCCCGTGGGCGGTGTCATGGGGGCGCCGCCCAGTCCCGCATGAGCGGACTGCACGACGATTAACGAACAGGGCAAGGCAAGCGCCGTAACGATCCCGGCGCGGCGTACACGACTCCACATGACAAGGCTCCTCCCGAGCTGCTGCTCGATTCGCACGTGGTGCAAACCGGCTGCATGTATGCAGATCATACGGCACCGCTGCGGTCGCACTGCGGAGGGTTTTTCCCCATCGTGCCACCGACCGGCGTGTGTCTTCACCGGAGCGCCGTGCCGCTGCTTGAGTTCGTAGTATGCCTGTGGTTTGTGTCGGCAGACAGCAAGCACACGCGGGCGCGTGGCTTGCTATGCGGACTGGTTCGACCCGACGCCCCTAGCGGGCGGGCGCGACGTGGTGTCGCGCCGGCAGGTCAGAAGCCGAGGCTTGCCAGCAGATCGTCGACTTGCGACTGGTCCTGCACCACGTCCGTTTTGCCTTCCGGATTGATTTGCGGACCGTTCAGCAGATGTTCGGGGCTGCCGGTCGGCGAGACTTCGGCCGCCAGCGCCGCCGCGTTCGCCGCGAACTGCTCGCGCCGTTCGAGCGCGATGTTCTCGACCAGCACGCCGAGCAACTGTTGCTCGATCAGGTACACGACATCCGTGATCTTCTTGATGACCTGGCCGGTCAGATCCTGGAAGTCCTGCGCCAGCATGATCTCCATGAGCTGCGAGTTGGTCGCGCTGGTCGCGTCGGGCACGCCGCGCAGGAAGGTCCGCGTGTCGTTCATCAACGCGCGCACTTCCTCGCGCTCGATCGGCGCCGTATACCACTGCTCCCAACGCGCGTCGAGTTCGCCCGCGTCTTTCTGCAGCTGCTCCTGGATCGGCTTGGCGACGTCGATGGCGGACAGGACGCGCTCGGCGGCCTGCTCCGTCATGTTCGCGATGTACTTCAGACGGTCGCGGGCATCGGGCACGGCTTCCGCCGCACGCTCGACATGCTTGTCGAGCCCGAGTTCGCGCATCGAGTCGCGCAGCGTGCGCGTCAATTGCCCAATGCGGGCGAGGATACGGTCGGACGCGAAGCCGCCGCTCTCGCTACCCGCTTCGGCGTCTTGCGCGTTGGTCGGCAGATTCACATCAGCTCCCGGCTTTCGCCATCTTCTCGAGAATCTTGGTGAGCTTCTCGTCGAGCGTCGCGGCCGTGAACGGCTTGACGACATAACCGCTCGCGCCGGCCTGAGCCGCCGCGATGATGTTTTCCTTCTTCGACTCAGCCGTCACCATCAGCACCGGCAGGTGCGTGAGGTGGGCGTCGGCGCGAATTTCCTTGAGCATGGCCAGACCGTCGAGGTTCGGCATGTTCCAGTCGGAGATCACGAAGTCGTACGTACCGCCACGCAGACGCGCAAGACCGGCCTGGCCGTCTTCCGCCTCGTCGATGTTCGAGTAGCCGAGCTCCTTGAGGAGGTTGCGGACGATCCGGCGCATCGTCGGAAAGTCGTCAACAACCAGAATCTTCATTCCCTTATCCATTTCATTCCCTTTGCTTGATCCATGGTGCGGCGCCTGACCGCTCAACTCGCGCCTCAAACCAGCGCCTCAAATCCTACCGGCCCGCATCATACCCGCTGAACGCGGTCGCCCATTGCCGAGAGACGCGCCATCACACGTCGGCTCATTTCCGGCAACGCTGCGATCTCGTCCGCCGCGCCAAGCGCAATCGCTTCACGCGGCATGCCGAACACAATACAGCTCGCTTCGTCCTGCGCAAGGGTGTATGCCCCTGCCTTTTTCATGTCCAGCAGTCCGGCTGCGCCGTCGCGCCCCATCCCGGTCAGAATCACGCCGACCGCGTTCTTGCCCGCATGCTGCGCGGCCGAACGGAACAGCACGTCCACCGACGGACGATGCCGGTTGACCGGCGGCTCGTCCGACAGGTGAGCAATATAGTTCGCACCACTGCGGGCAAGCAACAGATGAGCGTGGCCGGGCGCGATATACGCATGTCCCGGCAGCACGCGTTCGCCGTGCTCTGCCTCTTTAACGGTAATCCGGCACAAACCATTGAGGCGTTGTGCAAAAGATTTTGTGAAGCCCGGCGGCATATGCTGCGCGATCAGCACCGCGGGCGCATCCGGCGGCAGCGGCACCAGCACTTCGCGGATCGCTTCCGTGCCGCCCGTCGACGCACCGACGATGATCAGCTTCTCGGTACTGAGCAGCGGATTGTTGAAGAGCGGCGCGGCGCCGACCGGCGCATGCGTCGCATGAGCCGCCGCGTGCTGCGCCGGCGCGGCCTGGCGCACGCGTGCGCGAGCGGCGGCGCGAATCTTGTCGGCGAGCTTTTCCGAGTAATCGAGCATGCCGTCGCGAATGCCGACCTTCGGCTTGGTGACGAAGTCGACCGCGCCGAGTTCCAGCGCGCGCAGCGTGATTTCATTGCCGCGCTCGGTCAGCGACGACACCATCACGACCGGCATCGGCCGCAGGCGCATCAGCTTCTCGAGGAAGTCGAGGCCATCCATGCGCGGCATTTCGACGTCGAGCGTCAGCACGTCGGGATTGTGCTGCTTGATGAGGTCGCGCGCGACCAGCGGGTCAGGTGCGGTCGCCACCACCGTCATATCCGGCTGGCCGTTGATGATTTCCGTCATCAGGCTGCGGATCAGCGCCGAATCGTCGACGCACAGTACTTTGATCTTTTGCACAGCGCTCACGCCTCCTCTGTAGTTCTGGCGTTGTTTGAATTAATCGGGCGCGTGCCTGCGCCGAACAGTTCGATGCGCGGCTTCGCCGCGCCCGGACTGCCTGCTGCTGTGGCCGCTGTTCCGCCCGCAGACGAGCCGAACAGTTCGACCTTCGGGCGTGCGCCTGCGGAAGTCGAAAACAGTTCGACCTTGGCTCTCGATGCGGCCGGCGTCGAGAACAGTTCCACCCGCTTGCGCGCCGCGGCGAGCCGCTCGGCGCGCGCTTCGGCGCTTTGCCGCATCAGCGCCTGTTCGCGCTCGGCCACGCCCGCTTCCTGCTGCAGGCGCAACTTCTTCACCATCACCTGGCCCGTGCGCGGCATGAACGCCACCTTGCGCGGATGCGAGCCCTGCAAGTCCTCGGCGACGATGCGGATCTTTTCCAGCGCCAGATAGCGACGCACGAACTCCGAATTGCGGTCGCCGATGTTCATCGTCGTCATGCCGGCGAGCACCGCGCCGCCGCCGAATACCTTGGCTTCGAAACGCTCGCGCCGGCCGCCGGCCTTGATCAGTTCGTTGATCAGCACTTCCATCGCGTAAGCGCCGTAGCGCATCGAATCCGATGCGGCCTGCGCGACGTCCGCGCCATCGTCGGGCAACATGAAGTGATTCATGCCGCCGATACCGGCTGTGCGATCCTGGATGCAGGCCGCGACGCAGGAACCGAGCACGGTGACCAGCACCATGTCTTCGTGCGTGGTGTAGAACTCGTTCGGCAACAACTTCACGCCGGGGCGCTGGAAGTGGTTGTCGAAATACAGATTGGTGGCGATCGGCAGGGCGCTGCTCATACCGTGACCCCGCTCGCCGTGTGATGCGACGCCGTTGCCGTCGCGCGCGCCGGCGTACGCACGCCGGTCGCGTCACGCGTCAGCTCGTAGACGGTCTGGCCGCGCAGCTTGAACGCCTGCGTGACATACGTGAAATTTTCCGAGTGGCCGGCGAACAGCAGGCCGCCCGACTTCATCAGCGGCTCGAAGCGCGCGAGCACTTGCGCTTGCGTCGGCTTGTCGAAATAGATCATCACGTTGCGGCAGAAGATCGCGTCGAACTGCGAGCGCAACTGGTAATCGCGGTCAGTGAGATTGAGTTGCTCGAAGCGCACCAGCGCGCGCACTTCCGGGCGCACCTTGACCATGCCCGCATGCGCGCCGGTGCCCTTCAGGAAGAAGCGCTTGAGCCGCTCGGGCGAGAGATGCTTGACCTGGTCGAACTGGTACATGCCGGCTTCGGCTTTGGCCAGAACCTGGGTGTCGATGTCGGTGGCGAGCACCGAGGCCTGGCGCGCGCCACTGTCGCCGAGCGCTTCGATCAGCGTCATCGCAATCGAATACGGCTCTTCGCCGGTCGAAGCCGCCGAGCACCAGACCGAAACCGGCTGCGCGCGGCGCGGCACGAATTCGGCGAGGATCGGAAAGTGATGCGCCTCGCGGAAAAACGCCGTCAGGTTGGTGGTCAGCGCATTGGTGAACGCTTCCCACTCGGCGGGATCGTTTTCCGCTTCGAGCAGATCGAGATATTGCTTGAAGGTGTCGAGCCCACGGGCACGCAGACGGCGCGCCAGACGGCTGTACGCCATGTCGCGCTTGTGATCCGACAGCGAAATGCCCGCGCTGCGGTGAATCAGTTCGCGAATGCGAGCGAAGTCCGTCGACGTGAATTCGAAATCCCGTGCCTGTTCGCCGGATCTAACCGGGTCCGCCCGGTCCGGACGTTGCTGTGCGCGCGTTGCCATCATGAGAGTTCCTGCCTGCGATACGAGCCATCCCGCTTTCCGCCCAGGGAATCGTCCTGAGAAGAAGGGATTGTGTTCGCGGGGTCGCGCCCGCCCGCGAGTTCCGCCACCATGCAGTCGGCCCGCGACACGCTGATAAAGCGTGCTTCGATGATTCGCCCCTCATGGAGCGAGATGCCGAATGACTGCATGTCTTTGTGCCACTTCCTAGAATGTTTCCCAGTCCGCATCCGAGCCCGCCGTGGCCGCGTTGACCGCGGCCGGGCGTGCTGCGGATTCGGATGCCGCGCGGGCCGTCTTCGGCCTGAGTGCCGGCTCGACGCGTGCAGCGCCTGTGTCGTGATTGGCCGACGCCGATGCAGTGTTCGTTGCTGCTGTGCCTGCCGCCGGGTGCGCTGCGCCGCCGTTCACGGATGCATGCGGCGCAACTTTGGCCGCCGGCTTGCTCTTGCTGCTCGTCCCGCGGGACGCCGCCGGATGTGGGCGCGTTGCCGCCGCGCTGCTGTGCGCCGTGCCGCCGGCCACTTTCCAGCCGTTCACCACGGCCTGCAACTGACGCGTCTGGTCTTCGAGCGAGGCCGCCGCAGCCGCCGCCTGTTCGACCAGCGCGGCGTTCTGCTGCGTGACTTCGTCCATCTGCACGACCGCGCGATTCACCTGTTCGATGCCGCCCGACTGCTCTTCGGACGCCGCGCTGATTTCGCCCATGATGTCGGTCACACGGCGCACGGCCTGCACGATCTCGTCCATCGTCGTACCGGCGCGGCCGACTAGCGCGGAGCCGCTTTGCACCTTGTCGACCGAGTCGCCGATCAGTTCCTTGATTTCCTTCGCGGCGCTCGCGCTGCGCTGCGCGAGGCTGCGCACTTCACCGGCCACCACCGCGAAGCCGCGGCCCTGTTCGCCGGCGCGCGCGGCTTCGACCGCCGCGTTGAGCGCGAGAATATTGGTCTGGAAGGCAATCCCTTCGATCACGCCGATGATGTCGACGACCTTGTTCGAACTGCTCGCGATGTCCTGCATGGTCGTGACGACCTGGCTCACCACGTCGCCGCCGCGCGTGGCGATGTCGGATGCGTTGACGGCCAGTTGGCTCGCCTGACGCGCGTTCTCGGCGTTCTGCCGCACGGTGCCGGTCAACTGCTCCATGCTCGACGCGGTTTCCTGCAGCGAGGCGGCCTGCTGTTCCGTGCGCTGCGACAGGTCGGTGTTGCCCATGGCGATTTCGCGCGCGCCGGTGTCAATCGATTCCGTGCTGCTGTGAACCGCCCTCACCATCGTCGACATGCTGTCCTGCATGCGCTTGATGCCGGCGAACAACCGCCCGATTTCATTGCGGCTGAAGACGTTGATCGTCTCGGAAAGATCGCCCGCGGCGATGCGTTCGAAGCACGCCGTCGCGTCGGCGAGCGGCTGCACGATCAGGCCACGCAGCGCGAAGCGGATACCCACCACCAGCAGCAGCGCGAGCACGGTGACGGCGATGATCAGCGTCGTCATCAGCGAGATGTTCGATTGCGTGCTCGCCTGCTGATCCACGGCCTGCTGCTGCAAGCTGTTGATGACCGCCGATGCCGCGTTGTCGTAAGACACGAACATCGGGCTGATCTTCGTATCCGCGATCGCGTGATACGCGGCCAGATCGTTCGCGTGCAGCGCGGCGAACTCCGGCTCCAGGCCGTCACGCATCACCGCCGTGCGGCGCGCCAGCAGTTCGTCGAGCTGCGCCTGCTCCACGCCGCTCTTGGGCGCGTCGAGATACGTCTGCCAGCTCTGATTGCCCTTGCCGTACAACTCCTCTGCGCGATCGAGCACCTTCTTCGCCTGCTCCGTGTCGCCCGACGCGCTCAACGCATTGAAGCGGTCCAGCGACACGCGCGAGCGCAGCAGGTACGCCGAGGCATCGTCGAGTGCATGAATGGCGACCAGATCGCCGCGCGCAATGCGGTCGAGCGACTGGCTCGCGCGATTCAGCGCGGTCAGCCCAAGTACGCCGACCACCACGGTCAGCGCGACCAAAATGATCCCCACCATCGTCAACGACGCGCGAATCGACCACCTGCTCAGCATTTCGATGCTCCCTATCCCAATCGTTTCGTGAAAGCTGGCGCCGTTAGGCGCCGAGCGTTTCGATCAGCGCCATTTCGCGGCTGGTCATGAGCTTCTCGATGTCCATCAGGATCAGCATGCGGCCGTCGACGGTGCCCAGACCCGTGAGGTACTCGGTCGTCAGCGTGGCGCCGAATTCCGGCGCCGGCATGATCTGGTCGGTGGCGAGCGTCAGCACGTCCGACACGCCGTCCACCACCATCCCCACCACGCGATGCGCGACGTTCAGGATGATCACCACCGTCTGGTGGTCGTACTCGACACGGCCCAGATGGAACTTGATGCGCATGTCGACGATCGGCACGATGATGCCGCGCAGATTGATCACGCCCTTGATGAACTCGGGTGCGTTGGCGATGCGCGTCACGTTGTCGTAGCCGCGGATTTCCTGCACCTTGAGAATGTCGATGCCGTACTCTTCGGCGCCGAGCGTGAAGACGAGGAACTCCTGACCGCCGGCGTCTGCCTGCTGCGCGTCGCGGCGGCCATTCGTACCGCTCGCGTTCGCGACGCTCGAATTGATGGATTGGACTTCTGCCACGTTAGCCCCCAAACGGTTGGGATGAATTGAGTTGAGTAAGTGTTACGACGAGTGTGACGGACATCATGCGAGGCTCAGCGCGCCATGCGCGTGGCGTGTTTCGCGGTTCAGCGCCGCGACGTCCACGATCAGCGCGACGCTGCCGTCGCCGAGAATGGTCGCGGCGGAAATGCCGTGCACCTTGCGGTAGTTCGTTTCCAGGTTCTTCACGACGACCTGCTGTTGGCCCACCAGTTCGTCGATCAGCATCGCAAAGCGGCGCCCTTCGGTTTGCATGATGGTGACGATGCCTTGCGTCGGTTCCTGCTTCGCGCCTTCGACGTTGAACACTTCGTGCAACGCCACCAGCGGCAGATATTCACCGCGCACCCGCACCACGCGCTCGCCGTTGGCTACCGTGTAGATGTCCTCGGCTTGCGGCTGCAGCGACTCCATCACGAAGTTCAGCGGCAGAATGAAAATCTCGTTGCCGACCTTGACCGACATGCCGTCGAGAATGGCCAGCGTGAGCGGCAGCATGATGCGCGTGGTGCTGCCCTTGCCGGCGTGCGAGGTGATTTCCACGTGACCACCCATCGACTGGATGTTCCGCTTCACCACGTCCATGCCGACGCCGCGGCCCGACACGTCGGTGACCTGTTCCGCCGTGGAGAAACCCGGCAGGAAGATCAGGTTCCAGACTTCTTCGTCGCTCATGGTCTCGCTGACCTGCATGCCCTGCTTGGCCGCCTTCGCGAGAATCTTGTCGCGGCGCAGGCCCGCGCCGTCGTCGCTCACTTCAATGACGATGTTGCCGCCGTGATGCGCCGCCGACAGCACCAGCTGGCCGGTCGAATCCTTGCCCGCCGCGCGCCGCGCTTCCACGGTTTCGATGCCGTGGTCGAGACTGTTGCGCACGAGGTGAGTCAACGGATCGATGATCCGTTCGATGAGGCTCTTGTCGAGTTCGGTCGCCTGACCGAAGGTGACGAGTTCCACTTCCTTGCCGAGTTTCGCCGCCAGATCGCGCACCAGACGCGGGAAGCGGCTGAACACGTAATCCATCGGCATCATGCGGATCGACATGACCGCTTCCTGCAGATCGCGCGCATTGCGCTCGAGCTGCGCCATGCCGTTGAAAAGCCGGTCGTGCAGTGCCGGGTCGAACGTGCTGGTGGTTTCCGCGAGCATGGCCTGCGTGATCACCAGTTCGCCGACCAGGTTGATCAGCTGATCAACCTTTTCGACGCCGACGCGAATCGAGCTGCCTTCTGCACCGCCCGCTGCCACAGCCGGACGTGCCGCCTTGCGGTCCGGTTCGGCGGGTGCGGCTGCGCTCGCCTGCGCTGGCGCCGGTGCGCTCGTGGCCGCCGCGGGTTGAGCCGCGGCTGGCGCCGGCGCGGCCGGTGCGTCGAACAGGCCGTGCGTGGCTGTTGATGCGGGTGCAGCGGTGCCGGCCGCCGGTGCCGGCGATGCTGCGTGGTCCGCCTGAGTTGCCTGTACTGCTTGCGCCGGGGACGAATCGGCAGCGTCGGGCGTTCCAGGTTCGCCTTGCTGCGTGTCGTCCGCCGGTGCGGTGCCGCGGCCGATCACGATCTGACTTTCGTCGATCACGAAACAGCACACGGCGATGATGTCGTCGGAGGTCACATCGGTCGCGAGCCACAGCGTCAGATCGCCGCCGCTCTTGACCTGCCCGACGATGTTGCCCAGGTTGCCGAGCTCTTCGGCCAGCAGTTCCTGGTCCTTCTCACCAACGCCCCGTAGCGTAATTTTCAGATGGGGACCGGTATCTTCACCGGCTCCCGCGGCTTGCCCGGTCTGTGCCGGTTCGCCGTCAATCCATTCACCCGCCGCCTGCACCGCCTGTTCGACGACGTGCTCCGGCGGGGTACCGCCTTGTACTGCCTGTGTTGCAACGGATGCCACGCTCGCGGCAACGGGTGCTGCAGCCGCAGCCGGTGCCGCGCCGTCGCGGCTCTCCGCGTTCAGGCGTTCGAGCTTCGCGCAAATCGCCTTCGCGGTGGCCGCGTCCGGCTCGGCGCTCGCGCGGTAATCGGCGAGCTGGCCGGACAACACGTCCTTGGTTTCGAGGAACGTGTCGATCATGTCCTTGCGCAGCACGAGTTCGTTATTGCGCGCGCGGTCGAGCAGCGATTCGAGAATGTGCGTCGTTTCCGTCAGCGCGGTAAAACCGAACGTCGCCGCGCCGCCCTTGATCGAATGCGCCGCGCGGAAAATTGCCGCGAGGTCTTCGGGGTCCGGGTGAGCGATATCCAGATTGAGCAGCAACTGCTCCATCTGCGCGAGCAGTTCGTCCGCTTCGTCGAAGAACGTCTGATAGAACTGAGTGATGTCGAGTGTCATGCCTGGGTCACCGCGAGAGTTCCTGTCTTGGCTTGGGCTGCCGTGCCGCCGCGTCGAGAGCTTCTATAACTGGGTCTATGTGTGGCGCTTACGCGTGGTCTGGCTCGGCTAGCGCCGCCACCAGTTCGGTCAGCATGTCCGGGTCGAGCGGCTTTTCGATCCAGCCGGTCGCGCCCGCAGCCCGTGCTGCTTCCTTGAACGGCTCGCCCGATTCCGTCGTGAGGACGAGGATGGGTGTCGCCTGGTAAGCCGGGTTGTTGCGCAGCGCGGCGATCAGATCGAGGCCGGTCTTGCCTGGCATGTACTGGTCGGTCAGCACGAGGTCGAACGACATGGCGAGCGCGTTTTCGAGCCCTTCGTTGCCGTCCGCCGCGAGCGTCACCTCGTAGCCTGCCGTCGTCAACGTGGCGGCGAGAATCTGCCGCATCGATGCCGAATCGTCGATTGCCAGGATGTGCCTGATCATGAAAACCTCGCTGCACGTACGCTAGGGATCGTCCCGCCGTCCGCGCCGGCAGGGCGCGCGAATCAGCGGGGCAATCGCTGTCTGTTACTGGGCCGACGGCACTGCCGCCGGCAACTTCGGTGCAACCGTTACCGGCTGCGCAAGCTTTTGCAGCAACGGCTTGGAGCCGGCTGCATCGTCCGACAAGGTGGTCGTGGTGGAGTCGTCATGATTCAGCGCCTCCTCCGACTTCCTGTTCAACACGATGATGCTGATGCGGCGGTTCTCCGGATCCATCGGATCCGCCTTGTTCAGGTTCTGCGTCGACGCGAGGCCGAGCACGCGCATCACCTTCGCCTCGTCCATGCCGCCGCCGATCAGCTCGCGGCGCGACGCATTGGCGCGGTCCGCAGACAGTTCCCAGTTGCTGTAGCCCTTCTCGCCGCCGGCGTACTGCGCCGCGTCGGTGTGGCCCTGCACGATGATGCGGTTCGGCACGTCGTTCAGCGTGTGGCCGATTTCGCGCAGGATGTCGCGCATATACGGCTCGACCTGGTCTTTCGCGGTCGCGAACATGGGCCGCTTCTGCGAGTCGACGATTTCGATGCGCAGGCCGGTCAGCGTCGAGTCGATGCGGATCTGCTGCTTGAACTGGCGCAGCACCGGATTCGCTTCGATCGCGGCCATCAGCTTGACCTGCAGATCGTGCAGGCGGACCTGCTCACGACGCTCCAGCTCGCCCTGCAACTGCTTCATCGAGTCTTCGTTGTTGTGCGAGACGCTGCGCTCGGAGCGGTTGTTCGAACCGTCGGTGGAGCGCGTTACGCCTTGCGCGTCGGTCGAGATATCGCGGCCGCCGCCCTTCAGAATGCTCGAGTCCTCGGCGCTGCGGTCGCCGCCCCACAGCGTGATCTTCAACGGCTGGTTGAAGTAATCGGCAATCCCCTTTAACTGCACCGTGGAGGCCGAACTCAGCAGCCACATCAGCAGGAAGAACGCCATCATCGCGGTCATGAAGTCCGCATACGCGAGCTTCCAGGCGCCGCCGTGATGGCCGGCTTTCTTCGGCGCGGCGCGCTTGACGATAATGGCGCGGTCTTTGTCCTTGCTCATCGGTTCGGTTCCCGGTGCCCTTTATCTGACCTTTACTTGGCCTTCACGCGGCGCACGTGCTCTTCCAGCTCGGCGAACGACGGGCGTTCGGTCGAGAAGAGCACCTTGCGGCCGAACTCGACGGCAATCGCCGGCGCGTAACCGTTCAGGCTGGCCAGAATCGTCACCTTGATGCACTGGAACATCTTGGTCGACTCGGTCACGCGCTGTTCGGCGACGCTCGCGAGCGGCCCGATCAGCCCGTACGAAAGCAGAATCCCGAGGAAGGTGCCGACCAGCGCCTGCGCGATCATCTCGCCGAGCACCGCGGGCGGCTTGTCGGCGGAGGCCATGGTGTGCACCACGCCCATCACCGCGGCCACGATACCGAACGCCGGCATTGCGTCGCCGACCTTGTTCAGCGCGTGAGCGGGCGCTTCGCCTTCCTGGTGATGCGTCTCGATTTCCTCGTCCATCAGGCTTTCGATCTCGAACGCGTTCATGTTGCCGCCCACCATCAGACGCAGGTAGTCGGTCAGGAATTCGATGATGTGATGGTCCGCGAGAATCTTCGGATATTGGGTGAAGATCGGACTTTTCGACGGATCGTCGATGTCCGCTTCCAGCGTCAGCGTGCCTTCCTTGCGCGCCTTGGCCAGCAGGACGTAGAGGAGCGCCATCAGCTCCATATAGACGTCCTTGTTGTACTTCGCGCCCTTGAACAGGGTTGGAATGACGCGCAGCGTGGCCTTGATCGTCTTCATTCCGTTACCCAGAATGAATGCGCCGACACCGGCGCCGACGATCATCAGCACTTCAACGGGCTGCAGCAGCGCGCCGAGATGGCCGCCTTCCAGCGCGTAACCGCCGAAAACGGACAAAAGCGTCACGAGTGTTCCCACGAAAATCAGCACTGCCGAGCCCTCACAAAGAAGCGACGGTGACCGTCGTTAATAAGGTTTACGGCAACGAAGCGGAAAACTTTGGCGGAAAAGCGGCTCGTCGCTCCGGTGTAAACCAGAGGCGGATGCGGCTGGCCCGGCGGGACCGGCCATAGCGCGGGCGGGCTGGAAGCCCCGCCGCATGGGCGATGGAAGGCGCGCCGCGCACCGGCGGCCGCCTTCCAGGTCAGGCTTCGAGAGCAGCGAGGCTCTCGCGGGCCCGGGCGTCGGCAAATTTCTTTGTCTTACCGGCGCGCGAAGGCGGCTGGCACAGGCCGCAGACGAACGCGTGCTGCGGATCGTGCGCATGCGCGACAAAATGTCCCCCGCAGCGGCAGCAGGCGGTCATTTGCAGCATTCCAGAGTCGAAAAAGCGCACCAGCGTCCAGGCGCGCGTGAGACTGAGCACGGGCTCGTCGTCGTGCAACTGGACGTGTTCCAGATAGAGCCGGTAGCTTTTCACGATCGACTGGATCGTCAGGCAGCCGCCATGATCGGCCATGAACCGGTAGATGTTGTAGAACAGCGATGAGTGAAAGTTCGGCTGCCAGGTCATGAACCAGTCGGTCGAAAACGGCAACATGCCCTTGGGCGGCGAGACCCCTTTCAGCTCTTTGTATAGCTTGATGAGCCGGTCGCGCGACAGACTGGTTTCTGCTTCCAGCAATTGCAAACGCGCGCCAAGCTCGATCAGCTCGATCGCCAGGGTGATTTCCCTGACTTCGAGCACAACACTTTTATAGGCCATCCGTTTGCGTTTCCCCCGTCCTGATCGCTTTGTTTGAATTACAACGTGCCATCAGCCGAGGTGTTCGACTGGCTGGCTTGCCATCAGGATCGCGGAATGCGCCTGGGCTACGGCGCTGGATTTGCCTTTGTCCGCCAAAGCGGACAGTACGGCATGGTCGTCGAAACGGAAACGGCACAACACCTGATTGGACGCCGCCAGCTTGACGGTCTGCGCCAACGACAGATTGGCAAGCACATCGGCTAACTGGTCCGAAATCCCCATGCGAAACATGCCCATCGGCTTGTCTTCGCGCAGCAGTCGCTGGGCGAGCAGGAGATAAGACAGGTTGACTTCTCTGATCTCATTGAGCATTTCGCTTGTCGCGCTCATGATTCCCCCGGGTGTATCTGGCTGGTCAGGCCGTTACGGAAACGTTTGCTCGAACGCGCGCACTGAAACCGCACGAAACGGCTCGTTTCTGGTCTTGCGAGCATTGTGTCGAAAGGGGGAGCGGACGAAAATCGGACAGACACCCAGCCTTGTTGACGGATTAATCCGTCATTCGTGTAGGAATTTTTCCTACAAAGGCGAGTCGGAGAGCGGGTTTGCGGGGAGCGGAGGCGCGCGATCTGGAATTTTCCATGCGCGTTGAACACGCTGCTTTCAACGATGTGAACCAGATGGTGAGTCTGATTGACTCATGGCCCGCACCGTTACAGCGGTGAGCGAGAATTATAAGACGTTTTCACTTCTCTGCAATGCGCACCGTGTAGGCGCCGCGCTCCACGTTTCGGGCCCGCGCCTTGCTGATGGCTTCTCAGCGTTCGAATAATCATCCGGCGGCGCTTCCCGATTAGGGAGCTGAGCTTCCAGACGACCTGTAACGCGCCATGTTTCGCGCTGTAACAACATTAAGTGTTTGAAAAATAACTCGAATTAGCGCGGCCAATCCCGATAATGAAGCTAAGGGATTACCCGATGCAGGTTCGGAACACCCCCGGGCGGCGGCTTACCGCGCCCAACCGTCCGTCAGGCATTCGCTCCTCGCTCTACTCGAGCGTCGCTGTGGGATGCCGTTCTGATTAGGAGAAAACGCATGCGAATCGCACAAATTGCGCCGTTGTATGAAGCTGTCCCGCCGAAACTTTACGGTGGCACCGAACGCGTCGTGTCGTATCTGACGGAAGCCTTGGTCGACCTCGGCCACGACGTCACGCTGTTTGCCAGCGGCGACTCGGTCACCTCCGCGAACCTCGACGCCTGCTGGCCTCGTGCGCTGCGTCTAGATCCGACGATTCGCGATTCGCTGGCTCCGCACGTCCTGATGATGGAAAAGGTGCGCAAGGTCGCGCATGAGTTCGACGTGCTGCACTTCCACCTCGACTACATGCCGTTCCCGCTCTTCACGACGATGGACACGCCGTTCGTGACGACGCTGCACGGCCGCCTCGACCTGCCGGAACTCCAACCGGTGTTCGATGCGTTCTCCAACGTGCCGGTGGTCTCGATCTCCGATTCGCAGCGTGCACCGCTGCCGCAAGCGAACTGGCTCAACACGATTTACCACGGTCTGCCGGAGCAACTGCTCACGCCGCACACCCACAAGAAGCCGGAATATTTGGCGTTCCTCGGCCGTATTTGTCCCGAGAAGCGCGTCGATACAGCTATCAAGATCGCTGCACAAAGCGGTTTGCCGCTGAAGATCGCCGCCAAGGTGGACAAGGTCGACCAGGAATACTTCAAGCGCGAAATCGAGCCGCTGCTGTCGCTGGCGCATGTGGAATTCGTCGGCGAGATCAATGAAGCGCAGAAGCCCGAATTCCTGTCCGGCGCCAAGGCGCTGCTGTTCCCGATCGACTGGTCGGAGCCGTTCGGCCTCGTGATGATCGAGTCGATGGCGTGCGGTACACCGGTGATCGCGTTCAACCGCGGTTCGGTGCCGGAAGTGATCGACCACGGCGTGACGGGTTACATCGTCGAGGACGTGCAAGGCGCGGTCGCTGCACTGCAACGCCTGGATGAACTGTCGCGCACCGAAATCCGCGCCCAGTTCGAGCGCCGCTTCAGCTCGAAGACGATGGCCCAGAATTACGTGGATGGCTATTCGGCACTGATCGAAGCCACGCGCCGCCCGGTGTTGCGTCGAGTCGCGGTGGGTTAAACGCCGCGCTTAAGCGGCTGTGGCAGTTTTTTGCTCAGCCGCTTGAGTATCGGAATCCGCCGCTCACAGCGTTTCCGATTTGCAGGTCAATAGTGAGATCATTTGTCGTGTGAATCGTTTGCGCGAGCGGAAAATCCAAGTTATCCCGCTTCTTTGTTCAGAAAAGCCGCCCCTCGAGGGCGGCTTTTTTAATACGGGTATGGATGCGCTTCCATCGCGGATTAGCACTCAGCGAATAAACACCGAATGCCAATAAACCTTCAGTTGGCTTTCGCCTCGACCGGCAATCGGCTCAAGCCGCGCCAATCAGAAAGCGCTCGCGATTCTTACCGACGATCCACTTGGGCGGTTTGCCGCGCCCGCTCCACGTATTGCCCGACTTAGGATCCTGGTATTTTGCCGGCAGCGGTGCCTTCTTGGGCGGGCGGCCACGCTTGGCGGCGACCGCAAAGCCGAGGTCTTGAGCCGTCAGACCGTATTCAGCGATCTTTTGGCGGATGTCGGCGACCACATTGTCGATTTCAGTACGCCGCGCTTCTTCTGCTTGTGCCTGCAATTTGGCGATCTGCGCCTTGAGGTCTGCATATTGAGACATTCCGGTTCTCCCCTTTTCTAGAACTCATTGGCTCGCAGACTAACTGCAATTATAAAAATTCGCAATGGACAAGAATACCGATTTAGCAAGATATCCTCTGATAATTAATAAGATCGGTGAATTGTAAAACGGCATCTTTATCTCGCAATAAAAAGGTAAAGGCGACACCACATTGACAATTCTTGACACCTGATTTGGCGGCCTTTCCCTAGAATTGCGCGTTCAAGGCATGCGGACGGACTTAGCCGCGTGTGCTGGCGGAAGGCTCAATCTTTTTAGGATTACCAATCATGCAGTTGTCAAAGCGCCTCGCTGCCGAATTGTTCGGCACTTTCTGGCTCGTGCTCGGGGGCTGCGGCAGCGCTGTCCTCGCCGCCAACTTCGCCGGCCCGGTTCACGGTCTGGGCATCGGCTTCGTGGGCGTGTCGCTCGCGTTCGGCCTGACCGTGCTGACCATGGCTTTTGCGATCGGCCACATCTCCGGCTGCCATCTGAATCCGGCGGTGAGCGTCGGCCTGACCGTCGCGGGGCGCTTTCCGGCGCGCGACCTGCTGCCGTACATCGTCGCCCAGGTGATCGGCGCGGTGCTGGGTGCGCTGGTGCTGTCGCTCATCGCGTCGGGCAAACCCGGCTTCGATCTCGTCGCCAGCGGTTTTGCCAGCAACGGCTATGGCGAGCGATCGCCGGGCCACTACTCGCTCGCCGCGGCATTCATCTGCGAAGTGGTGATGACCGGCTTCTTCCTCTTCGTCATTCTCGGCTCGACCGACAAGCGCGCGCCGGCCGGCTTCGCACCGATCGCCATCGGCCTGTGCCTCACGCTGATTCACCTGGTTTCGATCCCGGTCACCAACACGTCGGTCAATCCGGCGCGTTCCACTGGCCCCGCGCTCTTTGTCGGCGGCGCGGCCATGGATCAGTTGTGGCTGTTCTGGGTTGCGCCGATCCTCGGCGCAGTGATCGCGGGCGTGTTGTACCCGGTCATCGCTGAAAGCCGCAGCGGCAATTCGCAGAAGCTGGCGCTCGACTAATTCGCGCGCTGTCATTCAGGCAACAAAGCGGGCGCTGCGGCGCCCGCTTTGTTTTGCGGCGGACGGCGTCGGCACCTCGATATCGCCGCGCTAGCTAACTCGCGCCCGCTGCTAGAATCGTGCGACTTCCCAAGCTCGCACAGGTGCTCCCTATGAAGCGTTTCCGCGGATTCCTGCATGGCGTCGCACTCTCCATCGGCGGCTTGTGCGCGGGTGTGCTGGCGCTACCCACCGCGCATGCGGCCGACGGCCAGACGGAAACGCTCGTGTTCGTGCGGCACGGTGAGAAACCCGCCCAAGGCTATGGGCAACTCAACTGCCAGGGACTCAACCGCGCGCTGGCGTTGCCGGCAGTGATCGCGGCCAAGTTCGGCAAACCGGATGCGATCTACGCACCCGATCCCGGCCAGCAAAAAGACGACAGCGGCAAGCCCTACTACTACATCCGGCCGCTTGCGACGATCGAGCCGACCGCCATCCAGTTCCAGATGCCGGTGCAAACGCCTTATGGTTTCGCTCAGATCGACCAGCTCGGCACCGCGCTCGTCAATCCCGCCAATCGCAACAAGCTCATCGTCGTGGCGTGGGAACACAAGCTGATCGTGAAGCTATTGCGCCAGATGATGAGCGCGCACGGCGGCAATGCCGCCGATGTCCCGAACTGGAAGAGCGACGACTTCGACAGTATTTATATTGTTCGCCTCAACTGGCAGAACGGCACCGCGCGCGCCAACTTCAAACATGATCGTCAGGGGCTGGATGGACGTGCGACCGATTGCCCTTGCGCGCAGTTGCAAGGGGCTTCGTCAGCGGCTGCGTCGGCGGTTTCGTCGAGCGCGGCAGATTAATCGGGTAATACAGATGTAAGCCGCAATTACGCACGCGGCCATGTGATTTGGGCACAGCGTGACGGCGGGCGCGATTCGGCGCGGCTCAATGGGCCGCGAATCCCTATCGGGTGGGGCTTTGACCGAGCGGTGCTTGACGAGTGGTGTACCTATGTACGGCTGCTCACAACGTTCAAACCCTGCGGCGATGCTTGCAGTCCGTAACATCTCGTCGCAGTACCCATCGACGGGAATGCGTAGATTGGTCCTGTGCGACACACATACGTCGCCTCACAGGAGAACAAACATGAAACGCATCGTCACTCACTTGCTGGTTGCTGCAGGACTCGCGGCGGGCGCATGCGGCGTCGCGCAAGCGCATACGGATCTGAACATCGGCCTGTCGCTCGGCGCACCGGTTTATGCCCGCCCAGCCCCGGTCTATGCGGCGCCGCAGCCGGTCTACTACGGCAACGGCGGGTGGGACCACCGCTACGATCGCGGCGACTACTACCGTGGCGACCATCGATATGATCGCAACTGGAACCACAATGAGCGTGGCTGGGGCCACGATAACGGGGGCGACCATGGCGACCGCCGTGGCGGATGGCACGGGTAATCTTCCTGGTGCGCCTGACGTCGGCGAATGGGGCGGATTGCCGACCTTGATGGACCTTGGTCGTGCAACGCCGTCACTAGTAGCCTGAACCAACCGGCGCGCTCACTTAAAGGAAACGGCCTGCATCCATGAAACTGGATGCGGGCCGTTTCCATTTCCGCTCAGGACATCAGTTCGTCGTCGAGCGAGAAAAGCTTGCGCAGATGGTGCGCGACGCCCGCTTCGAAGTTGTTGCCGATACGCGGCACGTTCGGCAGGCGCGTGATGAGGTCGGGATTGGCGTTGTTCATCATGAACGGATGGCCGGCCGTTTCCAGCAGATCGATATCGTTCATGTTGTCGCCGAAAGCGACGCATTGCGAGGCATCCGCGTCGAGGCGCTCGAGCACGATCTGCAACGCGCGGCCCTTCGATACGTTCGCCGTCATCACTTCCAGACAGTCCGGCAGCGAATAGGTCACGTACAGGGCGTCGCCGAATTCGCGCGCGAGATTCGCCGCGACCTGCGCGAGATCGGCGGGCTCGCCGATGTAGAGAGCCTTCGCGATGTCGACGCCGTCGTGTTTCGGCAAATCGGTCACTTCATAGGTGAAGCCCGAGTCCTGGTGAAACTTCAGCAGATCCGGCGCGTCGCGGTCGATCAGCCACGCCTGATCGGCGAACAGGTTGACGATCACGCGGCCATGCGCGCCGGCGATTTCCGGCTGTACCAGTCGTTGCACGATAGCTGGAGGCAGGTCGTCGGCGTGGATCACCGTGTTGTCCGGTGCGTGGATGCGCGCGCCATTCGATGTAATCAGATACGGATTGATGCCCAGCACGTCGCGGATGCCGGCGACATCGCAATAATGGCGGCCCGTTGCAATCACGAACCGTAGCCCGTCGCTTTCAAGTTTGCGCACGGTGGCGACCGTGAACGGGTCCACTTGGTGATCCGCGTTGAGCAGCGTGCCGTCGAGATCCGTGGCGATGACTTTGTACATAGTTTGAGCAGGCGGGCAGCGTCGAAGCTGCGTATTTTACCGTTGTCGGCCGCATTCGCCGGAACGCGTTGGCCGTGCACGACTATTCTCAACCGCAAGCGCGCGACTCGCGCATGCCGCGGTTCGCCGTTTCAGCCGCCGACGCGGACCGCTTCGCGTTGCGCCAACTGCAATCCACCGTGCGCCGAGTCGGCCAGCGGTTCGCGCAAACGCGCCTGATAGATCTGCGGCACGTACTCGCGCAACGGCGCGCCGAGGCCGCCGCACAACGCGACCGGCAGGCTCGCCGACGGGTCCAGCGCGGCAATCATCTTGCCCACTTCCACGCCAGCGTCCCCGAGGAAGCGCGCCGCGAACGGATGCGTGCGGTGGGCGATGACAATCGGCGCGAGCCTCGCATAAGCCGTCTGGTTGGCTTCGCAGAGCCAGACGACGAGGCTGTCGCGGTCATGCGCGCCGGTGTGCGCGACAAGGGCCTGCGCCAGGTCGTCGATGGGACCGCGGCCGTCCAGCGCATGTTGGGCATGCACGATGGCTCGCAGTCCGAGCCACGCGCCGCTCGCTTCGTCGCCCGATGGGAAGCCATAGCCGCTGACCTGGCGGCATTCGCCCTCGCCATCCAGCACGGCCGCCACGCTGCCGGTGCCAAGCGCGACGATCACACCATGCGCGCCGCCGTGTGCGCCCAGCAGGGTGGTGTAGGCGTCGCTTTCCACGGCGAGTCCCGCTAGCGCGGGCGCTTGTGCGCGAAACGCGGCCAGCCAGTCGCGATTGTTGACGCCTGCCAGTCCGCAGCCGAGCACGCAGCGCGACCAGTCCAACGCCACGCCGGCACTTGCAAATACTTCGCCGCAGCCGGCCGCGATGGCCTGCCACGCACGTTCGACGCCGAGCCCCAAACCCGACGGCCCGCTTGCCGCCTGCGCCAGCTCGCGGCCTTGCGCGTCGCCGAGCACGACCCGCGTGCCGCTGCCGCCGCCGTCAATGCCGATCAGAAGGAAGTCTTTGTTCATGGAATCGAATGAGTTCCGTGGATGAATAGTGCATAGCGTGGCAGGTCAGTTTAAATCCGGCAATCGGCCGAATGGCTAGCTTGCAGTGCGCACGGCTTCGGCTATGCTGGCGGGCGACATCACAACGCAGGAGCGCGACAGTGACACAGCGATGCAACTGGGTATCGAGCGAAGCGCTCGCACAGTATCACGACACCGAATGGGGCGTCCCCTCGCGAGACGACCAGCATCTGTTCGAGATGCTCGTGCTGGAAAGCGCTCAGGCCGGCTTGTCGTGGTCGACGATTCTCAACAAACGGGCCGGCTATCGCCACGCCTTTGCCGACTTCGATATCGGCAAGGTCGCGCGATTTACGCCGAAGCACGTCGAGGCGTTGGTGACGGACGAAAGTATCGTGCGTCATCGCGGCAAGATCGAAGCGGCCATTACTAACGCTCGCGCCGTCCAGCAGATTCAGACCGAACACGGCTCGCTCGCCAACTTCGTGTGGTCGTTCGTCGACCAAACGCCGATCCAGAACGATTGGGCTTCTTACAAACAGGCGCCTGCGTCGACCGACATTTCGGACGCGCTGAGCAAGGGGCTGAAGCGCTACGGTTGCAAGTTCGTCGGCTCGACGATCTGTTACGCGTTCATGCAAGCGGTCGGCATGGTGAACGACCACGAGGCGAGTTGCATGTGCCGCGCGCGATGCACGGCGCTTGGCAAGAAAGGACGTAATCGCAAAGCGGGCTGAGGCGGCCCGGTATTCGTCCGCGCTTAGTGCCGCAGTTCTAACAAAGGACGGCGGCTCAGGGAAACTCCCAGGCACCACAGCGCGTGTCCGGCCATCACCTCGCGGCGCAAGGCCTGGAGGACCGGAACACGACGCGCCACGACGCCGGGTTCGGCGCGATGGGCCCATCCGGTAAAGCCCTGCTGCGCTTCCGAGGCATGTCGGTCGTTATACGGTTATGAGTTGCGGCTGCGGCAGTCGGCGAAACCTGCGGCATGGGGAGCATCGCGGAAAACGAGCCAAATCCGGGAATTGGCGGTTTTTCGCCGCGCTAGTCCGGGATTCGCCGAATGGAGCACGCTCGATACTGCTAGTCATGCGCTCGAACAACGAATAACCGCTGCGTAACGCATGGGAGACCAACCATGAAAACTCTTAGCTTCCTGATGCATCAGGAGATTTTCGATCAGGCCGTGGGCCACTTGTTAGGCCAGAAGCGCGCCGCGCTGCTGCCGCGCGGCGGCGGGGCTTATCGCGGCTACTGCGGCGGCTGCCCGGTCGGCAGCTTCATCAAACCGCGCGACTACATGACCGCGATGGAAGGCATTCCGGTGCGCTTCATCGGCAAAACGCCTGCGGAGATGCCTGCGTATATGGACGTCGGCGTGTCCGCGCTGAAGAAGGCGTTGCTGCGCTCGCGCATCAATGTGTACGACGCGGCCACCGTGGAGCTGCTTAGCTGCCTGCAAAACGTGCACGACGTATTCGGCACCTGGGAATGGCTTGAGCGTCTGGGCTCGATCGCCCGCCAGTTCAGTCTGTCCGCTGACCGGCTGAAGAGCGCGGCGTAAGCAGGATAGAACTCGCCTGGATACCAAAGGCCGCACTCCGACGTCGCGGTGCGCACCGCCAGCGGATCCACAAGCCAGCGCCCCGAGGCGCGTAGCTCGCATTGGCCCATTCAGGACTGAGCGCTCCCACCTGACGCCCAAAAAGCAAAACGGCGATGTGGCTTCTTTCGAAGCTCACACCGCCGTTCGGCCGTGCGGGAAAAGCGTGCTTAGTGCAGCTTTTTCGGCAGCATCTGGCTGCGCAGGCGCTTGTGCAGGCGCTTCACAGCAGCAGCCTTCTTGCGCTTACGTGCCGTCGTCGGCTTTTCGTACGATTGGCGCTCACGCAGTTCAGCGATCAGGCCATTCTTTTCGATTGCGCGACGAAAGCGGCGAATCGCCACTTCGAACGGCTCGTTTTCTTTCAGAAGAATCGTCGTCATTTAATTCCTAACTCAATCACTTGATAGGGGGTAAATTGCGTGGCGGCATACCGCTCACGCGCCGGCCCTCCGGTCGTTTCAGTTCATGGCCAGTAACAGGCAAACGCGGGCAGAACCCGGCCAAACCACGAATGAAACGAGAGGCAAAGCGGCCACGGAGGCCGGAAAAGAGAGGTGGGGAGTTCACCGCGGAACGCGGACAGACATAATGCAAAAGCCGCGTCTGCTGCTGTTTCGCCAACCTTTCATCAACGAAAAAACATTGACGAAACAGGCAAAGATCTCAATTCACTCCCGATGATATCAGGAAACTCCCCATCCTACCAGGGGTTTAGGGATTGCGCCAGGTCACCTATTGCACGCTCAGGCGCTCGCTTCGTCCAGTTCTCGGATATCGGCGCCCGTCAGCATCAGATGAACGGCCGCCGCGAGACTTTTGAGCTGCTCGACCGACGTCGCGCTGGCAATGGGCGCCGTAACACTGGGCCGCGCGATCAGCCATGCCAGAGCGACGGTGGCCGGCGTGCTGCCATGCGCCTCGGCAACCCGGTCTAGCGCAGCGAGAATGCGCAACCCGCGTTCATTCAGATATTTTTCGACCCGGCTGCCGCGCGCCTTGTTGGCCAGATCCGCCTGTGAGCGGTACTTGCCGGACAGAAAGCCACTCGCCAGACTGTAGTACACCACCACGCCGAGCTGATTGGCGAGCGCCACCGGTTCGATGTCGCGCTCATATTCCGCGCGGTCATACAGGTTGTATTCCGGCTGCAGCAGCTGGTATTCGGGCAGGCCGTGCTGGCGGGATACGGCCAGCGCTTCCTCAACTCGCGCGCCGCTGTAGTTCGACGCGCCGATCACCCGCACCTTGCCCGCCTCAATTAGCTTCTGATACGCGCCGAGTGTTTCGGCGAGCGGCGTTTCGGTGTCGTCGTCGTGAGAAAAGTAGACGTCGATGTAGTCGGTCTGCAAGCGCCGCAGCGAATCCTCGACGGCCGCCTGAATGTTGGCCGCCGACAGCCCCTTGCGCTGCGGATGCTTCGAAACCTTGGTGGCGATCACGATCTTGTCGCGCTTGCCGCTCTGACGGAACCACTTGCCGATGATCGTTTCCGATTCGCCGCCCTGGTTGCCGGGCACCCACGCAGAATAGACATCGGCGGTATCGATAAAGTCGAGACCGGCGTCGACAAACGCATCCAGAATCGAAAACGAGGTGGCTTCATCGGCGGTCCAGCCGAAAACATTGCCGCCGAACATAAGCGGCGCGACCTCTAATTCCGAACGCCCAATCCTGCGCTTTTGCATGATTTCTCCAGGGTTTGTCACAAGAAAAAACGAGAATACGCCGTCTTTTCAATACCTGCAGTGCATCTGCCGAATAAGGCTGCAAGGGGCTTTCAGCCACATTGCAATATGCCCGGCATGGAAAGCATTGGGATCGCCATTGCACAAAGTTCCTCAAGTTTTTTTTAATGGGGCCGTCAACCTTCACTGAGGCGGCCAGCAATGAACGAGTGCTTCCGCCGATGCCAACGTGGCGTATTGGGCTCAAGGCTTATTTAGGAGATTTTCCATGCTCGGAATCAATAGCAACATCAACTCGCTGGTTGCACAGCAAAACCTTAATGGCTCGCAAAGCGCCCTTTCGCAAGCCATCACCCGCCTGTCGTCGGGCAAGCGCATCAACAGCGCGGCTGACGATGCAGCAGGTCTGGCAATCTCGACGCGTATGCAAACGCAGATCAACGGCCTGAACCAGGGCGTGTCGAATGCGAATGACGGCGTGTCGATGATTCAAACCGCATCGAGCGCACTGTCCTCGCTGACCTCCAGCCTGCAACGTATCCGTCAGTTGGCGGTGCAAGCATCGACCGGTTCGCTGTCGTCGAGCGACCAGGCAGCGCTGCAGACGGAAGTTTCGGCGCAGATCGCTGAAGTGAACCGTATCGCTTCGCAAACGACGTACAACGGCACGCACATTCTGGACGGCTCGGCAGGCAGCGTGTCGTTCCAGGTCGGCGCGAACGTCGGTCAGACGGTCAGCCTGAACCTGAGCCAATCGATGTCGGCAGCGCAGATCGGCGGCGGTCTGGTGCAAACGGGTCAAACGGTCGGCACGATCGCCGTCAGCCTGTCGGCGACCGGCACGTACACCAGCACGGGCGCGACGATCACGTCTATCAACGTTCTGTCCGACGGCAAGGGCGGCTACACCTTCACGGACCAGAACAACACCGCCATCACGTCGGGCGTTGCAAACGCAATCTTCAGCGCAGGCACGGGCGCGGGCTCCGGCACGGCCATCACCTCCCTCGCCATCACCGCGGCAGCTCTGCCGACGACCGGCGCAGCTTCCGGGGCCGCCATCGCCGCCGTCAATCAGATCAACGCGATCAACGCACCGCCGACGGTTTCGGGCCTCGACATCAGCACGGTCACGGGCGCGAACGAAGCGATGGTCTCCATCGACAACGCACTGCAAACGGTCAACACGCTGCAAGCTGCACTGGGCGCCGCGCAAAACCGTTTCACGGCAATCTCGACGGCGCAGCAAGCTGAATCGACCGACCTGTCGTCGGCACAATCGCAAATCACGGACGCCAACTTCGCACAAGAAACGGCGAACCTGAGCAAGGCGCAAGTGCTGCAACAAGCTGGTATCTCGGTGTTGGCGCAAGCTAACTCGAACCCGCAGCAAGTTCTGAAGCTCCTGCAGTAAGAGCTGACGCGGTAACGGCGATGCGTCGCGCGCAAGCGGGGCGCATCGCCGGGTTTCAAGCGACGGGAGGCATGCCTCCCGCTGTGCATTTCCATCACGTAGTGATGTAGCATCGCGCACCACCTAATACCGATTTCCAGACGCCCGGAGCCTCTGCATGTCCTCGATCTCAACCTCGTCTTCTACAGCAAGCGCCAATGCCGCGCTGCAGTCGGCTGCTCAATCGATCATCAGCGGCTCGACGGGCAATTCGTCGATGGACGTGTCGACGCTCGTCACGGCACTCGTGAACGCGAAGGTCGCCGGGCAAACTTCGGCTCTGGCGGCACAGCAAACCACCGACACCACCACGCTGTCCGCGTACGGCGCACTGAGCTCCGCGCTCGGCGCCCTGCAGTCGGGCATCGCGAATCTCGCCAACGGCAATACGCTGGCAACCTTCGCGGCGACCACGAGCGGCACCGGGCTGACCGCGACAGCCGGCGTCGGCGCCGTGGCCGGCAGCTACTCGGTCGCGGTGACGCAGATCGCCAGCTCGCAAGCCTTGTCGTCGGCAGCCTTCGGCGCCACGACGCAACTGGGCACCGGCACGCTGTCCATCTCACTGGGCAGCAAGTCGATGGATATCAGCGTCGACAGCACCAACAACACGCTCTCGGGCATCGCGTCGGCGATCAACGCGAGCAGCAGCAACCCCGGCGTCACGGCGACCATCGTGACCGGCACGGACGGCGCCCACCTTGTGCTGCGCGCGGCGAACACAGGGGCGGCCAACGTCATCAACGTTTCGACCAGCAACATCACCAGCGACACCGGCCTGTCGAGCCTCGGCGTGACGTCCACCGCCAGCACCACCGGCGGTCAGTCGTCCATTACATCGGCCAATTCGAGCAGCGCCTGGACGCAGAGCGGCTTCGCGCAGGACGCGGAGTACACGATCGGCGGAATCGCAGGCAGCAGCGCGAGCAACGCGGTAACCGGCGCCATTTCGGGCGTGACGATCAACCTGACGGCCGCGGCCGTGGGCACGCCCGCGGGCACCCCGCAGACGCTGACGATTGCGCAGGACACCACCTCGCAGAACACCGCGATCAATAATTTCGTGAGCCTGTACAACACCGTCGTCACGACGATGAGCACGCTCACGTCGTTCAGCTCCGGCTCGACGTCGCAAGGTCCGCTGCTAGGCGACTCCACGCTGCAGACCATCAAGAACACGCTAGCCAATATCGTCGGCGGCGCGGTCGGCTCGGGCAGCACCGGCACCACGCTGGCGGCGATCGGCATCACGCTGAAGGACGATCCGGCCGACGGCACGATGGTGGTCGACAACAACGCGCTGAACACGGCGCTGACGACCAGCCCGGCCACGGTCGCATCGCTCTTTAACTCGACCAACGGCATTGCCGAGCAGTTGAACGCCAGCATCACCACGTTCACGCAGACCGGCGGCATCATCGACACGCGCAACACCGCGCTGAACGCCGACCTGAAAAGCATCACCACACAACAAACCGCGCTCGCCGATTACACGACACAATTGACGAACCAGTATCAGGCACAGTTCACCGCCCTGAACACGTTGATGGCGACCATGAACAACAATTCGCAATACCTGACCGCGCTGTTCGGCGGCACCAACAGCGCGGGCGCGCTGGCCACGGGCAAGAGCTAAGCCATGAACGCGCACAACATGACCCAGATGGAATTGGTCGAACGCGTGCTTTCCGTCACGCGGGAAATCGAGCAGGCCGCCTTGCTGGCGGACTGGCCGGAAGCCGCCCGCCTGACCGAAACGCGCTCGCCGCTGCTGATGTCGCTCACCGCGGATCAGGAACCGGCGGCGCTGGACATGATCCGCCAGATCCAGGCGATCGACGCGGCGCTGCTCGCGGACGCGGCAGTCACCCAGAACGAACTGCATGTCGAGTTCGAAGCGGCGATCGGACGCACCAAGGCCGCCGGCGAATATCAGCGGATGGCCCGCCTGTAAAAATCACCCAGAGCGGGGCCGCGCAAGGCGGCATCCACTCCCAGGAAGCCGGTTCAGCCGGCCGACCCGATAATAAGAACTACGTGCCGAAGTGAGGCGCGCTCGTTCCCTCAGCCCGCCTCGTGCGGGCTTTTTTCTTGCCTTTCGGCTTTCCGCCCCCTTCCGCCATACGCTAAACAGGCGGCCTTTTTACCGTCATCTCCGCGCATCGGAAAGACCGGCCTCGTCGCACAATTTCCTCTATAGAACATTTTGCGCCGAGACCATGACTCTCCTGTACGAGCAGCCGCCTGCTGAACCCCTGACGCCCGAACAACAACTCGAGCAGGACATTGCGCTCGTGTTGCAAACGGCGCTCGACCATCACCACAAGGGCGAATTCGACGACGCCGAAGCGCTTTACCGGGCGATCCTCGACGCAAAACCGCAGCACGCGGATGCCCTGTATGACCTGGGTGTGTTGCTCGGTCAAACGGGCCGCCCCAAAAACGCCGTGCCCGTGCTCGAGTTAGCGCTGGGCCAACAGCCGCAGAACGGCCAGTATTGGGCGGCATATATCAGTGCGTTGATCGACGCCGGTGAAAGCGCCGCTGCGTGGCTTTCACTGGAAATGGGCCAGAAGCAGGGTCTGAAGGGTTCGGCGGTAGACGGCCTGATCGTACGAATGGCCAATCCCGGCAAGGTCATCGCGACGCTGCCTGTGGCAGTGCAGAACTCGCAGGCCGGCGGCAGCGCCGCTGTCGAGACAGATACCGGCGCGGCAAATACGGCGGCGGAAACGGGCAAATCCACGATCGCGGCCGGACGTCGCGTGAGCCAACAGGAAACGACGCGATTCACGTCGCTGTACAACAAAGGCCAAATCACCGACGCCGTCAAACTTGCACGAACGCTCACTCAGCGGTTTCCCGCCGACGGTAACGCGTGGCGCTGGTTCGGGATTGCCCTGCATCGTCTGGGGCGGTACGACGACGCGCTCATTCCCTTGCGCAAAGCTGCCGAACTACTGCCGGAGGAACTGGAAAGCCGCACCGTCCTCGCGGATACGCTGCGCCTGAAAGGCCTGCACAAGGATGCCGAAGAAGTCTGCCGCGCGATCCTCGCCATCAATCCGGCGTACGCCGAAGCGCAACGGATCTACGGCATGTCGCTGGTTCACCAGGGACGCGTGGCCGAGGGTCTGGCAGCTGCGCGGCGCGCGATCGAACTGGCGCCGGACACGTCCGGCATGCACAACACGCTCGGCGTGCTACTGCTCGATCTGGGCCGGGTGACCGAGGCCGAGGAAAACTTTCGCGCCGCGCTGGAGAAAGAGCCGAAAGATGCGATCGCGGCGGATAACTATCTGTTCTCGCTCACTCACAATCCCGCGGTCAAGCAGGACACGCTGTTCGCCGAACACGTCAAATTCGCTCAACAGCACGAAGCGCCGGTGCGCGCGCAATGGCCGCGTCATGTGAACAAGCGCACGCCTAACCGCAAGCTGAAAATCGGCCTTGTTTCCGGCGATCTGTTCCGTCACGCGGTCGCCTCCTATCTGCTGCCGATCATGGAGCGCCTCGCGACCGATCCCGGCGTCTCGCTGCATGTCTACAACAACCACATCGCGGAAGACGACTACACCCATCTGCTACGCAAATGCGCCCATGAGTGGCACCAGGTCACCGGCATGCCGGACGCGCAGTTGGCGAACAGGATCCGCGACGACAGAATCGACATTCTGTTCGATCTGTCCGGTCATACGGGCCGCAATCGCCTTCTCACGTTCGTGCGCAAGCCCGCGCCGATCCAGGTCAGTTGGCTCGGCTATCCCGCCACGACCGGGCTAAGTGCGATGGACTATTACCTCGTGGACCGGTTCGGGGTGCCGTTCGGCCCCGCGGAACGCATGTTCTCCGAAAAGATCGTGCATTTGCCGGCGAACGCGCCCTTCCTGCCGGAAGAAAGCGCGCCGCCAGTCAATATCCTGCCGGCCATGCACAACGGCTATGTGACGTTCGGCAGCTTCAACCGTCTCAACAAATTGCGTCCCGACGTGATCGCTCTTTGGGCGGAATTGCTGCAGGCCCAACCGTCGTCGCGAATGTTGCTGGGCGCGATTGCAACCGACGAGGACGAACAGCTTCTGATCGACTGGTTTGCCAACGCAGGCATCTCGCGCGAGCGCCTGATGTTCCGCCGCCGTTCGAGTATTCCGGTCTACCTGCAACAGCATTTCCACGTCGACATTTGCCTCGACACGTTCCCGTACACGGGCTCGACCACCGTGCTGAACTCATTGTGGATGGGCGTGCCGACCTTGACGATTGCAGGCGACACATTGCCCAGTCGCGCCGGCACCACCTGGATGTCGCATGTCGGACTGGAACAGTTTCTCGCCACAGATAAGGCGGACTTCGTCGCCAAGGGCGTCGCGCTGTCTTCCGATATCGCCACGCTCGCCGCGCTGCGCACGGGTTTGCGCGAACGCTGCATGGCGTCGGCGGCATTCCGGCCTGAAGTGGTCGCTGCAGGTTTGTCACGCGCGTTGAGAATCATGTGGCAACGCTGGTGCGACGATCAGCCGCCCGTCGCATTTGAAGTCACGGCGGAAGAAGCCATTGCCGCGACGGGCGACATCACCGTGCCGTCCAAAACAGGGGAAAGCCAATGAACGCTGCCTTACCGCTTGGGGCCGTCGCGCCGCAGATCGACGAGCGCATTTACGTTACCCAGCCGCATCTCCCGCCGCTCGAAGAATTCATTCCCTATCTTCAACAGATCTGGGACAGCAAGATCCTGACCAATGCCGGTCCGTTTCACCAACAGTTCGAAGCGGCGCTGTGCAAGTATCTCGGCGTCAAGCATCTTGCGCTGTTCACCAACGGCACGCTGGCGCTGCTCACCGCACTGCAAGCGCTGCGCGTGACCGGCGAAGTGATCACGACGCCCTATTCGTTCGTTGCCACCGCGCACTCGTTGGTCTGGAACGGCATTAAACCGGTATTCGTCGACGTCGATCCGCACACGCTGAATCTCGACCCTGCCAAGATCGAGGCAGCGATCACGCCGCAGACCACCGCGATCATGCCGGTGCATTGCTACGGCAAGCCGTGCGACGTCGACGCGATCCAGAAGATCGCCGACAACTACAATCTGAAGGTGATCTACGACGCGGCCCATGCTTTCGGCGTGCAGACCGAAACCGGCAGCGTGCTCGAGCACGGCGACCTCGCCGTTCTGAGCTTCCACGCGACCAAGGTCTTCAACACGTTCGAAGGCGGCGCGATCATCTGTCAGGACGCCAAGACGAAGCAGCGTATCGACCATCTGAAGAACTTCGGTTTCGTCGATGAAGTGACCGTGGTTGCATCCGGCATCAACGGCAAGATGAGCGAGATCAACGCGGCATTCGGGCTGCTTCAGCTACAGCACATCGATGAAGCGCTGGCACGGCGCGCGCGGATCGACGCGATTTATCGCGAACGGCTGAGCGACGTGCGTGGTATTAGTTGCGTGCCGAAAGCGGGCGAGAAAGTGGCGAACCATTCGTACTTTCCGATTCTCGTCGGCCCGGACTACCCGATCAGCCGCGACGCGCTGTATCAGAAGTTCCGCGACGAGAACATTTACGCACGGCGCTATTTCTATCCGCTGATCTCGGACTTTCCGATCTATCGCGGCCTGCCTTCCGCGCGCCCCGATAACCTGCCGATCGCACACGCCGCTTCGCAACAGATACTGTGCCTGCCGATTTTCCCGGCACTGACGGACGGCATGCTCGATCGCATCGTCGGGATCATCGCGGGTAGCTGAACGTCATGAAGCTCGCGATCATGCAGCCCTACCTGTTTCCGTACATCGGGTATTTCCAACTGGCGGCGGCCGTCGACAAGTTCGTCTTTTACGACGATGTGAATTTCATCAAGAATGGCTGGATCAACCGCAACCGGATGCTGCTGGGCGACGAGGTGCGTTATCTCACCGTGCCGCTCAGCGGTGCGAGTCCTTCGTTGAAGATTAATGAGGTACTGGTCGAACCGCGCGAGCGCTGGCTACGCAAGCTGCTCGAATCGATGCGGCATGCCTATGCCAAAGCGCCTCACTACGCGCAGGTCAGCGCATTGATCGAACGGATCCTCGGGGAGCCTCTTGCGCCGGTTTCGCTGCTCGCGTCGCACACCGTCATGGAGGTCTGCAGGTACCTCGAGATCGAGACCGAGTTCGTCCGGTCTTCGACGAAGTACGGCAATGCGCAACTCAAAGGCGCCGAACGGGTTATCGACATCTGCGCGAGAGAACAGGCCAGCACCTACGTGAACCTGCCGGGTGGCCGCGCACTTTACGATAGCGCGGCATTCTCAGCGCGCGGCGTAGAGCTCGCCTTCATTGAACCGAACCTGTGTCCCTATGCGCAGTTCAACGACGCTTTTCACCCTGCTTTATCGATTCTCGACGTCCTCATGTTCAATAGCAAAGACAACGTCAGAGAGATGCTGTGCGTCGAGGTGAACGCATGATCCCGCGCGAGCCGCGCGCAATCGGCGGCTATTTCGAACTCGAACTGCCGCCGGCCGAAGCGACGCTTCACGACGACGCGCTGCGTTTTCAGTCGTCGCGAGCGGCGTTTCTTGCTCTGCTTCGCGCGATGCGACCGGCTGCCGTCTGGATGCCCTGGTACATTTGCGACGCGATGATCGAGCCTCTGCGCATGACCGGCACGCTGGTCAAACGCTATCAGCTCGACGCCGAATTGCGCGTGCAATCTGTCGATATCGCGCACGATGAATGGCTCGTTTACGTCAACTATTTCGGCTTGTGCGCTCGACAGGTCGACGACGTGCTCAACCGGTTCCCACGCGAGCGCGTCGTGATCGACAATGCGCAGGCGTTGTTCGCGCAGCCCGCCGATTGCCTCGCCACACTGTATTCGCCGCGCAAATTCCTTGGCGTGCCGGATGGCGGATACCTCGTCACACAGCAGCCGATCGCGATGCCGGAAGCGACCGACGACGCCTCGTTGCAACGCAGCGGGCATCTGCTGACCCGGCTCGCGAAAGACGCGGAAGCAGGTTACGCCGACTACGCCGCGGCCGAGGAGAGCCTGAAACATCAGGAGCCATTGCGCATGTCGGCACTGACTCAACGGCTACTCGCCGGCGTCGACTACGACAGCGTCCGCGCGCGACGAATCGAAAATTTCGCCTTCCTGCACGACAAATTGCAGCGCTATAACCGCTTCACGTTTCGTCACGACGAAGATGCGGTGCCGCTCTGCTACCCGTTTTTCGGTGCGCCGCCTGGCGTACGCGAGGCCTTTCGAGCACAACGCATCTATACGCCCACTTACTGGCCGGACGTTGCGGCCGCTGAAGGCGCGCCGGACTTCGAGCGCAATCTTCCTGATTCGACCTTGTGCCTGCCGTGCGATCAGCGGCTGACGCGCAACGATCTGGCGCCGATGGTGCAACACTTACTGGAACGGCTCGCATGAGCGACAACACAATATTCCTGCGCGAGATCGAACGCGGCGACCTGCTGACGATCAATGCGTGGCGCGCCGACAAGGCGCTGGTCGGCCTGCTGGGCGGCGCCTTCCGGTACGTGGGTGCCGAGATCGACAACAAATGGTTCGATAGCTATCTCGGCTCCCGGGCGAATAACGTGCGTCTCGCCGTGTGCCTCGCGTCTACCCAGGAAGTGGTCGGCGTGACGTATCTGCTAGGCATCGACTGGGTGAACCGCAACGCGGAGTTCTCGATTCAGATTGGCGCGGAGACGGCACGCGGGCGGGGCATCGGTGAGGCCGCCACGCGCCAGACGCTCGAACATGCATTCGACGACCTCAACCTCAACCGTATTTCGCTGACCGTGCTCGCGTCCAATGCGCGCGCCATCGCGCTCTACGAGAAAGTGGGCTTTCGCGCCGAAGGTCTTTCGCGCCAGGCCGCCTTCAAAGGCGGCCGCTATCTCGACGTCATGCCGATGGCCATCCTGGCTGCCGATCGACGCTGAGCCTTTTACTTTTGCCGTTGCCTCGCTCCACTCATGAACACGATTGACGCTCAACACCACACCGCGCTCGCCACGGCGGGCTGGACGGTGCTTCCCGGACTGATTCGCAGCGAACTGCTCGATTCGCTGGTCGAGGCGCTCGGTCCTTCGCTCGCGTTGCGCGACGAAATCAGGCGACGCAACGGCGTGCTGGAAAACAGCGCCGGCACCTTGCATCATCTTCTGATGGATGAGCCGTGCTACGTCGAATTGCTGGCGGAACTCTCAGCGCTGGAGCCGGTTTTCAAAGGATACTTTGACGGCAACTTTGTTCTGAATTCCTACGGCGGCGTGATCAACGAGCGCGACTCGCGCTCCTACGTGCAGAACGTGCATCGCGATATCCGCTTCGGCTCCGACACGCGACGCTTCATGGTGAACGCGCTGGTGATGCTCGACGATTTCACGCTGGACAATGGCGCGACGCATATTCTTTCGCACTCGCAAAACCTCCAGCAGCAACCCGCCAATGAGCATTTTTACGCGCAGGCGTCGCGGGCTACCGGAAAGCGCGGCTCGGTTCTGCTGTTCGATTCACGCATGTGGCACGCCACCGGCCGCAACACCACCGATGCGCCGCGCCGTGCGCTGACACTGACGTTCACCAGCCCCTTCTTCAAGCCGCAGCTCGACTACGCGCGGCAATTCGGATACCGCAATCTCGACCGCTGCAACGCATGGATGCGCCAGGTGCTCGGCTTCAACGCCCGGGTGCCTGAATCGCTCGATGAGTTTTACGTGCCGGTGGAGCAGCGGTTCTATCAACGCGGACAGGATTGACGACCATGAGCAGAGACTACAACGCGGAAGCGAAAGATCATCCCGAACATCGCTACGCTTATGACTTCGATTACCTGATGCATGAATACATGCTTCGGACGTTTGCACCGTTTCTCGTGAGCGGCAACGCGCTCGAACTGGGATGCTTCGAAGGTAACTTCACGCGACTCCTGGCGCAGCGGTTCGATTCACTGGAAGTGGTCGAGGCATCGGCAGACTGCATTGCCGTTGCGTCGGATAAGACGAAAGGCGCCGTCAAATTCCATCACGCGACGTTCGAGACTTTTGAACCCGCGCGACGCTACGACAACATCTTCCTGATCCATACGCTCGAACACCTCGATCATCCGATCGAAGTCCTGAGCCGGATCGGTAGCTGGCTATCGGACGGCGGCCGCCTATTCGTGGCTGCGCCGAATGCGCGCGCCGGATCCCGGCAAATCGCGGTCAATATGGGGCTAATCGACCATCACGCAGCCGTGACGGCGGCTGAAGCCGCACACGGTCATCGCGTGACCTATTCGATCGACACGCTGCGAGCCGATCTGCGTGCGGCAAAGCTCCGCCCGGTCACCGAAGGCGGGGTCTTTTTCAAGGGTCTCGCCAACTTCCAGATCGATGCGGCATTACAGGCCGGCATCATATCCAGAGAGTATCTTGATGGCTGTTTTGAGCTGGGGCGCGTTTATCCCGACTTGTGCTCCAGCGTGTACGCGATATGCGAGCGCGGCATAGCCAACTGATCGATTTTTGTCCGGATGGAGGGTCTCCCATGGATGCCCGCTTCTCACCGTCTGAACCGCCCGCCCCCGCCGCCGAATCGGCGCTGTGGCTGAAATGGCCCGCTCGCGCGCGCGTTGCCGATGCGCCGGCCCCGGCGTCATGACAAACGCCGGGCGACGCCGCCGTCTCTCTTACAGCTCAATCTCTTTGCGTGGTTCGTCCGGCACCGCGCCTGTCACACGTCACATGCAGCGGCGTTACTGAAAGGTCGCATTGACCGACAGTTGCACGGCATTGCCCTTCGGCCGGTTGCTGGTGTTGAATTCGTTGACCCAGCGCAGCGCAGCCGACACAGGGGTTTTCTGCACTTTGCCGGACCACGTGACCATCGGCCCGAGGCCCACGGAATGGCCCTGACTGCCGCCGACGATGTCCGCAATGCCGCCGCTGTCATGGCCGATCTGCTGGATATAGCCGCCCACCACGCCGACGCCCCAGCCGCTGCTGAAGCGCTTGAGCGCGAGCAGATCGAGCACGCTGACCGGCGCGTTGTGATAGTGGGTGTCGTTATTGGGCGTGTAGAACTCGAGGCCGTAATTCAACGACAACTCGATGTTCTCCTTCGGCAGCAATTTCGTATAGGCGATCGTCGGCGTGAAGGTCCACGTGTTCTGTCCGGCATTGGCGAGCCGGTTCGGATTGTACGCACCAGTCGGCGCGTAGATCTGCACACTCAACGCGACGTGGTCGGTCTTGGTCAGGTGATAGCCGGCAATGACTGGCGTAACGAAGAAATCGGCGAACTGCGTGCCGTGGTCGTTCGGCAAGCGGCCGTGAAACGACGAGATGTTGGTGTACTGAACCGGCACACCGAACGACGACGCAAAGTTCCAACCGCCCACGGTAATTCCCCACGTCTTGACCGCGGCGAGGATGGTGTATTCGGCCGTCGCATTGATGCCGGCCGTCACCTGTCCGGCAATGGGGATCGATTTGCTCGCCCCCAGCGAGCCTTCGTAATAGATCGTGGCGGCTGACACGATCCAGTCGTCGGTGGGCGGCACGACGCCGCCGTACGGCGTGACCTGCTGGCCGGTGATCGGACGGCCGATGCCGCCTTCCGTCGCCCACGCCGTCTGGGAGAGACTCACGCCGACGGTGGTCAGAAGCGCGCCTTTGCACAATCCGGCAACGAGCCGCCTGGCTGCGAAGAAACAGTTAGGTTGACTCATAGTCGTCCTCATCGAATGGAAATTCGGCATTCTCAGTCCTCCGGAACCGCATCTGGGCAGTCAGGCTTCGCGCACGATTGGCGGCGGCGTCCAGTTGCCATCCAGCAGCGCTTGCTGCGGCCAGTAGGCGCGCAAGTGCAGGGAGAACACCTCGTTGGCCGGCGCCGGCAGCCAATTGGCGAAGTTGTCGTCGCTGGGTCTCGCGTTGTGCACGTGGAGCGTGAGCGAGCCGTCTGCGTCGAACTTCAGGTGTTTGTTCCTGGTGCCCAGCGTGTAGCGGTTGTGCGTGTTGGTTGAAAGAAAGTGGTGCGAGTCATATAAGGTCAGCGACCAGAAGCCTTTGACAGGCGGCAACCGGTCTTTATGAAAAGTCACGGTATAGCGGCCGTCGCCATCAAGAAATTGGCCAGATGCATCGGTATCCGAATAAAAACACTTTATCTCGTTGGCCTTGTTGACAAAGATATGCGACGCCGCTATTGCCGTTCGGGAGTAGTAGTCCGTACCAAAGGCTGCACCGTTGCTGAAGGTGTTCCAGTTTCCCGGAAGCCGCTTGCCGAACAGATTGAAGTTGGAGAGCGGTGCGATCAGATCCGCTTCGGCTCTCGCCGCTTCGTCGATGACGGCGTTCCTGAGTGCCTCGTCGTGGCGCGCGGCGGCGATCAGCGCGCGCGCCTGCGCATAGAGCGCCTCTTCGCCATGCTGCGGCGGCGCTTGGTCGAGCACGGCGGGCAATAGGTCCCAGAAACGGTTTGGATCGACCCATTTGATCTCTTCCGCGCTTGCATGCGTGGCGCGGTGGGCCGCGCCGAAACCGGGCAGTGCCGACCAGTCCGTTTCCTTGAACTCGCCGTCGTAGTCCGCGAGCGGGTACACGCCGATTTTGCTGATCAGCGACTGCACCGCCGCATGGTCTTCCGGCGTATCGTCCATGAACACTCGCGGAATCAATATGCCTATCGGAGTGGGCGAGCGGAACATCTGGCGGATACCCTTCGGCGCGTGGCCGTGCCAGTCCGGACCGGCCAACAGATAAAAGCCCGGCCGCGACCCGTACATTTTGCCGAGGCTCGCGAAACTATCGGTGCGCAGATCGATGGCCTGATAGACCCAGAAGCGCCTGCCGAAATCCGGCACCTGGACGATCGCCGGCGTGGTGCGCAAGTCGAGGAGTGAGCAACCGTCGATCAATTCGCGATTCGGGTACGTGACATGACGCGCGGGAGGCCGGACGTAGTCACGCAACATCGCCAGGCGGTTGGGCGGTGCGACCGGCGCGACGCCGCCGTTCAGCCCCGGCCGCGGCACCCGCTGCATCGCCAGCAAACGGTTGTAGACGTTCACCAGCGGCCACGCCCAGAAGTAGGTTTGGCGCGCCACCAGCCGCGCGTATTCCTCGGAGATTGCGTCGCCGGCCACCGGACCGGGTACGAACGCCGCGCCGGCCGTCGCGGCAGACCACGGACGCTGCTGCGTCTTCGCAAGGATCGGCGCGGCGACCGACGCCAGCACGGCCGCCGTCACCCATGTCGCCGCTTTCTTGTGCATGTCGATGTCCGGGTCGTCCATGCGAGCCTCAGCGCTTCTGGGGTGTCGGAAACGTCCAGCTGCCGTCGTGCATGGTGCCGAACACGCTCGGCATGTAGTAATTCTGGAGATTGAAAGAGGCGGCGAGATTGAGCGGGTTATTGCTTTTATTGGCGTCGGCGGCAGATGCCTGTCCGAAGACCGGCGACGACACGAACGCGGAGGCGCTTAACGCCCCCAACCGAAACGCGCAGCTGTACCCCATTATCGAGCCTCGTTTTATGGGTATTTCTTATAGGCGATCACTTGCCTTTGCCTGACGCAAAATCATTTCGAAGGAGTGGTGTTCGGGCGACCGATCTAAATCAAATTCATTTCACGCGCGTGTTCGCGCGTCCGGGCAGCCATGAGCAGCCGGACGCGATATCACACAAATAACGCGCGTTATGTCACTCGAACAATCTGGCAAAGTGGCGCAGCTGAATACGGGGCTTGCATGAGCGCTCCTTGAAACGAGAGACGCCGCATCAAACGAAGCATGCGGAAAGGAGAAGATTCACCACGCTGGCATCGTTGGGAATACTAGCAACGATTTCAGAAATTACAGAGATAAATTTGTAACACGGCCGAAAGCCTAGTCAGTCGCGACCGACTTGCCCGCTTATTCAATTGGCATTGTGTTTTGCCGAGACAGGCTCGACCGTCAATGTCGAAAAAATCCCACAACGGCTGCGATAACCGCTTTGGCCCATTAGACTGGCGCTCGCTTGAATTCGACCCACCGCTTTCGATGAGGCTTTCATGATTCGCACGCTGCACCGGTATTGCATTGCCTTCACCGTTGTCCTTCTTTCCGCTTGCTCCGTGACGCCGCGCCAGGACGGCATGTCGCAGACCGGCGCATCGACGGCCGCCGCGTTGGCGTCATGGAACGACACGAAGACCAAACGCTCGATCGTCGACTTCGTGACGCTGGTGACGACGCCCGAGTCCAGGGACTTCATCCCACGAGCCGACCGGATCGCCGTATTCGATAACGACGGCACACTGTGGCCCGAGCAACCGGCCTCGGTGCAACTGGTGTTTGCGCTGCAACGTGTGAAGACGGTGGCCGGACGGCATCCGGAATGGAAGCACCAGGAGCCGTTCCGCTCGATCCTCAAAGGCAATCTCAGGAATGTGGCGGCAAGCGGCGACACCGGCTCGATGCGGGTGTTGGCGGCGGCCCACGCCGGCATGACGGGCGATCAGTTCGCCGCACTCGTGCACGAATGGTTCGATTCCGCGAGTGACCCGCGCTTCAACCGGCCTTACGCCGATCTCGCGTATCAGCCCATGCTCGAGTTGCTCGCCTATCTGCGCGCGAATGGTTTCAAGACCTATCTGGTGACGGGCGGCGACGTCGAGTTCGTCCGCGACGTGGCTCAGCGCATGTACGGCATTCCGCCCGAGCAGGTGACCGGCAGCACCGTCAAATACCGGTACGGCCAGAGCAACGGTTCGGTCTCGCTGACGCGCCTCGCGCAGGTCGACACGCTGGTCGACGGCTCGGCCAAACCGCTTGCCATCGATCGAGTGATCGGCAGACGTCCGGTGATCGCATTCGGTAACGCGGATGGCGACGCGCCGATGCTCGAATGGACCTCGGCAGGCGATGGCCCACGCCTCGCCGCGCTCGTGCATCACACGGACGCGGAACGCGAATACGCGTACGACCGCGCGGCGAAAAGCGGCAAGCTCGATAAAGGTCTGGACGAGGCTGGCGCGAAAGGCTGGCTTGTCGTCGATATGAAAAATGACTGGAGAACCATGTTCAAGCCGGACAGCGCGACAACGGCCGCAGCGGCGACGAAGAGCCCAGCGAACTAAGCTTGAAACGCAGAAGGCCGTCGGGCAAGCGGCCTTCCGCGACTGTTTTTACCGTTGACGATGGCTCGTCTAGCGGCTCAGCGTGATCGCCAGATACGTGGCATAGAGCACGCCGCAAACCAGCAACGCCCACACCGGCACGCCGCGCTCACGCACATTGAGCCGCAGCCACGCCGCGGCGGCGAGCGTGATCACGATGCCGGTCACCACTTCGATACGCGGCACCCACGGCGTCAGCAGAATGCCGATCGCGGGCAGCAAGGTGCCCTGAAATACCATCGCGCCGGTGATGTTGCCGAACGCGAGCGTGTCCTTGCCGCGGCGAATCCACAGAATGCTGTTGACCTTCTCGGGCAGCTCGGTAGCGATCGGAATGATCAGCAGCGAGAGCAGCAGCGGCGACACGCCGAGCACCTGCGACACGCCGCGCACACCGTGGATGAAGCCTTCAGCGCCCCACACCAGCAACGCGACGGCGAGCGCCAGTTGCACGCCGATCGTCGCGAGGTTGGTCGGCACGCCGAGACGCGAGATCAGCATCTTGCCCGGCGCTTCGGTGCCGTGGCCGGCATCGACCAATTCATTCGATGCACGGAAGGTCATCACCACATAGGTGACGTACACGCCGACCAGCGCCACGCTGAAGAGCGCGCGCACGATCATCTGCTCATGCGGCACGTACATCGCAGCGGCGGCCAGCAGGAACGCAAACAGGAAATAGTTGAGGTCGCGCGTGAAGCCCGTGCGTTCCGGCGAGACCCAGCCGCGCGCGCCGCGCGAGCCGAGAATCGCTAGCGTCATGAGGAAAGTGGAGAGGGTGGAGAGCATCAGCGGCGCGCCGAGAATCGCGCCGACGCCGATCTCCTGATTGACTGCGCTATCGGCCGTGCCGCCGGCGATCGCGAGCAGCGGCACGAGCGTCTCGGGCAACGCGGTGCCGACGGCGGCGAATAGCGAACCCGTTACACCTTCGGAAATCTTGAGGCGTTCGCCCAGATGCTCGAGTGCATTCGTGAAGAGCTCGGCCGCCACCAGAATGACGACCAGCATGATGGCAAGTTCTAACAGAAGACCGGTCATGCGCGGCGCTCCGCAACCACGCAGAGGCAGCGGCGCGGCGGACGGGCAGAAGGGGAGACTCGGAGGGTACGACGATGTTCCACAGGATTGCTCCGCGGTCGGACGTAGATGAACAAACCAATGACGCACCGCCGCCCGTCCGACCAGAACGAGGCAGTGCGTCAATGGTCTCGCCAAACCGACCCGGTCGAACGCGCCATGACCCGCAGGCCAAGTATGTTGACGCGCTCTCCTTCAAAGGATGAAGGAAGGCTACTCCCCAGTGACCGGGGGATTCTAACGGCAGGGGGCGCTTTCAACAACCTTGTTGCGGTGAAGGCGGTTGTTCAAGCTCAATCGGTTAGCTACGCGGTCGCGAATCCAGCGCGTTAGTTGAAGTGATATTGCAAGCCGATTGTGAAACTGTTATTTGTTCTTCGGGTGCCGTCGTGATTGCTGGTGTCGGTTGTCCATTCGCCCACCGTGCTCACGTGTTTAGCGAATTTATATTCGACGCCTAAACCCCAGTGGGCGCGTACATCCGGCCAATCCGTGGTCAATCCAACGCGTACATATGGCATGAATTGATTGAACGGCATGCCGAATTTCGCATCGATTCCGCCGTCTTTATAGGTTGTTGAGCCATGATGCAGATCGGCAAAAACTTCGGCGCCTACGACAAAGCGGTCGACGTCGAAGTTATACCCCGCCGTGAAACCCGGAAAAACCGTGGTATGCGATGCTTTATTGACGACGCCTGAGGCATCGGAGGTATTCACACCCATCTTGAAACCCACATAGGGACCGGCAAACTCGCTTGCGCCCGTTTGAGGCGCCACCGATTGCGCGTGGACGAGATTGGATAGCATCATGATCGATGCAGTTAAAATCAGCCGGGTTATTTTGTGCATGACCTGCAATAAAACGATTGGCGCGCGAATAAAGCGCGACACCTTATTAATCAGTGAAGCGATGCCGAAATGCCGCTCCGGGGATATTCACGCGCGACGCAAGTTGCATGACCAAAACATGCTAATTAATCGGATAGAATGGGGCAATGCGAAATTTCCGCATGCAGACATTCAAACGTCTGCTTCTTAATTTTCAATAGAAATAAAGCGCACGTTTTAGGATGATTTTTGCAGAGCGCACGCGAGCGTACGTAGTGCGTCGCGGAACAGCTAATTGCAGGAATGTGGGAGCCTAGGCGGCGCTCGTCTGAACACGACAGGACCGTAAAAAAACAAAAGGGCTTAGCGCAGATTGCGTAAGCCCTTCAGCGAGATCGACTCTTTATGGTGCGCCCGGCTGGGATCGAACCAGCAACCCCTGCCTTCGGAGGGCAGTACTCTATCCATTGAGCTACGGGCGCTTCCACACGAAAGCGCGGCACCAGAACGGATGCGACGCCAAAGCGAGACCGAAAGGATACCCGGTTTCCGCCATACCGTCCACCGGACGGCCTGAACGGCGGTATCCGGCGTCTTTCGGACAACCCGCGCGATGCGGGTAAACGCCTGCTGAACACCTCGCCACGCCCCTCGCCGCCGTCGAAATGTTCCGTCTATAATCGTCCGTGGCTGAATAAAGAACAAGAAGTTGCCGTCACGCTGTACCGCTCACATACCCACGGAGACGAGACAAGCATGAGCGAAGCACCACACGGAGCCCCGATCAAAACCCCCGGGCAGCTCGTCGCCGCGATCATCGCCAGTTTTGCGGTACCGATCGTCATCATCGTTCTGCTAGTGATCTACGTCGACAATTCGACGCGCACCGGCGCCGGCACCGACTCTCTCTCCGAAGCCGAGGTGACCGCCCGCATCAAGCCGTTCGCCCAGGTCGACATTCGCGACGCCAACGCGCCGCGCGTCTACAAGAGCGGCGAGGAAGTCTATAAGGCGGTGTGCTCCGCGTGTCACGCGTCGGGTGCGGCAGGCGCGCCGAAATTCACCAATACCGCCGACTGGGCGCCGCGCATCGCGCAGGGCTTCGACATGCTGCTTCACACGGCGCTCTCCGGCAAAGGCGCGATGCCCCCGCGCGGCGGCACCAGCCCGGACGATTACAGCGATTTCGAAATCGCCCGCGCGGTCACCTACATGGCGAACAATTCTGGCGGAAGTTTCCCTGAACCGGCTCAGCCGGCAGCGGGCGCAGCAGCGGCGGCATCCGGCGTAGCAGCCGCGGCGCCGGCCGGCGCTTCCGACGCGGGTGCGGCTCAGGCCGCCGCAGCAATGGCCGCCATGGCCAGCGTGCCGCAAGCGGCGGCGCCAGCAGCGGGCGGCACGCAAAGCGCGGACGCGTCGCAAGCCGGCAAGGCGTTGTATCAGCAGGTTTGCCAGGCCTGTCATGCGGCCGGCGTGTTGAACGCACCGAAGTTCGGCGACAAGGACGCCTGGGCGCCGCGTCTGAAGGAGCCGATGGACACGGTCTATAACTACGCGCTGCACGGCAAGGGCGCGATGCCTCCGAAGGGCGGCTCGACTGCTTCCGACGCGGACGTGAAGGCCGCCGTCGACTACATGGTCACCGCGGCGAAGTAAAACGCTCGCGGCGTTTGCCGCATCAGAAAAAATCCCTGGACTGCGGCGACGCGGTCCAGGGATTTTTTTATATTTCGGCTGGCAAACAGGCCCACTCGATCTCAACGTTCGCAGCGCCCGCTCAAGGCTTCTGCAACAGCGCCTTCAAACTCGCGAGCCGGTCTTTCGGCGACATCGGCGCTTCTTCGGGCGTCGGCGGCGGCGCGTCGTCGAGCAGCATTTCGGGGATGAAGCGCGACGGCTCGCACACCACCGTCTCTCTCGCGCGCTTGCGCTTCTTGCACCAGTTCAGATGCAGACTGCGCTGCGCACGCGTAATCGCCACGTACATCAGGCGACGCTCTTCCTCGATGCGCGCATCGTCGATCGGCTCGTCGTCTGGACCGCCGCGATGCGGCATGATGCCTTCCTCGACGCCCACCAGAAACACGTGCGGATACTCCAGACCCTTCGACGCATGCACCGTCGAAAGCCGCACCGCGTCGGGATCTTCCTCGCGGCCTTCGAGCATCGACATCAGCGCCACGGTCTGGATCAGGCCGAGCAGACTCTTGCCGGTGTCGCCGAGACCGTCGGCGGTGTCGTAGCCGGTGGCTTCGTCGTTCGCCGCGCCCGCGGGCTCAGCCTTGGTGCCTTTACGTTTGAGCCATTCCATGAACTCCAGCACGTTTTGCCACTTGGACTGCGCCTGACGCTCGTCGAACGCGTCGTACAGATACGCCTCGTAGTGGATCGCGTCCATCAGTTCGTCGAGCAGCGTGCCGGCGGCATCTTTCTCGGCGCGATCGGTGAGGCGCTGCATGAAGTCGCAGAACACGCGCATGGGTTCGATCTGCCGCGGCGACAGACGCGCCTCGATGCCGCCCATGTACACCGCCTCGAACAACGACACCTTGGCCTGGCCCGCGAACGAGCCGAGCGCCTCGAGCGTCGTATTGCCGACGCCGCGGCGAGGCGTGGTGATCGCGCGAATGAACGCGGGGTCGTCGTTCGCGTTGGCGATCAGACGCAGATAAGCGCAGATGTCCTTGATCTCGGCTTTGTCGAAGAACGATTGGCCACCCGACAACACGTACGGAATGCGTTCACGCCGCAACACCTGTTCGAAGATGCGCGCCTGGAAATTGCCGCGATACAGAATCGCGTAGTCGCGGAAATTCGCGCGCCGCTCGAACTTGTGCGCCGACAGGCGAAACACCACGGACTCGGCCTCGTGCTCTTCGTCGTTGCACGGCGTGACGGTGATCGTGTCGCCCATGCCGTGTTCGGACCACAGCTTCTTTTCGAACAGCTTCGGATTGTTCGCGATCACGTTGTTCGCGGCAGTCAGAATGCGCACGGTCGAGCGGTAGTTCTGCTCCAGCTTGATCAGGTGCAGCTTCGGAAAATCCTTGCTAAGTTGGCCGAGATTTTCGAGCGTCGCGCCGCGCCAGCCGTAGATCGCCTGATCGTCGTCGCCGACCGCCGTGAATGCCGCGCGCTTGCCGGCCAGCAACTTCACCAGTTCGTACTGACAGGCGTTGGTGTCCTGATACTCGTCGATCAGCAGATAACGCAGCTTGTTCTGCCAGCGGTCGCGCACCTGCTCGTTCTTCTCGAAGAGTTCGGCGGGCAGACGGATCAGGTCGTCGAAATCGACTGCCTGATACGCGTGCAGCGTCGCCACGTAATTGCGGTAGACGATCGCGGCCTGATGTTCATCCTCGTTCGCGGCGATCGCGATCGCTTGCTCGGGCATGATCATGCCGTTCTTCCACAGCGAGATGATCGACTGAATCTTGCGGATGAAGCCCTTGTCCGTCGAGCCGACCTGCTCCTGGATCATGCCGAAGCAGTCGTCGGAATCCATGATCGAGAACTGCGGCTTCAAACCGACATGTTCCGCTTCCTGCCGCAGAATCTGCACGCCGAGCGAGTGGAAGGTGCAGACCGTCAACTGGTTGACGGGCACTTTGCGGCCTTCCTTGCCGGGCGTGGTCAGCGTCTTGCCTTCGAGCAGCTTGCCCACGCGCTCGCGCATTTCCAGCGCGGCCTTGTTCGTGAACGTGACGGCAGCGATGTGGCGCGGCTCGAAGCCTTTGGCTTCGATCAGGTGCGCGATCTTCTGCGTGATCACGCGCGTCTTGCCGCTACCTGCGCCGGCGAGCACGAGACACGGACCGTCAAGATAACGGACCGCTTCATTTTGAGCGGGGTTCAGGCCTGCGGACATCGTCTGTGGATGGGTAATGCGGTTGAGGGCGTGGCGGCGCAATTTCGCCGGCCGAAGGCTCGGGGCATGCTGCGCGGCCCCGGCGACTGGAACGGGCGCCCCGCGCGGTGCGAGGGTGTTCCGCCCCGCTGGGCAAACGCGCGAGAGGAGCGATGTTAACACGATTGTGCTGACGGATAGCGGCGACCCACGCCCACGACGACGCTGACGGTCCACCTTCAGGACATGCCACAATTGCGGTGTTGCGCGCCGTCGCCGCCGTGGCAAAGCGGCGCGCCGTTTTTGCAGGAAGACACGCATGTCCGCATCGCTGAAGATTGGATTGATGGGCTACGGTTTCGCCGGCGCGACCTTTCATGCGCCGATGATCGAGCACTGCGGCCGCGCGAGCGTCGCGGCCATTGCCACGAGCCAGCCCGAGCGCGCGCTCGCCGACTATCCGCATACGAAGGTGGTGGCCGACCTCGACGCGCTGCTTGCACTCGATGAACTCGACTGCATCGTGATCGCCACGCCGAACGACACGCACTTCGACCTGGCGCGCCGCACGCTGGAAGCGGGCAAGCACGTGGTGGTCGACAAACCGGTCACGCTGAACGCCGCCGACGCTCACACGCTGGCCAACATCGCGCTCGCCCGAAGCAAGCTCTTCATGCCGTTTCACAACCGTCGCTGGGACGGCGATTTTCTGACCGTGCGCGATCTGCTCGCGAGCGGCGAATTGGGACGGATCACGCAATACGAATCGCACTTCGACCGTTTCCGGCCGGAGGTGCGGCAGCGTTGGCGCGAAGAAGCGTCGCGAGGCGGCGGCTTGCTGCTGGACCTCGGACCGCATCTGATCGACCAGGCGCTGGCGCTGTTCGGCACACCGCAAACCGTGTCGGCAACGGTGCGCACGCATCGCGACGACGCCGGCGCGCCCGACTACGTGCACATCCAGCTCGGCTACGTTGATTTTGAAGTGGTGCTGCACGCCAGCGCGTTGACGGCGCTGGTGGCACCGCGCTTCGCCCTCCACGGCACGCGCGGCAGTTATATGAAGTGCGGCCTCGACACGCAGGAAGATCAGTTGAAGGCGGGCCTGCGTCCGGGCGACGACGGCTTCGGCGCGGGCAATGCCGCAGGTGTGCTGCGCGTGCTGGAAGGCGATCAGGAAGTCGAGCGCGAGTTGCCGACGCGCAATGGCGACTACACCGGGTTCTATGTCGCGGTGGCCGACGCGATCCAGAACGGCGTGAAATTCCCGGTGAGCGCACAGGACGCCGTCGACGTAATGACGGTTATCGAGCTTGCCGGCCGAAGCTCGGACGAAGGCGTCCGGCTGCCGTTCGAGCGGATTCGCTGACGGTTTGGCCTACGCGTCGAAACGGCTTGTGTACCTAAAACAGCACTCGCCGTGCACGCGACACGGGGCAGAAACCCTGACAAGCCCGAAAGGAACATAACGTTACAAATCAGGCCGCGCTGCCGGTCAGCGCGGCCCGGTAGTCATCCGTTGCTACCCGGGTAGCACCACAAAACGACAATGACTTCCGGAGTGTCCATGCCCCGTACTATCCGCGCGCTCGCCGCGTGCGCCTTGCTTAGTTCCGTCGCCGCCTGTGTGGTGGCGCCTCAACCCCAGCCAGCGCCTCGTCCCAACCCGCAGCAGATCGCGGATCAGCGCCTGCGTCAGGTCGACGGCCGCATCGACAATCTCAGCCGCCGGATCGACAACCGCGTGAATCAGGGCTATTACCCGCCGCCCCAAGGCGGCGCGCTGCACCATCGCCTCGACGTGATTCGTCAGGAAGCGCACGACATGGCCGCGCAACATGGCGGCGGTCTGTCCGGTGACGAACAGCGCGTGCTGAATCAGGAACTGGACAACGCGGCACGCGCCATCGGCGAATAATCGCGCCAGAATCAATTCCAACTTCAGCACCTAAGCAGCACGAGCGCGGGCATCACGTCCCGCGCTTTTTTTTTGACAAGTGCGGAGACGCTCCGTCAACCGCCGCACCGCTCGCAGGCCTTTATTTGACAAGCCCCCAGCCCTCGCGTACATTCGCCGCACGCGTCGGGAGAGCGTGCTGGCCGCAGAAAATCGCAGGCCGCGCCGCCGAAGGGGCACACCCGCAAACTCTCAGGCAAAAGGACCGACCGCGTCGAAGAACCCGCGTCCAGGCAACATCGAGGCACCGGTTTTTCGCACTCTGGAGAGCGGCAGTAGCCGTCTGCATCGCACGTGTTGTCAATCGCGTGCAGATCGGGCAGGCTGCCCACCGAAGGGGCGCGCGTTTCACCGTGACGGACTCACGTTCTCACGGCAGCGCAATCTCTCAGGTATCGAGGACAGAGGGGTCATGCAGCACCACGCTCGCAGGCATCAGGCCGGGAGGCGTAGCGCCGCATGGCCTTTTTTGTTTCGCGAGATGCCCGAGGCCCCATGACCGAACTCAAACACACCCCGCTCAACGCCACCCATCGTGCGCTCAATGCCCGCATGGTCGATTTCGGCGGCTGGGACATGCCTGTCAATTACGGCTCGCAGATCGACGAACACCGCGCCGTGCGCACCGACGCCGGCATGTTCGACGTCTCGCATATGTGCGTCGTCGATTTCACCGGCGAGCGCGTGCGCGCTTTCTTCGAATATGCGCTGGCGAACAACGTCGGCAAACTGCAAACGCCGGGCCGTGCGCTGTACTCCTGTCTGCTGAATCCGAACGGCGGTGTGATCGACGATCTGATTGTCTATTACTTCGGTGAAGAACACTTCCGCGTGGTCGTCAACGCCGGCACCGCCGATAAAGACATCGCCTGGTTCGGCCAGCTCAACGCCGAAGGCGGCTTCGGCCTGACCATCACGCCGCGCCGCGATTACGCGATCGTCGCGGTGCAAGGTCCGAACGCGCGCGACAAAGTCTGGCAAACCGTGCCGGCCGCGCGCGCCGCCACGGAAGCGCTGAAGCCCTTCAACGCCGCCCGCATCGACGATACGCCGTTCGGCGAATTGACCGTCGCCCGCACCGGCTACACCGGCGAAGACGGCTTCGAAATCATCGTGCCGGCGGATCACGTCGACGCGCTGTGGAACGCGCTGCAAGCGCAAGGCGTGCGCCCGGCCGGTCTCGGCGCGCGCGACACGCTGCGCCTCGAAGCCGGCATGAACCTGTACGGCCAGGATATGGACGACAACGTCTCGCCGCTCGACGCCGGCCTCGCCTGGACCGTCGACCTCACCTCGCCGCGCGACTTCGTCGGCAAGGGCAAGCTGGAAGCGGACGGTTCGCAAGCTGCGTTCGTCGGCCTGATCCTGCTGAAGGAAAACGGCAAGGCAGCAGGCGTGCTGCGTGCTCACCAGAAAGTCGTCACGCCGCAAGGCGACGGCGAAATCACCAGCGGTACGTTTTCCCCGACCATGCAGGAATCGATCGCCTTCGCGCGCGTGCCGAAAGGCGTGCAGCCGGGCGACACTGTGCACGTTCAGATTCGTGACAAAAACGTACCTGCAAGCGTGGTAAAACTGCCGTTCGTGCGCAACGGCAAAGTGCTCGCGGTTTAAGCAAACCGGCGCGTGCGCAAACCTTCACAAGAAAACGCCGGGCCGCCCCAAGTTTTCTTGTTCCCCCTCGGGGGGACCTGGCGCGAAGCGACAGGTTTGGGGGCCCCTTTTAAGTTATTCCCGAATCACACCGCATAGGAGCATCCGATGAGCATCCCGGCCGATCTGAAATACACCGAATCGCACGAATGGGTCCGCACCGAGGCGGACGGCACGCTGACGGTCGGCATTACCGACCACGCGCAGGAAGCGCTCGGCGATATCGTCTTCTTCGAAGTCCAGGAACTGGGCAAGACCGTCACGGCAGGCGACACCGTTGCCGTCATCGAATCGGTGAAAGCCGCTTCCGATATCTACGCACCGGTCTCGGGCGAAATCATCGAAGCGAACACCGCCGTGGCCGATACGCCTGATTCGGTCAACACCACGCCGTACGAAAGCTGGCTCTTCAAGATCAAGCCGGCCGCGGACGCCACGCAGGACCGTCTGATCGACGCCGACGCGTACACCAAGTCAATCGGCGCCTGATTTACCTTTACGTTTAACCCGACAGGTGCGGCCTCCTTTTCGAACGGACCGCCGCACCGCCAGGAACACCCATGAAGCTCGAACACCCGGATCGTCTGATGACCCGCACTCCTCTCTCGCTCGCCGCGCTCGAAGTGCATGACGCCTTCGCCGAACGGCATATCGGCCCGGACGCGGCCGACCAGCACGCGATGCTCGAAGCCCTCGGCTTCGCGTCGCGCGCCGCGCTGATCGACGCCGTTATTCCGAAGACGATCCGCCGCACCGAAACGCTGCCGCTCGGCCCTTTCGCGCAACCGAAAAGCGAAGCCGAGGCGCTCGCCGCGCTGCGCGAACTCGCGGACAAGAACCAGGTGTTCCGCTCGTACATCGGGCAGGGCTATTACAACGCGCACACGCCGACGGTAATCCTGCGTAACGTGCTGGAAAATCCGGCGTGGTACACCGCGTACACGCCGTACCAGCCGGAAATCTCGCAAGGCCGTCTGGAAGCGCTGCTGAACTTCCAGCAGATGATCGTCGACCTGACGGGTCTGGCAATCTCGAATGCGTCGCTGCTCGACGAAGCCACGGCTGCGGCCGAAGCGATGACGCTGCTGCAACGCATCGGCAAGCCGAAGTCGAACGTGTTTTACGTCGCCGACGACGTGCTGCCGCAAACCATCGAAGTAGTAAAGACGCGCGCCACGCCGGTCGGCATCGAAGTGAAAGTGGGCCCGGCTGCTGAAGCGGCAAACGCGAATGCGTTCGGCGTGCTGCTGCAATACCCGGGCGTGAACGGCGACGTGCGCGACTATCGCGCGCTCACCGAAGCGATCCATGCAGCGGGCGGCCACGTGGTGGTCGCCGCCGACCTGCTCGCGCTGACCGTGCTCACGCCGCCGGGCGAATGGGGCGCGGACGTGGCCGTCGGCAATACGCAGCGCTTTGGCGTGCCTGTCGGCTTCGGCGGCCCGCATGCGGCTTATCTGGCCGTGCGCGACGAATTCAAGCGTCAGATGCCGGGCCGCCTCGTCGGCGTGACCGTCGACGCGCAAGGCAATCCCGCGCTGCGTCTCGCGCTGCAAACGCGCGAACAACATATTCGCCGCGAGAAGGCGACCTCGAACGTGTGTACCGCGCAAGCGCTGCTCGCGATCATGGCCAGCATGTACGCCGTCTATCACGGCCCGCACGGTCTGAAAACCATCGCGCTGCGCGTGAACCGCATCGCCGCGTTGCTGGCGGAAGGCGCGAAACAGCTCGGCTACACGCTCACCAACGAAACGTTCTTCGACACGCTCACGATCGAATCCGGCGCGCGCACGCAAGCGCTGCACGACGCGGCTCAAGCAAAGCGCATCAACCTGCGCCGCGTGAGCGACACGCAAGTCGGCCTGTCGATCGACGAATCCACCACGCGCCGCGATCTGGCCGATCTGCTCGAAGTGTTTGCGCAAGCCGCGGGCGCGAAAGACGTGCCGCAAGTCGACACGCTCGACGAAAAGCTCGCCGCGTCGAACACCGCATCGGTGCCGGCCGCGCTCGAACGCACCAGCGCGTACCTCACGCATCACGTGTTCAACCGTCATCATTCGGAAACGGAAATGCTGCGCTATCTGCGCAGCCTGTCGGACAAGGACCTCGCGCTCGACCGTTCGATGATCCCGCTCGGCTCGTGCACGATGAAGCTGAACGCGACCTCGGAAATGCTGCCCGTCACGTGGCCTGAATTCGGCCAGATCCATCCGTTTGCACCGGCCGAGCAAACCGTCGGTTACCGCGAAATGATCGATCAGCTCGAAGAGATGCTGGTCGCCGCCACCGGCTACGCGGCCGTGTCGCTGCAACCGAATGCCGGCTCGCAAGGCGAATACGCCGGCCTGTTGATCATCCACGCGTATCACGCGTCGCGCGGCGAAGCGCATCGCAATGTCTGCCTGATTCCCGCTTCGGCGCACGGCACGAATCCGGCGTCGGCGCAGATGGCCGGTATGCAGGTCGTCGTGGTGGCGTGCGACGCGCAAGGCAACGTCGATATCGAAGACCTGAAGAAGAAAGCCGATCAGCACGCCGACAAACTCGCGGCGATCATGATCACGTATCCGTCCACGCATGGCGTGTTCGAGCAGAACGTCCGCGAAATCTGCGAGATCGTGCATGCGCACGGCGGCCAGGTGTACGTGGACGGCGCGAACATGAACGCGATGGTCGGCCTGACCGCGCCGGGCCAGTTCGGCGGCGACGTGTCGCACCTGAATCTGCACAAAACCTTCTGCATTCCGCACGGCGGCGGCGGACCGGGCGTCGGTCCGGTTGCGGTCGGCGCGCATCTTGCGCAATTCCTGCCGAACCAGATTTCGTCGGGCTATGAACGCGCGCCAAACGGCATCGGCGCGGTGTCGGGCGCACCGTACGGCTCGGCGTCGATCCTCCCGATCTCGTGGATGTATATCGCGATGATGGGCGCGAAGAACCTCACCGCCGCCACCGAAACCGCGATCCTCAACGCGAACTACGTCGCGAAGAAACTCGCGCCGCATTATCCGGTGCTGTATTCGGGCCCGGGCGGACTGGTCGCGCACGAGTGCATTCTCGACCTGCGTCCGATCAAGGAAACCAGCGGCATCACCGTCGACGACGTCGCCAAGCGTCTCGCCGACTACGGCTTCCACGCGCCGACCATGAGCTTCCCGGTGCCAGGCACGCTGATGGTCGAGCCGACCGAATCGGAATCGAAGGAAGAGCTCGACCGTTTCATCGAAGCGATGATCGCGATCCGCGAGGAAATCCGCGCCGTCGAAGAAGGCCGCTCGGACCGCGAGGACAATCCGCTGAAGCACGCGCCGCACACGGCGGCGGTGGTCATCGCGAATGACTGGAAGCACGCGTATGCGCGCGAAACGGCGGCCTATCCGCTGCCCACGCTGATCGCGAAGAAGTACTGGCCGCCGGTCGGCCGCGCGGACAACGTGTACGGCGACCGCAATCTGTTCTGCTCCTGCGTGCCGATCGCCGACTACGAGTAAGCAGGCTCACTGCCGCGCATCGCCCACTGTCTTGAATAGAGGCGGTAGGGCGGTGCGGCGCTCAGTCCTGAGTTCTCTGTCGCTCCTGGCCGCAAACGGCTAACATCACACACCGAATCAGCCTAACGAGGAGTTTCGCATGGCGCGAAAGGTGCGATTGATGCAAAGCCGGACCGAAGCAACGCGAGCGCCGAAGTGGCGGCAAGCCTGCACGCTGCTGTTGGCTGGCGCAGCCGTGCTGCTGCCGCTGGGGCAAGCGCAGGCCGCGATGAATTTTTGTGCGGCGCCCGCGCTGCAAACCAGCGAACGCACGAACGCCGATCCCGGCGTAAAAGCGCTGGTGAGCAATGTGCAAGCCCATCTGAACGACCAGCCGCATGCGGTCGCGAAATTGCATACCGAAGGCACGCTGCCGCACGAAGGCATTTACGACCAGAGCGTGGAAGCGGAGAAAGATCTCGATCTATTACGCGACGCCGCGCTCGCCTGGCGCGCCACCAGCGACGACCGCTATCTCAAGCTTGTCGATCGCTTGCTGTTCGCCTGGGTCACGACCTATCAACCGAGCTTCAATCCCATCGACGAAACCCGTTTCGAGGGACTGATTCTCGCGTACGACATGACGGCGAGCGCGTTGCCGGTGAAAACGCGCAATGCGTCGATGGCGTTCCTGACGAAACTCGCGAACGGCTACATCGGGCAAATCGACGCGCAGCCGCGCCCGCTCAAAGGGACGTTCAGGAACAACTGGCAGAGCCATCGGATCAAACTGATTGCCATGGCCGCGTTCACGCTCGACAACCGCAAGATGATCAATGCGGCCCAGCGTCTGTTCGTCGAACATATCGGCGACAACATCGAGCCGGATGGTTCGACGATCGATTTCAGCGAACGCGACGCCTTGCATTACGTCACCTACGACTTGCAGCCGCTCGTGACAGCCGCGCTCTCTGCGCGTCGCCATAACCGCAACTGGCTGCCCGAGAGGGGTGCGGACGGCGCGTCGCTGGAAGCCGCGCTCAACTGGCTGGCGCCGTATGCGGCCGGCAGCAAGACGCATGAAGAATTCGTGCATTCGAGCGTTCCGTTCGATGCAAGACGTCGCGAGGCCGGCTTGCCCGGCTATTCGGGTCAGTGGGACCCGAAGAACGCGACGGAACTGTTTCACCTGGCGGCGCGCCTCGACGGGCGCTATACGCCGATCGCGCTACAGCTCGCACCGACGCCGCCCGCGTGGCTCGCCGTGTGTTTGCCGCTGCCGGCACGGTAAACCAACTTTATCAATAGCAGGGAGCAGTAAATGGCAGTCAGCGTGTTCGACCTCTTCAAAATCGGCATTGGTCCGTCCAGTTCGCACACGGTCGGGCCGATGCGCGCGGCGCTGATGTTCGCTCAAGGGCTCGAACGTGACGGGCTGCTCGCTGCGACCGCATCGGTGAAAGTGGATCTGTATGGCTCGCTCGGCGCGACGGGCAAAGGGCACGGCACCGATCGCGGCGTCATGCTCGGCCTGATGGGCGACGCGCCCGACACCGTGGACCCGGACACGATCGTTGAGCGGCTCGAAACCGTGCGCGTGTCCCGCAAGCTGGCGCTGCTCGGCATGCACGAGGTGCCGTTCGTGCAGAAAGATCACATTTCGTTTTATCGTCAGGCGCTGCCCGAGCATCCGAACGGCCTGAAGTTGCGTGCGTTCGACGCGCAAGGCGAGACGTTGCGCGAGTCGACTTATCTGTCGGTGGGCGGCGGTTTCGTGGTGACCGCCGGCGCGCCGAACACGAAAGTGTTGGCCGCCGTCGATCAACTGCCGTACTCGTTTCGCAGCGGCAACGAGTTGCTCGCGCTGTGCGAATCGACCGGTAAGAGCATCGCCCAGTTGATGTGGGAAAACGAGCGCGTCTGGCACACGGAAGAGGAGACGCGCGCGGGCTTGCTGAAGATCTGGGACGTGATGCAATCGTGCGTATCGCGGGGTTGCGGCATCAACAATCCGGATGCCGACGGTAACTTGCCCGGTCCGTTCCAGGTGAAGCGTCGCGCGCCGCAGCTGTATCGCGCGCTGTCGGGCAATCCTGAGCTGGCGTTGCGCGATCCGCTGTCGATGATCGACTGGATCAATCTCTACGCGATCGCCGTCAACGAAGAAAACGCCGCCGGCGCACGCGTGGTGACGGCGCCGACCAACGGCGCAGCCGGCATCATCCCGGCCGTGCTGCATTACTACACGCGCTTCATGCCGGGCTCGAATCAGCAAGGCGTGATGGACTTCCTGATGACCGCCGCGGCGATCGGCATTCTGTACAAACTGAACGCGTCGATTTCGGGCGCCGAAGTGGGCTGTCAGGGCGAAGTGGGCGTCGCCTGTTCGATGGCGGCGGGCGCGCTCGCCGCAGTCATGGGCGGCACGCCGCGGCAGGTCGAGAACGCCGCGGAAATCGGCATGGAGCACAACCTCGGGCTGACGTGCGATCCGGTCGGCGGCATGGTGCAGATTCCGTGTATCGAACGCAATGCGATGGCATCGGTGAAGGCGGTCAATGCGGCGCGCATGGCGTTGCGCGGCGACGGCAGCCACTATGTGTCGCTCGATTCGGTGATCAAGACCATGCGTGAAACCGGCGCGGATATGAAGACCAAGTACAAGGAAACGTCGCGCGGCGGGTTGGCGGTGAATATCGTCGAGTGTTGAGTCGCGTGCTTTACGGGCTTCACGACGAGTGACGACGCGGGCTATCAGGCCCGCGTTTTTTATTTGCGTGCCACGTTACGCGCGAGCACTACGGTTGCGCTGCGCCGTGACAGCGCAGGCGCGCTCGGCGTAAGCTGTCGAAGCGCCGCGTCGGTTTGCGTCCTGCCGATGCGGCATCCTCATACCGCACTCATGCACTGCCTGGAGGCTTCATCGCAATGTCGCAGCCGAATGCTCCCGTTTCCGGATTTGCCGCCGCTCAAACCACCGGCGCGCGTCTCGTCGTCGATGCTTTGCTCACGCACGGTGTCGAACGTGTTTTCTGTGTGCCTGGCGAGAGTTTTCTCGCTGTACTGGATTCGCTGCACGACGAAACCGAACGCATCCAGACCATTGTTTGCCGTCACGAAGCAGCCGCGGCGAATATGGCGGAGGCGGTTGGCAAATTGACCGGCCGACCGGGTGTCGCGCTCGTGACGCGCGGACCGGGCGCCACGCACGCGTCGATCGGCGTGCACACGGCGTTTCAGGATTCCACGCCGATGATCCTTCTGATCGGCCAATGCGCGCGCGAGCATCTCGACCGCGAAGCGTTTCAGGAGATCGACTATCGGCGCATGTTCGGTCAGATGGCGAAATGGGTCGCGCAAATCGACGATCCGAAGCGTATTCCCGAGTATCTGAGCCATGCGTTTCACACGGCGACATCCGGACGGCCCGGGCCCGTGGTGTTGTCGTTACCGGAAGATGTGTTGAGCGATGCATGCGACGCGGTGGCCGGCGCGCCGGCTTATCAGCGCGTCGCGGCGTCACCGTCGGCGGCGCAGATCGAGAAGCTGCGCGTATTGCTGGAAGGCGCGCAACGGCCGATGGTGATCGCGGGCGGCAGCGGTTGGACGTCGGCTGCGTGCGCGGACTTTCAGCGCTTCGTCGAGAACTGGCAACTGCCGGTCGGGCTCGCGTTCCGCTTTCAGGATACGCTCGACAACGAGCATCCGAATTATGCCGGCGACGTCGGCCTCGGCATCAATCCCGCGCTGGCGCAGCGCATCCGCGATGCCGACGTGCTGCTCGCAATCGGGCCGCGTTTGGGCGAAGCGACGACCAACGGCTACACGTTGCTCGACATTCCCAAGACCAAGCAGATGCTCGTGCATGTGCATCAAGGTGCGGAAGAATTAGGTCGCGTGTATGCGGCGGATCTGCCGATTGTGTCCGGTATGCCGGAGCTGGCAGCGCTGCTTGCGGAGCTGAAGCCTTCATCCGACAAACTCGCCTGGTCGGGCGCCGCGGACGAGGCGCATCGCGCGTATCTCGAATGGCGCAAACCGCGTCAAATTCCCGGCGACGTGCAGATGGGCGAAGTGATCCAGCAGTTGCGCGCGCATCTGCCGGACGACGCGATTCTCACCAACGGTGCGGGCAATTACGCGACGTGGCTGCATCGGCACTTCTCGTATCGCCATTACCGTTCGCAACTCGCGCCGACGAGTGGTGCAATGGGCTACGGCGTGCCGGCGGCGATCGCGGCGAAGTCGATGTATCCGCAACGCGCCGTCGTCGCGCTGGCCGGCGATGGCTGCTTCATGATGGCTGCGCAAGAACTCGCGACGGCGATGCAGTACGACCTGCACGTGCTTTTCATCGTGGTAAATAACAGTCACTTCGGCACGATTCGCATGCATCAGGAACGGCATTATCCTGGACGGGTATATGGCACCGGACTGACCAATCCAGACTTCGCGGCGTTCGCGCGATCGTTCGGCGCGCATGGTGAAACGGTGGAACGAACTGAGGAGTTTCTGCCTGCGCTCAAGCGTTCGATTGAAGCGAAGCGTGCGGCGGTGATCGAGATTCGCATGCCGCAGGAAGCGAGTACGCCGGGCGCGACGTTGGAACAGATTCGTGAGCAGGGGAAGAAGATGCGAGGGGAGTAATTGCGTTGTCGTGCAATTGGCACGCAACGTCGCGAAATATCAAACAAAAAGCCCTGCGTGTTCGAAAACCGCAGGGCTTTTTTGCGCCAGTTGCCGTGTCACACCATCACGCGGCAGCCGAGTGTACTAGCAGGAAAGCTACTTACTTCCCACCCACGCTTTGCAGCGTCGTCCACTTGCCATCGACAACCTTGTACAGCGTGATGCCGCCGTTCTTCAGGTCGCCCTTGCTGTCGTACGCGAGGTTCGACGCCGTCACCGCCGGCATCGAGGTCTTCGCGAGCATCGGCAGGTACTTGGCCGGATCGGTCGAGTTCGCCTTCTTCATTGCGTCGAACATGGCCATTGCGCCGTCGTAGGCGTACGGCGAGTACGTTTGCACGTCTTCGTTGAAACGCTTCTTGTACTTCGCGACGTAGTCCTTGCCGCCCGGCATTTCTTCCAGCGGCAGGCCGGCGAGCGATGCCACCGTGCCATTCGCCGCTGCACCCGCGATCTGGATGAACGTCGGCGTGTGGACCATTTCGCCACCCATCAACGGCGCCTTGATGCCCAGTGCCTTCATCTGCTTGACCATCGGTGCCGCTTGCGAATCCGCGCCGCCGTAGTAAATCAGATCCGGTTGGACCGACTTCAGCTTGGTCAGGATCGACTTGAAGTCGACGGCCTTGTCGTTCGTGTATTCACGATCGATGATCTGGCCACCTGCTGCCTTCGCTGCCTTTTCGAACTGATCCGCCAGACCCTGGCCGTAGGCCGTGCGGTCGTCGACGATCACGATCTTCTTCATGCCCAAGGTCTTGACCGCGAACGTGCCGGCGACCGAACCTTGCTGCGTGTCGGACGTCATCATGCGGAACGTGGTCTTGAAACCTTGCTGCGTGTATTCCGGCGCCGTCGCCATTGCGATTTCGGGGATGCCCGCGTTCGCGTAAATGCGCGAAGCCGGAATCGTGGTACCCGAGTTGAAGTGGCCGAGCATGCCCTTGATGCCGTCATCCACCAGCTTCTGCGCAACCGTCGTACCGGTGCGCGGGTCAGCCTGGTCGTCGGCCGAATCCAGCACGAAGCGAACTTGCTTGCCGCCGATTACCGGCTTGGTCGCGTTCATGTCTTCCACTGCCAGCGTGATGCCGTTCTGGAAGTCCTTGCCGTAGTGCGCCTGCGCGCCTGTCATCGGGCCGGCAAAGCCGACCTTCACATCTTCCGTCGATTGAGCATTGGCCGTCCCCGCCAGCGACATCGCCGCAACCAGTGCAGCGCCTGCCAGCTGTTTCATCTTGTGTTGCATAGCTTCTCCTTGGTACCAGGTGTGGATGGAGCGGTTTCGGGGTCGCCGTACCGCTTCCTTCTTTTTTGAAAAGATCAATGAGGTTCGCTCAACCGATCGTCATCAAATTCGCATTACCGCCTGCAGCTGCCGTATTCACGCTGACCGAGCGTTCCGTCAACAGACGCTCGAGCGCGTAATCTTCATCGCCGCTTTCCAGTGCACGTGCCGCGACGCCCTGCACCGAAACGATCGGGCCCGGACGCTTCGCGACTTCCTTCACCAGCGCCAGCAATTCGTCGCTATCGCCTTCGAACAGCACGGCGTCGAACGGTGTATCGGCGCTCTTCTTCACGCTCGCATGCGACTTGAGCGTGGCGGGCAACTGCGCCACCAATTGTTCACCAGCGGCGCCTTCGAACAACGCGCGATTTCCCGTAGCCAGCGCCGCGGCGAACTGCACGCGCGCGCCGCTTGCCGTCGACGCGATACACAGCACCGTGCCGCGCGCGCCCAGCGTGTACGTATTGCGCTCGCCCGTCGGTCCCGACAATACCGCCGTGGCGCCGGCAGGCACATGCGACAAATAGCCATCGCAGCGCGCGGCCAGCACCGGCTGTTGTTCGGCGATCAGCCAGTCGCGGTAAGCCGTCAATGCAGCGGACGGATTGTCGCTGTTTTCGGCTCCGTGCGGTACATCCGCGACCAGTGCCTGGGCGAGCGACTTCGGCAAACCGGCCGGACGCGTGGCGAGCAAACGCTGCAGGTACAGTGCGCCGCCCGCTTTCGGACCCGTGCCCGACAAACCTTCGCCACCGAACGGCTGCACACCCACCACCGCGCCGATCACATTCCGGTTCACATAAATGTTGCCGACGTGCGCGCGGCTGATCACGTGAGCGATGGTTTCATCGATCCGCGTATGGATGCCGAGCGTCAGGCCGTAGCCGGTTGTGCGGATCTGTTCGAGCAGCTTGTCGAGCTGGCTGCGGCGATAACGCACCACGTGCAGCACTGGGCCAAACACTTCGCGCTTCAGTTCGTCGATGCTGTCGAGTTCGATCAGCGTCGGCGGAACGAAGGTGCCTTGCGCGCAACCGTCCGGCATCGGCAGCTGTTCGACCTTGCGACCTTTTTCGCGCATCGCCGCGACGTGCGCGTCGATACCGCGCTTTGCGTCGAGGTCGATCACCGGGCCGACGTCGATCGACAGACGGTCCGGATTGCCCACAGCCAGTTCGCGCATCGCGCCCGTTAGCATCTCCAGCGTGCGGTCAGCGACATCGTCCTGCAGACAAAGAACGCGCAGCGCGGAACACCGTTGACCGGCGGAGTCGAAAGACGATTGCAGCACGTCCGCCACGACCTGTTCAGCGAGCGCCGACGAGTCGACGATCATTGCGTTCTGGCCGCCGGTTTCGGCGATCAGCGGAATCGGCTTCCCGTCCGGATCGAGGCGGCTCGACAGCGTCTTGTTGATGAGGCGCGCGACTTCGGTCGAACCGGTGAACATCACGGCACGAGTGCGCGGATCGGCCACCAACGCAGCGCCGACCGTTTCACCATTGCCCGGCAGCAGTTGCACCGCGCCTGCCGGCACGCCGGCTTCGCGCAGAATGCGCACGGCTTGCGCGGCGATCAGCGGCGTCTGTTCGGCCGGCTTCGCGAGCACGGTGTTGCCGGCGGCAAGCGCCGCGGCCACCTGGCCCATGAAAATCGCCAGCGGGAAATTCCACGGGCTGATACAAACCACCGGACCGAGCGGGCGATGCGTGTCGTTGGAGAACTCGTCGCGAATCTGCGTGGAGTAGTAGCGCAGGAAGTCGATCGCTTCGCGGATTTCCGCGACCGCATTGGCCAGCGACTTGCCGGCCTCACGCACCACCAGACCCATCAACGTATGCATCTGCGCTTCGAGCAGATCGGCGGCGCGCGCGAGGCAATCGGCGCGCGCATCGACCGGCGTGGCTTGCCAGATCGGCGCAGCGGCGACGGCATGCGCCAACGCGGCGCTCACATGTTCCGGGGTCGCTTCGACGACCGTGCCGACGAGGTCGCGATGATCGGCCGGATTGCGCACGTCGCGCGCGACGCCCACGGCGATTTCGTTGTCCTCGAGCATCGGCGCGGCGCGCCACGGATGATGCGCGCTCGCCAGCAACGCCGACGACAGCGACGCCAACCGATGCTCGTTCGACAGATCGAGGCCCATCGAGTTGAGGCGCTCAGCGCCGAACAGATTGCGCGGCAGCGGAATCTTCGCGTGCGGCGCGCCGAGCGGCACGATCTTCGAGGCTTCGTCGACGGGGTCGGCGATCAGGTCCTTGATCGCGACGGTTTCATCGGCAATGCGATTCACGAACGACGTGTTCGCGCCGTTTTCCAGCAGACGGCGCACGAGGTACGCGAGCAGCGTTTCATGCGTGCCGACCGGCGCGTACACGCGGCACGGACGGTTCAGCTTGTCGCGGCCGGTGACTTCCTCGTATAGCGGCTCGCCCATGCCGTGCAGGCACTGGAACTCGTACTGGCCGGGGTAGTAGTTGTTGCCCGCGAGGTAATAGATCGCCGACAGCGTGTGCGCGTTGTGTGTGGCGAACTGCGGATAGACCGCGTCGGGCGCGCTCAGCAGTTTTTTCGCGCAAGCGACGTACGACACATCCGTGTAGATCTTGCGCGTGTAGACCGGATAGCCTTCGAGGCCGTCCACTTGCGCACGCTTGATTTCGGTATCCCAGTACGCGCCCTTCACGAGACGCACCATGATGCGGTGACGGCTGCGGCGCGCCAGATCGATGATGTAGTCGATCACGAACGGGCAACGTTTCTGATACGCCTGCACCACAAAGCCGATGCCGTTCCAGCCGGCCAGCTCCGGATCGAAGCACAGCGCTTCGAGCAGATCGAGCGAGATTTCGAGGCGGTCGGCTTCTTCAGCGTCGATGTTCAGGCCGATGTCGTAGCGGCGCGCGAGGATCGCGAGCGAGCGCACGCGCGGCAGCAGTTCGCTCATCGTGCGTTCCTGCTGCGAACGCGAGTAGCGTGCGTGCAGCGCGGAGAGCTTGATCGAAATGCCCGGGCCTTCGTAGATGCCACGGCCGCCGGCGGCCTTGCCGATCGCGTGGATCGCCTGTTCGTACGACGCGTAGTAGCGCTGCGCGTCGGCTTCGGTGGTGGCCGCTTCGCCGAGCATGTCGTACGAGTAGCGGAAGCCGCGTGCTTCATACTTGCGGCTGTTGGCCAGCGCTTCGGAGATGTTCTCGCCGGTGACGAACTGCTCGCCCATCAGGCGCATCGCCATGTCCACGCCCTTGCGGATCAACGGCTCGCCGCCCTTGCCGATCAGACGCGTGAGCGCCGACGAGAGACTCGTTTCGCTATTGGTAGTCACCAGCTTGCCGGTGATCATCAAGCCCCACGTCGCGGCGTTGACGAACATGGACGGCGCCTGGCCCATGTGCGATTTCCAGTCGCCCTTGCTGATCTTGTCGCGAATCAGCGCGTCGCGGGTCGCGCGATCGGGGATCCGCAGCAGCGCTTCGGCGAGGCACATCAGCGCCACGCCTTCCTGACTCGACAGCGAGAACTCGTGGATCAGTCCTTCGACGCCACCGCCCTTGCTCTTGGTGCGCAGCGTTTCGACGAGCTTGCCGGCCATCGCCTGCACATCGCCCGCGAGGTTGGCCGGCAAACGCGCCTGACCGAGCAGGAACGGCATGCATTCCGGCTCAGGACGACGATAAGCGGCCGTGATCGCCGCGCGCAGCACCGACTGCGGTTGCACGTTTTGCGCGAACTCGAGGAACGGATGCGACGCGCCGTCTTCTTCCTGCTCGACCGTGGCGCCGTCGGCGAGATCCGCCGAGCCCGCCACGCCCGACAGTTCGGGCGGCAACTGACCGTGCTCGATCTTTTCGAGGTACGCGAAGATGGCCTGCTTGATGAGCCAGTGCGGAGTGCGTTCGAGACGGGTAGCGGCATCTTTCAGCCGGGAACGCAGGAGGTCGTCGACCTTGACGCCAAGGGTGGTGCTAGCCATGTTTCCTTCTTCGGATACCAAACGAATGCGCTGGGAAAGACTAAAAGTTGGGCGAATCGTACGCCTCCCAATAAAAAGGTGCAACCATGTTCGGCGCATGGTTGCACCCTGTTGAGAGCCTTGTGCGGCGGGGGTTTGCGCTAGATGGCGCTGGGCGCGGGCACGGCGGTTGCGCCTAGTACTTTCCCTGGCGTGATTCTTTTTGCTTTTACCCTTATCAGAACAGGTCGGCGCGCCGTTATACGGAACATGCGGCACGCGGCCTCCGGGCACGCACAAAAAAACGGTACGGGGTTTTAGAGGACAGGCGAAATGGAAAAGTGGCTGGTGATATTGGGCATCTGGGCGATGTGCGCGACTTGCGCCATCCTCTTCATCCGCGGCGCGACGAGCGGGCCGGGCAGGCGCGAGCTCGCCGACGAACGCACGCCGGCCGCATCGCGCGCATCGGCGGGCGACGCGCGGGCCGCATTGAACGATTGAGCGGTTGAACGGTAGCGTCCGGTGTTCCGTGCCGGCCGCAGCGGCGCCGCTCTTCCCGCTGACTCAGTGACAGGACGAATGCAACGCCCGGCTTCATGCCGCGGCGTGGTGTCGGCACGCGTCAATGTCGGTGGGTCGGTTTGAACTGCGCGCGGGTGTCGTGTCAGCGCTACTGGATCGGTGCGAACTGCGCACGGGTATCGTGTCGGCGCCGTTGGATCGGCGCGAACTGCGCGCAGCTGACGCGTCAGCGCTGTCGACTCGGCTTGAACGGCGCGCAGGCGTCGCGTCAGTGCCGCTGAATCGGCTCGAACTGCGCGCAGGCGTCGCCGGGCGAAACGAGTTGGTCGTGCAGCCGGCAAAGCCGGCTGTCCGCTACGCTCGCGCCGAATGCGGAACCGAACACGGCGAGACCCGGAACGTCCTGCTCCAACGAATCCCGATTCTCCGCGCGGTACCGGCATCCCTCGCAGCACCGCGCGCGCGTCTCTTCGCGCGCATCCGTCGTACTGTCGATGCGGACCGCGCGCCTCATCACGAGCCCTGCCCCAAGCTATTCCAGTACGGTGCGAACACGTGCGCGGACAGCGCGTAACCGATGGCGATATTGACCACCACGCCCACCGTGAACGCCAGGAACGGCTTCAGACCGGTCGCAGTGAGCGAGCGCAAGCGCGTGGTCAGCCCGATGCTCAGGAAGCAGAAGGTGAACGCCCACGTGCGCAACGCCGTGATCGGCGCGACGAATTCGGGCGTCACGACTTTGCGGTAGTCGGCCAGTGAATAGTGGCTGGCGATCCACGTCACCAGCGCCGACGCGATCACGAAACCGATCACGAATTTCGGAAAGCGCGCCCAGATCTCGCCGGCGTTGGCCTTGGCTTTGACGCCGCTGTCCTGCGATTCCCAGCGCGTCGTCGCGACGATCGCCAGCACGAACGCCCAGATGCCGATCCAGATATCGCGGCCGACCACCTTCATCAGCGTGAACGCCTGCAACGACGCCTCCGGCGCACCCGCGATCGCGCCGCCCGCGTGCTTCGCGAAGTCGCCATAGGCCTGTGCGGCCGCGATGCCGGCGGCGTCGGCGAATTCAGACGTGCCGATCCAGGCGCCGGCGACCGCGGTCGACAGTCCGAGCGAGCGGGATGCGAACGGCAACACGAAGATCATCACGATCGCCCATAGCACCACCAGCGTGATCGCCACCGAAGCCTGTTCGCGCTTGGCCCGCACTGCGCCAGCAATCGCGATGGCCGCCGAGACGCCGCACACCGCGCCGCCGACGCCGAGCACAGCGGCAAAACGCCGGTCGAGGCCGAACGCTTTCGCGGCAAAGAAGATCACGAAGAACGTGACGAGCGAGACGATGGTCGCCTGCCCGACCGCCACCGGTCCCGCCCACACCAGCAACGTGAACGGCAACGTCGCGCCGAGTAGCACGATGCCGACCTTGATATAGAACTCGACGCGCAAGCCGGCCGAAAACCATTCAGGCAGCTTGAACACGTTCGAGATGAGCAGCCCCAGCGCCAGCGCGACGAGCGGCGGCTCGAGGTTGTACTTCGACGCGTTGACCCACGCGCCCAGCGTGAAAATCAGCGCCGACGCGATGAACAGGATCAGGAACGACGCCAGGAAAGCGCCAACCCGTTGCTTGAGCGCTGCCAGGCTCACGCCAAATAGCAACGCGAACGCGATAAACAGCGCGGCATAGTTCGGCAAATGCTTGCGGACGTCCTGCGCGGCCTGCGCCACGCTCGACCATTTGGCCGGCGCCACCGCCAGCCACTTGATGCTGCTACCCGACGCGAACAGCGCCCAGGCGACCACGATCACCAGCAGGCCGACCCACACCGCCCACCAGTCTTCAGTCGAAAAAAGTCCGCCACCGTGCGTGCTTTGCCGGTTTGTCGGCGCCGCGCCGGCTTGCAGCGTCGGATTGCTATCGCTCATCGCCATGCCCCGAGGAAGTTGAGGTGCATCGGCGCGGGAATGTTGGAGTTTTGCTTGAAAGCGCGCCGATTCGGCGAAATATAGGCGAGCGGCGTCGCAAAACGAAACGACCATTCGCTCTAAGAATATGACTGAAAGGAGTAACGGCGACGACGGCTTCGCGGCGCGCCTTAGATGTCAAGCGGATCGACTTCCAGATTCCAGCGCAGTACGCCTTTCAAACCGCGCAGCAGTGGCTGCCACGCACGCAAGGTCGCCTGCAGGGCGGCCCGCGACGCGCTCTCGATCAGCAATTGCGCACGGTGCACGTGCATCACCTTGACGATGGTGAGCGGCACGGCGTCGTACACGGTCACGCGTTCGGCGGCCGCAATGCCGGTCAACTCGGCCGCCGCGTGTTGCAGGAAGGCGAGCGCTGCCTCAAGCGTGCGGCCTTCGGCGCGCAGCAAAGCTTGATAGACGAACGGCGGCAAGTGCGCGTCACGCCGCTCGGCCAACGTGGAGTTGGCGAAGCCGACATAGTCGTGGCGGCCCAGCGCGTGGTAGAGCGCGTGGCGCTGATAGCGTGTTTGCACCAGCACTTCGCCGGGCAAACCCCCGCGGCCTGCCCGCCCGCTCACTTGCATCAGTTGCGCGAAGAGCCGCTCGCTCGCCCGGAAGTCGTGAGAAAACAGCGCCGTGTCGGCGTTCAGCACCCCGACCAGCGACACGCGCTGGAAGTCGTGGCCCTTGGCTATCATCTGCGTGCCGACGAGGATGTCGACCTCGCCTGCGTGGACGTCGGAGAACAGCGCCTGCGCGCTGCCTTTACGGCGCGTGCTGTCGGCGTCGATACGCAAGATGCGGGCGCCGGGCACTGCGCTCGCCAGCGTTTCTTCGACCCGCTGCGTGCCGCGGCCCATCGGCGCGATGTCGACGTTACCGCACTCCGGGCACGAACGCGGGATGCGCGCCTCCCAGCCGCAGTGGTGGCAGCGCAGCGCACGCTCGGGCTTATGCAACACGACATAGGCGCTGCAACGTGGGCAGCCGGCAACCCAGCCGCAGGCGTCGCAGGCAAGCTGCGGCGCGTAACCGCGGCGGTTCAGGAACACGAGGCTTTGCTCGCCGCGTTCGAGCCGCGCCTTCAGTGCGGCGATCAACGGCCCCGACAAACCTTCCACCGATGCCCGCCCGCGTCGCCGCTCCTCTTCCAGATCGATCAGTTTGACGGTGGGCAGCACGGCCTCGGCGACAGCACGGCGCGACAACGTGAGCCGCTTGTAGCGCCCCTGGTCGGCCTGCCACCAGCTTTCCAGCGACGGCGTGGCCGAACCGAGCACGACCGGCAAGCCGAGTTGCTTGGCGCGATAGATCGCCAGATCGCGCGCCGAATAGCGCAAGCCTTCCTGCTGCTTGTAAGCCGGATCGTGCTCCTCGTCGACGACGATGATCGCGAGCTTCGGCAGCGACGCGAGCACCGCCAACCGCGTGCCGAGCACGATGCGCGCGCGGCCGGTGTGCGCGGCGAACCAGTTGCGGGCGCGTTCGCCTTCCGCAAGTCCGCTGTGCAGCGTGACGATCGACGTGCCTTCGAGCGCGGCGAAGCGCGCGCGGAAGGCCGCTTCGAACTGCGGCGTCAGATTGATTTCAGGTACGAGGACGAGCGCCTGGGCGTCGGGCTTCGCGGCCAGAATCTCGGCGAGTGCGCGCAGATAAACTTCGGTCTTGCCGCTGCCCGTCACGCCGTGCAGCAGGAAAGGCGCAAAGCCGTCGGCGTCGCGGATCGCTTCGACGGCGGCCGCCTGCTCGTCGGTGAGCGTGGGCAGCGTGGGCGCAGGCGCGTCAGGCGAGGCGGCGGTGGCCAGCGCCGCCGCGGCTTCGATGATGTCCAGCGCGACCCAGCCTTCCGCCTGCCAGGCGTCGAGCGTTGCAATCGCTTTGGGGTGCAGCGCGCGAGCGTCGGCGGCGAGCAGGAACTCCGTCTCGGCCAACGCCTGCGCCAGTTTCCGCAAGGCGCTCGCCCGAGCCGGCAGGGCATCGGGCAACGCGGCGCGGCCCGCGGGCGTGAGACTGTAGCGCTCTTCCGGCGCGAACAGACGCGACCAGCGCGACGCATCGCGCAGCGCCTGCGGCAACGCGGGCAACGCGACTTCGCCGAGACCACGCTGGTAGTAGTCGGCGGCGAACGCGGCCAACTTCAGCCATTCCGACGACACCGGCGGACAAGCGGTGCACACGCCACTCACCGAGCGAAGCCGATCTGCCGGCACGTCGCTGTGAGCGGTCACTTCGCAGACGAGCCCTACGACATGGCGCTTACCGAACGGCACGCTAACCAGCAAGCCCGGCGTGACGGGCTCAGGCGTGTCGCAACGGTAGTCGAACAGGGTCGGCAGCGGATGGTCCAGCGCGACGCGGACGAACACGTCGCTCACGCGTCTGCAGAGTTCAGAGGAATGAGCGCGACACGATGCCACATCGTGGTGCCCATTGCGCAGACGGCGAACCCGTCGAAGTTAAAGTAAAACTTCAATTTCGGCGCTAAGTTTTGGATTCGGCTGAACAATTGCAATCGGTCCGCGTGCCTGTGGATAACTTTGTTGAGAACTTTGCCCGGACGGCCCGAGAACCGCGCCACAGCGGCCTTCTGTGGGATTCCGCACAGTCTGTACTGGACCCGTGAAACCCTTGCCAGACAAGGCTTAGATCAAATGCGCCGGCAATGTGCAAGGGCCAGGACACGACTAAAGCTTCTACCGCGCCGCAGCGTGATGAATGTGCATAAGTCAAGTCTTGACTTTCGCAGGACCGCCATCTGACGGCCTGCTGGCTGCAAATTTTCCCTTAGGCCGAGAGCCCAGTTCGCTGCAATGCAACAAAAAATGGTAACGATTACGGCGTCATGTCGGTGCATGAGCGCCGCTGCGAATCGCCCGGCTGTGACGATGCACCTCGTCCACCAGTTCGGCGACATTCTCCGGTGGCGTGAACTGCGAAATGCCGTGGCCGAGGTTGAACACGTGGCCCGGATGATTCCCGAAGCTGTCGAGCACCGCGCGCGCTTCCATGCGGATCGAAGCCGGCGGCGCGAACAGCACCGAGGGATCGATATTGCCCTGTAACGCCACCTTCCCGCCCACGCGCTCGCGCGCCTTGCTCAGGTTCACCGTCCAGTCGAGGCCGACCGCATCCACACCGGTCTCGGCGATCTCGTCGAGCCACAGGCCACCACCCTTCGTGAAGGTGATCACCGGCACTTTTTCGCCGTCGTGGTCGCGCTTCAACTGGCTCACCACCTGCTGGATGTAGTGCAGCGAGAAACGTTGATACACGCCGTCCGCCAGCGCCCCGCCCCACGTGTCGAAAATCATCACGGCTTGCGCGCCGGCTTCGATCTGGGCGTTCAGATACGCCGCGACCGAGCGCGCGTTGACGTCGAGAATGCGGTGCATCAGATCCGGCCGCGCGTAGAGCATCGACTTGACCGTACGGAAATCCGCCGAACCGCCGCCTTCGACCATGTAGCACGCGAGCGTCCACGGACTGCCCGAAAAGCCGATCAGCGGTACGCGTTGACGGCCTTGCGCGTCGGTCAGCGCGGTGCGAATTTCGCGCACGGCGTCGGTCACGTAGCGCAGCGTGGCGTCGATGTCCGGCACCGCGAGGCGCGCGACGTCGTCTTCCGTGCGAACCGGGCGAACAAACTTAGGACCCTCGCCGGTCACGAATTCGAGGCCGAGACCCATGGCGTCGGGCACGGTGAGGATGTCGGAGAACAGGATCGCGGCGTCGAGCGGATAACGCTCGAGCGGCTGCAACGTGACTTCCGTCGCGTACGCCGGGCTCTTCGCCAGACCGAGGAAACTGCCCGCGCGGCCACGCGTGGCGTTGTATTCGGGCAGGTAGCGGCCAGCTTGCCGCATCAGCCAGATCGGCGTGTAGTCGGTCGGCTGGCGCAGCAGCGCGCGCAGGAAAGTGTCGTTCAGGAGTTTATGGGCCACGTTGCGTACGACTGAGGGCAAAGGGGCATTTTACCGGACCCGGCTCGCCGCATCGTGCTTGATCCGGCCAATAACTGTTGTGCGCGTCGCTCGCGGCGGGTTTTCCGTGGGCTCGCCGCGGCGTCATGACCTGGCTGAACGGCCAATGTTCAAGCGCGAATTGCCGGGCTATTATCCAACGGACTTACCAAACAATTACATACAACCAAGGAGACTCGATGAACAAGGCAGCACTCGCATTGCTCGGCGCGCTGGCCGGCGTTTTGATGCACGCAGGCGTGGCCGGGGCACAGAACAGCGCCACCACCGCAACGCCCTCGCGGCTCGACGAAATCCTCGCGCGCGGCACGCTGCGCGCCTGCACGACCGGTGACTACAAACCGTACTCGTTTTACAAGGCGGACGGCCAGTTCGAAGGCATCGATATCGACATGACGGAGTCGCTCGCCAAGTCGCTCGGCGTGAAGACGGAGTACGTCAAGACGTCGTGGTCGAATCTGATGAACGACTTTGTCGCTAAATGCGACGTCGGCGTGGGCGGCGTGTCGCCGACGCTGGAGCGGCAGAAGCGCGCGTTTTTCACGGAGGCCTACATGGTCGACGGCAAGACGCCGATCGTTCGGTGCGACGACGTCAACAAATATCAGACCGTCGCGCAGATCGACCAGCCGGCGACACGCGCGATCGTCAATCCGGGTGGCACCAACGAGCGCTTCGCGAAACAGTACTTTCCGCATGCGAACCTGACCGTCTATCCGGATAACGTGACGATCTTCAAGCAGATCCTCGCCGGCAAGGCGGATGTGATGGTGACGGACGCGTCCGAAACCCTGTTGCAGCAGAAGCTGAATCCCGGCCTTTGCTCGGTTCATCCGGACAAACCTTTCCAGTATGGTGAAAAGGCCTGGCTGCTGCCGCGCGGCGATGTGTCGTTCCAGCAATACGTCGACCAGTGGTTGCACCTTGCGCGGGCAACAGGCGAATACCAAGCCATTTCGGACAAGTGGCTGAAGTAGCGTGATGCGTTTTTTAGGCCGCCTCGTTTCTTCATTTTCACTGTGAGGCGGCGGCGGTCGAGAAACGCCAAATGCCCTCGTTCACGCGCCAATCATGTAACGGCACGGGGCGCTGTTAAGTAACACCTGAACAATAATGCCGCCGCAACAGTCGGTGAACCCGTTCTTTGCGCCCCAATTGCGCATCCGGACGGATGTTGCGACGCAATGCGACTGCGTGATTTGGATTGTGGAAGTTTGTGACGGCGGGCAAGCACCTGTGACACGGGGGTGCTTGGTCCAAAAGATGAACGTGCAACCATTTCATGCGGAATCGACTTAACGGATTACGCCGCATTATGCGTCGCGAATAGCATCAATCACGCGTATGAAATTGCGAGCGAGTCATCGGTAAAAATTACGTTTCAATCGTTTCTTTTTGGCAATATATCCTGCAGCGCCTTATCTGGCGGGCGTTACAACCTGAAACACTTTGTTACCGCGCTCGTAGATTAATTCGCCCACAATGCCCTCAACGGTTTCAACACGGATGTGGCTGGGTGCGTGGTGTGAGCGGATACGATGCACTTGCCGGTCGGCGTATGCCGAAGCCCTGTGAAGGGGCATCCCTGCTGGGGCCGTAGTCGACGCAGGGTCGTCGTCTCAGTCGGTTCCTTCTTTGGTCTCCTCGCGCTAACCCCGTAGCGTGTGGTTTTTAGCGGGCTCCAGGCCCGCTTTTTTTTCGTCTGGCCAAACGTTTGCGCGGTTCGGTCGCGCGCTGTTTCGGGCACGTTCGCGGTCTTTTAGCGACTTGCACGGCAAACGGTTCGTCCTTCTGGTTTTATCCTTTGTGCCTTATTGGCTGGCCCGCGTTGCGCAATGATTTGCCGGCGCGGACCAGCCATTGAGCGTCACGCCGTCTTATCTTCTCGCAGCTTCAATTCTCTAATCATCTGCTCGCGCATGATGAACTTCTGCACCTTGCCGGTCACCGTCATGGGCAGTTCGTCGACGAAGCGGATGTACTTCGGCACCTTATAGTGCGCAATCTGCCCTTGGCAGAACTGTTGGATCTGTTCAGCCGTTGCCTGCTCGCCGGAGCGCAATACGACCCACGCACACACCTCTTCGCCGTACTTCGCGTCGGGCACGCCGAACACCTGCACGCTCTGGATCTTCGGGTGGCGGAACAGAAACTCTTCAATCTCACGCGGATAGATGTTCTCGCCGCCGCGAATCAGCATGTCCTTTAGACGGCCGACGATGTTGCAGTAGCCTTCCGCATCGAGCGTCGCCAGATCGCCGGTATGCATCCAACCGTCGACAACGCTTTCGCGCGTCTTCGCCTCGTCGCCCCAATAGCCCTGCATCACTGAATAGCCGCGCGTGCACAGCTCGCCGGTTTCGCCCACCGGCACGATCTCGCCGAGGGGATCGACGATTTTCACTTCCAGATGCGGCTGGATGCGGCCGACCGTTGTCGTGCGCTTGTCGAGCGGATCGGTCGTCGAGCTCTGGAACGAGACTGGGCTGGTTTCCGTCATGCCGTAGGCGATGGTGATTTCGCTCAAATGCATTCTGGAAACGACCTTCTTCATGGTCTCGATCGGGCAAGGCGAGCCGGCCATGATGCCGGTGCGCAAGCGCGAGAAGTCGTAGGTGGCGAAGTTGGGATGATCGAGTTCGGCGATGAACATGGTCGGCACGCCATGCAACGCGGTGCACTGCTCTTCCGCGACCGCGGCCAGCGTTGAAGCCGGGTCGAAGCCCTCGCCCGGAAACACCATATTGGCGCCGACCGACACGCATGCCAGCACCGCCAGCACCATGCCGAAGCAGTGGTACAGCGGGACGGGGATGCATAAGCCGTCCTGCTCGGTCAGCCGCATCGCCATCGCGATATAACGCGCGTTATTCACCACGTTGCGGTGGGTCAGCGTCGCGCCCTTCGGATTGCCTGTCGTACCGCTGGTGAACTGGATATTGATCGGCTCGTGGCACGAGAGCGTGGCACCGATAGCGTCGAGCTTCGCCACGTCGAGCGACACGCGCCCCTGCTCGATCACGTCGGAAAAGCTCAACATACCCGGCGTTTCCGTGTCGCACATGCGAATCACGTAACGCAATTCGGGAAACCTTGCCGCGTGCAGTTCACCGGGCGCTTGCGTGGCCAGCTCGGGCGCGAGTTCCTGCAACATCTCCAAGTACATGGAAGTCTTGAAGCGCTCGGCCGCGATGATTGCCTTGCAGCCGACCTTGTTCAGCGCGTACTCCAGTTCCGCAAGCCGATACGCCGGATTGATATTGACCAGCACGGCGCCGATGCGCGCGGTCGCAAACTGGGTCAGCAACCATTCCACGCGATTCGGCGACCAGATGCCGACGCGGTCGCCCTTCTCGATTCCGAGCGTGAGCAGACCGGCCGCCAATATGTCGATTTCTTCGGCGAACTCCTTCCATGTCCAGCGAATACGCTGTTCGCGAAACACCACGGCCGGACGGTCCGGAAAGCGCGCCGCCGTATCGCGCAAAAACTGGCCGACCGTCGCTTCGCTCAGCGGAATGTCGGTCGATCCACGGACATACGACAGTCCGTCTTTGGGTTCGATGAGTGCACCTTCGCCTGACACGTGCGTTGCCATGGTGTTGTCTCCGTGAGCTGAGCAGAAGCTCGCCTATTGAAATGAATTTGAAATCGATTGTGCCACCGGCGTGTGTCTGTCCGGCATCAAGTCTTACCCGCAGCGCGTTTCCCTACTGCCAAGGCGTGGCGCCAACGATTCAAAAGCACGATTTTGCTGACCTTTCCGTAAACGTCAAGTCGAGGTCAAAAAAAAGCAGCCGTGAAGGCTGCTTTCTTTCTGATACGTATTGCCTAGTTCTGACCGCGCAGCTTGCGCAGACGCTGAATCGCAGCGAGCTGAGCCGTCGCGTACGCCAGTTCCGCTTGCGCGGTTGCGTATTCGAGGTTCGAACCCGTGTTCTGCAGCGCCTCTTCCGCACGCTTGCGTGCATCTTCAGCCTTGGCTTCGTCGAGATCCTTGCCGCGGATAGCCGTGTCGGCGAGAACCGTCACAGCGCCCGGCTGGATTTCGAGGATGCCGCCGGCGACGAAGACAAACTCTTCCTCACCGTTTTCAGCTTCGATGCGCACCGCACCCGGACGAATCCGCGTGATGAGCGGGGTGTGGCCCGGCAGAATGCCGAGTTCACCTGCTTCGCCCGGCAGCGCGACGAACTTCGCCTGGCCCGAGAAGATCTGCTCTTCCGCGCTGACGACGTCTACCTTGATTGTTGCCATAAGTGTCGACTCCTGTGCCGATCAGAGTTAGCGCTTTAGCGCTTACTCTGGTCCCATGCAAAGCTCGACGAGAGTTAGCGCTTTAGTGCTTACTCTCGTCACATGCAAGGCTGGGTTGAGCGTAGTAAGAGGCGCCGGTTTTGCGATTCAATACCGTGATGGTATCCGTTCCGCGCGAGACGCCGGCGCCCGCTTCGTTACACCCGACCTTTACTGGATCTTCTTGGCCTTTTCGAAGGCTTCGTCGATCGTGCCGACCATGTAGAACGCTTGTTCCGGCAGGTGGTCGCACTCGCCCTCAACGATCATCTTGAAGCCACGAATCGTTTCCTTCAGCGGCACGTACTTGCCCGGCGAACCCGTAAACACTTCAGCGACGTGGAACGGCTGCGACAGGAAACGCTGGATCTTACGAGCGCGCGCCACGGCGAGCTTGTCTTCCGGCGCCAGTTCGTCCATGCCCAGAATCGCGATAATGTCGCGCAGTTCCTTGTAGCGCTGCAGCGTTTGCTGCACGCCGCGCGTGATTGCGTAGTGCTCTTCGCCAATCACGTTCGGGTCGATCTGACGCGAGGTCGAATCGAGCGGGTCGACCGCCGGGTAGATACCCAGCGAAGCGATGTCACGCGACAACACGACCGTTGCGTCCAAGTGGCCGAAAGTCGTGGCCGGCGACGGGTCGGTCAAGTCATCCGCAGGGACGTACACGGCCTGAACCGACGTGATCGAGCCGGTCTTGGTCGACGTAATACGCTCTTGCAGCTTACCCATTTCTTCAGCCAGCGTCGGCTGATAGCCCACTGCCGACGGCATACGGCCGAGCAGTGCCGACACTTCCGTGCCTGCCAGCGTGAAACGGTAGATGTTGTCGACGAAGAACAGCACATCGAGACCTTCGTCACGGAAGTGCTCAGCCATCGTCAGACCGGTCAGCGCGACGCGCAGACGGTTGCCCGGCGGCTCGTTCATCTGGCCGTACACCAGCGCGACCTTGTCGAGAACGTTCGAGTCCTTCATTTCGTGATAGAAGTCGTTCCCTTCGCGGGTACGCTCGCCAACACCGGCGAACACGGAGTAACCACCGTGTTCCTTAGCGATGTTGTTGATCAGTTCCATCATGTTCACGGTCTTGCCCACGCCGGCGCCACCGAACAGGCCAACCTTACCGCCCTTCGCGAACGGGCAGATCAAGTCGATAACCTTGATGCCGGTTTCGAGCAGTTCCGTCGACGGCGACAGTTCGTCGAACGCCGGAGCCTTCTGGTGAATACCGCGAACCACGTCCGAGTTGATCGGGCCGGCTTCGTCGATCGGGCGACCCAGCACGTCCATGATCCGGCCGAGGGTCGGCTTGCCGACCGGCACGCTGATCGGCTTGCCGGTGTTCTTCACCGTCGTACCGCGGCGCAGACCGTCCGATGCACCCAGACAAATGGTACGGACGACGCCGTCGCCCAGCTGTTGTTGAACTTCGAGGGTCAGTTCCGAACCTTCGAGAATGAGCGCGTCGTAAATCCTCGGCATGGTTTCACGCGGAAATTCCACGTCGATCACCGCGCCGATGCACTGTACGATCTTGCCTTCTACCAAAGCAGTAGTACTCATCGCTTTTCCTTTAGATACTCAATTCTTCACTCGCGCAAAGGCGCAGTTTCGGTGGGTGCGCCACACAGGCGCACACGAAGCAGCCCGCCTGACCGTCAAGGTCAAACAGCCGCCGCGCCACCGACGATTTCCGACAGTTCTTTCGTGATCGCGGCCTGACGGCTCTTGTTGTACACGAGCTGCAGTTCGTTTATGACCGTCTTCGCGTTGTCCGAAGCGGCCTTCATTGCGACCATTCGTGCCGACTGTTCCGATGCCATGTTTTCCGCGACGGCCTGATAGACCAGCGCTTCGACATAACGCACCAGCAGTTCGTCCACCACTGCCTGCGCATCCGGCTCGTAGATGTAGTCCCACTGCGTGCTCGGCGTCGTGCCGTCTTCTTCCTTGCGCTCGAACTGATCTGCCGACAGCGGCAGCAGTTGCTCGATCACCGGCTCCTGCTTCATCGTATTGACGAAGCGCGTGTACGCCAGGTACACCGCCGAAACCTTGCCTTCCGAGTACAGGTCGAGCTGCACCTTCACCGCGCCGATCAGCTTTTCCAAATGCGGCGTATCGCCCAGATGCACGACATTCGACACCACCTTGGCGCGCAGACGATTCAGGAAACCCAGACCCTTGGTGCCGATCGCGGTTGCTTCGATCGTCTTGCCGTGGCCTTCCAGTTCCTTGAACTTCTGCAGCGACGCGCGCAGCACGTTGGTGTTCATGCCGCCGCACAGACCTTTATCGGTCGTGACGAGGATGATGCCAGCCGCCTTCGCGCCTTCGTTCGACACCATGAACGGGTGACGATACTCCGGGTTCGCACGGCTCATGTGTGCAGCGATATCGCGGACCTTGTCGGCATACGGGCGAGCAGCGCGCATGCGCTCCTGAGCGCGGCGCATCTTCGATGCGGCCACCATCTCCATCGCTTTCGTGATCTTGCGCGTGTTTTGCACGCTCTTGATCTTGCCGCGAATTTCCTTCATTCCAGCCATTGCTTGCTCCTTGTCGGCCCGAGTTAGCGCTTCAGCGCTGACTCGGGTCCCATGCAAAGCGATCGAAGCAGCGCGGGTTCAGTTGCCTGCGGCCCGCGCCGCTTCAAGGTCCGTTTATGCCTTGCGGGTCACTCGCGGATCAATAAGCGCCGGACTTCTTGAAGTCTTTGAGAGCCGTATGCAGCAGGGCTTCGTCGTCCTTCGAGAGTTCCTTGGTGTCTTCGACGCGCTTGATCAGGTCAGCGTGCTTCGTCTTCAGGTAGTCGCGCAGGCCCTTTTCGAACGGCAGCACTTGCGCAACTTCCAGATCGTCGAGGTAGCCGTTGTTCGCTGCGAACAGCGCGACAGCCAGTTCCCACACTTGCAGCGGCTGATATTGCGGCTGCTTCAGCAGTTCCGTCACGCGGCGGCCGCGCTCCAGTTGCTTGCGGGTGGCTTCGTCGAGGTCCGAGGCGAACTGCGCGAACGCAGCCAGTTCACGGTACTGCGCGAGGTCGGTACGGATACCGCCCGACAGCTTCTTCACGACCTTCGTCTGAGCCGCACCACCGACGCGCGACACCGACACGCCGGCGTTAATTGCCGGGCGGATACCTGCGTTGAAGAGGTCGGTTTCCAGGAAGATCTGGCCGTCGGTAATCGAGATCACGTTCGTCGGAACGAATGCGGTCACGTCGCCGGCTTGTGTTTCAATGACCGGCAGTGCCGTCAGCGAACCGCTCTTGCCCTTCACTTCACCGTTGGTGAACTTCTCGACGTAGTCTTCCGACACGCGAGCAGCACGCTCCAGCAAACGCGAGTGCAGATAGAACACGTCGCCCGGATAAGCTTCACGGCCCGGCGGACGGCGCAGCAGCAGCGAGATCTGACGGTATGCCCAAGCTTGCTTGGTCAAATCGTCATAAACGATCAGCGCGTCTTGACCGCGGTCGCGGAAGTATTCGCCCATCGTGCAGCCGGCGTACGGCGCGAGGTACTGCATGGCCGCCGATTCCGAAGCCGAAGCGGCCACGACGATCGTGTATTCCATCGCGCCGGTTTCTTCCAGCTTGCGCACCACGTTCATGATCGACGAAGCCTTCTGGCCGATCGCGACGTAAATACAGAAGAGGTTCTTGCCCTTCTGGTTGATGATCGCGTCGACTGCGACTGCGGTCTTGCCGCACTGGCGGTCGCCGATGATCAGCTCGCGCTGGCCACGGCCAACCGGCACCATCGCGTCGATCGACTTCAGACCGGTTTGGACCGGTTCCGAAACCGACTTACGCCAAATCACGCCCGGAGCAATCTTTTCGATTGCGTCGGTCTTCTTCGCGTTGACCGGGCCCTTGCCGTCGATCGGGTTGCCGAGTGCGTCGACCACGCGGCCGAGCAGTTCCGGACCCACCGGCACTTCCAGAATGCGGCCGGTCGTCTTGACCACGTCGCCTTCCGAAATGTGTTCGTACTCACCCAGAATCACGGCGCCGACCGAGTCGCGCTCGAGGTTCAGTGCGAGACCGAAGGTGTTGCCCGGGAATTCGAGCATTTCGCCCTGCATCACTTCTGACAGGCCGTGGATACGCACGATACCGTCGGTCACGGAGATCACGGTGCCTTGGTTGCGAACGTCTGCGCTCGCTTCAAGGCCCTGGATCCGGCTCTTGATCAGTTCGCTGATCTCAGAGGGATTGAGTTGCATTATTCGCTCCTGATAGTCAATTCTGTTGCGTGCCAGCCGCTTCAGCGCCTTGGGCGCTTCAGGCCGTCAGAGCCGTCTGCATGCTGGCAAGCCGCGCGCGGACCGAGGTATCGAGCACTTCGTCGCCGACCGTCACGCGCACGCCGCCGATCAACGACGAGTCGACTTCAACCGTCGGCTTCAGCTTGCGTTTGAACTTGCGTTCGAGACTTGCGACGAGGTCGTTCAACTGCGCGCCTTCGAGCGGGAATGCGCTGACGATCAGCACATCGGCCGCGCCTTCGCGGGCGTTCTTCAACTCTTCGAACTGCACAGCGATTTCCGGCAGCAATTGCAGACGATGGTTGTCCACCAGCATTTGCACCAGATTCTTCGCTTGCGCGTTGTCTTTGAGCGGCGACTTGACCGCAGCCAGCAGCAGTTCGCTGACTTGGGCGCGGCTTACTTTCGGGCTCGAGGCAATCGACAGCACTTCGGGCAGACGCGCAACCTGTGCCAGCTCCTGCACGAGCGTGGACCAGGCGGCGATGTCACCAGCTTCGGCCACGCCAAACAGCGCTTCTGCGTACGGACGGGCGATGGTTGCAAGTTCGGCCATGATCAGAGCTCGGCTTTCAGTTGATTCAGCAGGTCAGCGTGAGCTGCCTGGTCGACTTCGCGCTTCAGGATCTGTTCAGCGCCCTTCACAGCGAGTGCAGCGACTTCGCCACGCAGCGTTTCGCGCGCTTTCACGACTTGCTGGTCCGCGTCGGCCTTCGCTTGCGCGATGATGCGAGCAGCTTCAGCTTGTGCTTGAGCCTTGATTTCGTCAGCGACTGTCACAGCGCGCTTTTCCGCGTCGGCAATACGTTGCTGACCGTCGTTGCGTGCCTGAGCGAGTTCCTGGTCGACGCGCTTGTGAGCGGCTTCGAGTTCTGCCTTGCCCTTTTCAGCAGCCGACAAACCGTCAGCAATCTTCTTCGAGCGCTCGTCGAGGGCGTTGATCAACGGCGGCCACACGAACTTCATCGTGAACCACGCGAGGATCAGGAACACGACCATTTGCGCAAACAGGGTTGCGTTGAGATTCACGGTGTTTCCTTAAACGTTGCTAGTTCGGAAAGTGAAACGGCAAGGCGCTCATCGATTCTGTATTCGATCAGCGCCCGAGTGCCCGTTCCGCCCCTGCGCCTTTACCAGTTATAGCTCAGGCGCAAACTTCCGAGGAACCTCAGCCTGCCAGCTTCGACAGCAGCGGGTTCGCGAACGCAAACAGCATTGCCACACCAACGCCAATCAGGAACGCCGCATCGATCAGACCAGCCAGCAGGAACATCTTGGTTTGCAGCGGGTTCATCAGTTCCGGCTGACGTGCACATGCTTCGATGTACTTGCCGCCCATCAGGCCAATACCGATACAGGCGCCGATTGCACCCAGGCCGATGATGATGCCGATACCGATGGCGGTCAGACCCTGGATGTTGGCGATGAAAGCTTGCATGATCACTCCTTTGTGAAAAGTCTTTTAGAACTGGTTGGAACTGGGATTTAATGAAACAAAACTAAAAACGTCGTTCGACAAGCCGTGATTAGTGGCTGTCGTGTGCCTGTCCGAGGTACACCAGCGTCAGCATCATGAAAATAAATGCCTGCAGCAGAACGATCAGAATGTGGAAGATCGCCCAAACCGTGCCAGCGATGACGTGGCCGATAAAGCCGAGCACTGACGCGTCCGCGCCGAAACCCCACATGCTGCCGAGCAGAGCAATCAGCAGGAACAACAGTTCGCCCGCATACATGTTGCCGAACAGCCGCATGCCGAGCGAAACCGTCTTTGCGACGAACTCGATGATGTTCAATGCAAGGTTCGGGATCCACAGCAAAGGATGCGCACCGAACGGAGCCGACAGCAGTTCGTGCACGAAGCCGCCTGCGCCCTTGATCTTGAAATTGTAGTAAATCATCAGCGCGAACACGCCGAGCGCGATGCCGAGCGTGCCGTTCAGGTCGGCGGTCGGCACGATGCGGTGATGGGGGATGACTTCCGACAGCCCCAGCCAGCCGATTACGCGGCCCGGCAAGTCGACAGGGATAAAGTCGAGCGAGTTCATCAGCGCGACCCATACGAACACGGTCAGGGCCAGCGGCGCGATGAACGTGCGGCTGCCGTGGATCATCGACTTCGATTGATCTTCGACCATTTCGACCAGCATTTCGATCGCGCACTGGAAACGGCCCGGCACGCCGGACGTTGCCTTGCGGGCAGCGAGATGCAGAATCAGGATCGTGGCCAGACCGCAAACGATCGACCAGAAAAGGGTGTCCAGATTCCAGACGTGAATGTCGAAAATCGACGTCTGGTGCGCGGTGGAAAAGTTCTGCAAGTGGTGCGCGATGTACTCGGACGGATCCAGAGCGCGCGTGCCTTCGCTAGCTGCCATATCGTTAATGCCACCCAAATTGTCGAAAATCGTCTTAGGCCGCTCCCGCAGCAATTCTGTATTGCGGGAACACGCCGGGTGCGGACCATGTCATATCCGCACACCTGTTGCCGGCGCTGCGCGCCAGCCTGAATTTTTTGCTACTACTTTCGTTGCTGCTACCTTAGCGCCAAGCTAAGGCGATCCAGTACGTCTTGAGCGCGATGAGGTAAGTCACGAGCAGCGGAACCCAGCGTACGTCGTGATACCAGAAGGCGATGGCTACAAACATCGCGATCGTTGCCCCCATCTTGAGCGCTTCGCCGATCATCCAGCTCATCGCTGTTTCGGCGCCGCTCAGCGTTCTCAGTCGTGCCGCGAACAACGCGCTCGGCACCCAGCAGATCGCTCCCCCCAGGAACGCGGACAGCGCAGCAGCGCCCGGCGGCTTGTAGAACAGCCACCACACCAGCGTAGCACCCAGGGACAAAACCATTTGCGCTGCCACGACCTTGAAAGGCGTAACGCGCGATGGACGGCTCACGGCGGGACCAAATAGCTTTTCAGCTTCGGCCCGCGTGAGCGGAACGATATTGTTATCTTGCTGCTCGACATCCCACGCTTCGTCAGGTGTCGCTTGCCGACCGGTGGACGCAACGGAAGCTTTGCGTTCAGCGCGGTGTTCGTCGTGCCCATTCTTCGGCGCTTGATTCGACGTTTTGACCGCCATCGCAGTGTTCCGAAAGTCTTATTCCAGCCCGCGAGCTTACGCTGCGCTTACGGGGTTCCCGTGCAATTAAATCCGGGCGATTGTAAGCGATAGTTGCAGGCAATTCAAGACTTTAGGCCGTTCAATAACCAGCGTGAAAAGGCTCCTCACCATGCGGGAACGGCTGTTTCACCGGGCGAAACACGTCAAATGTAAGGCTGTCGGGCAGTGCCAAAACATGCTGTGCGAAGCGGGAGAATTTACCCTCGTTGATGGGTCGTTTAAACGCCGTAGCAGACGTCTCGAAAATGCAACAAACGTCGATTTTTGCCTAAGCAGGTGGACATGGCGGGCGCCGCCCGGTAGGCGCGAAGTAATGTGCTCTGATTCGTGGACCGTGCGTGACGATCCACGAGAAAGGCCTTCGAGAAGTATCCCCTCGCTAGTGTGCCGTTCTGTTGTTAACTAATCTATGTTCACGTAGCATGCTGGTATCAATGGAACGGGAGATGCCAGCATGCCCATGGGACGACCGAAGGCCGAACTGGTGTTGAGTGAAGATGAGCACTCGCAACTGACTTCGATAGCGCGTTCGCGCTCGATTTCGGCGGCGCTGGTGACGCGTGCGCGCATCGTGCTGGCTGCTGCTGTCGGGGAACCCAACAGCGCCATTGCCCAGCGTCTTCAGCTCACGCGTGCCACGGTGGGCAAGTGGCGTCTCCGGTTCCTGGAGCATCGCATCAACGGGCTGTATGACGAAGTACGTCCCGGCAAGCCGCGCACGATTGACGATGAGCGGCTGGCGCAGCTGATTCACAAGACCCTGCACACCAAGCCAGCGGATGGCTCCACGCACTGGAGCGTGCGCACGATCGCCGCCGAAACGGCTATCTCGCCCACGAGTGTGCACCGGTACTTCAAGCTGCTGGGCCTGCAACCGCATCGCAGCGAAAGCTTCAAGCTCTCGACCGATCAATTCTTCATCGAGAAACTGCGCGACGTGGTTGGCCTGTACCTGAGCCCGCCCGAGAATGCATTGGTCCTGTGCGTGGACGAGAAGAGCCAGTGTCAGGCGCTCGAACGCACGCAACCCATGCTGCCGATGGGTTTCGGCTACGTCGAAGGCGTTACCCACGACTACGTTCGTCATGGCACCACCACGCTGTTCGCCGCCCTGAACGTACTCAACGGCGCAGTGCTCGCGACCTGCAAGCCGCGTCATCGGCATCAGGAGTTCCTGTCGTTTCTGCGCGAAATCGACAAGGCCGTACCGGCTGAACTCGACGTGCACTGCATCGTGGACAACTATGGCAGTCACAAGCATCCCAAAGTCAAGGCGTGGCTCGCAGCAAAGCCCCGCTGGCACATGCATTTCATTCCTACCTACAGTTCGTGGCTTAACCAGGTCGAACGCTTCTTTGCGCTGATCACCGACAAGGCCATCCGCAGGGGCTCGTTTGGCTCGGTCAAACAACTGATCAAGCGTATCGATCAGTTCGTTTCCCACTACAACGAAAACTGCAAGCCATTCATGTGGACTGCTTCCGCTGATTCCATCCTCGAAAAACTACACAGACTTTGTTCGCGAATCAGCGGAACGGAACACTAGCGCTGAATGAATGTGCTGGCGAGGTGGCGGCCAACTTTCAGCCTTTGCGTCGGACACGCCCTCCTCCGTGAAAGTTGTCCCCGTGGAGATTGCGGCCTAACCGCTTCGCGGCTCCTGACACCGGTCAGGCTGAAATGCGCTCGTATCGCGACGGAGACATGACGGCTACGCGCGCGACGGCCGCAATCCTCGCCGCCAGCGAGACCCCGTCGGATGGCTCGATATATGAGCAATCCTGATTATCCAGCGCCGTTTTTATTTAGGAATCCGTCGAACGTTGATATGGGTCACTGATCAGCCGCAGAGTGCGATCAGCGATGTGCGCTTTTTTTCAAACTCGCCGCCCCAAGACACCCATGGCGAACCCAACAGCTTGCGAAAGGTATTCAGCTTCATCGCAAGCTATCAGGCGCTCTTCCCATTCAACTCGCTAATCAAGCAGTGGCGTTACCACGCAACCGCACTAGGATGCCTTCCAGCGCGTCCAGATCACCGAAGTCCACCAGCACCTGCCCGCGCCCGCGTCGGCCGAGCTTGATCTTGACCGTCGCCGCCAGCAAGTCCGACAGTTCTTCTTCGAGCCGCCGAGTATCGCGGCCACCATCGCCATTCGCACGCGCCTTCACCGCTGGCGCAGCCTTTGTAGTCGCCGTCACTAGCTTTTCGGTTTCGCGCACCGACATGCGCTTGTTGACCACCTGGTTGGCCAACGTGATTTGCGTCGCGGCGTCGACAGCCAGAAGCGCGCGAGCGTGGCCCATGTCGAGATCGCCGGCCAGCAGCATCGTCTGTACGGGCGACGCCAGGTTGAGCAAACGCAGCAGATTCGATACCGCGCTACGCGAGCGGCCGACCGACTCCGCCGCCTGTTCATGCGTGAAATTGAACTCGTCGAGCAAGCGCTGGATGCCCTGCGCTTCTTCCAGCGGATTCAGATCTTCACGCTGAATGTTCTCGATCAGCGCCATCGCGGCGGCAGCCTGATCCGGGACGTTCTTCACCAGCACCGGCACTTCGTCGAGGCCCGCGAGACGCGCCGCGCGAAACCGCCGCTCGCCAGCGATGATCTCGTACCTGTCCGCCGACACAGGACGCACGAGGATCGGCTGCATCACCCCTTGCGCGCGGATGCTGGCCGCCAGCTCTTGCAATGCGCCCTCGTCCATGCGCGTACGTGGCTGATATTTGCCTGCCTGCAACTTGCTAAGCGGCAGCACGTTCGGCGCACCTTCGATCGTTACCGCCTCGGTAATGTCAGCTGTGCCACCCAGCAATGCTTCCAAGCCGCGGCCCAGTCCCTTCTTTCTTGCTACTGCGTTCATCGTGCTTCCTCGATCCGCTTAGGATGCCTGGGGCGCGTCATTCAATGCGCGCACCCGCTCAATCATTTCTGCGCCGAACTGCACGTACGCCTGCGCACCACGCGATGCCCTGTCGAACACCACGCCCGGCAAACCATAGCTGGGTGCTTCGGCGAGACGTACGTTGCGCGGGATCACCACGTCGAACACCTTGTCGCCGAAATGTTCTTTCAGCTGATCCGAGACTTGCTGTTGCAATGTGATGCGCGGATCGAACATCACGCGCAACAGACCGATCACCTTTAGGTCGCGATTCAGGTTCGCGTGCACCTGTTTGATCGTGTTGACCAGATCGGACAATCCTTCTAGCGCGAAGTACTCGCACTGCATCGGGATCACGACGCCGTGCGCGGCGCACAGGCCGTTGAGCGTCAGCAGCGACAAAGCCGGCGGGCAGTCGATCAGCACGAAGTCGTATTCGCTTTCGACCGTCGCGAGCGCGATCTTCAATTGACGCTCACGGTTCTGCACGCTGACCAACTCGACTTCAGCACCGGCAAGTTCGCGGTTCGCGGGCAGGACATCGTAACCGACGGCCTCCGGCCGCACTCGCGCATCGGCCACCGCGACGCCGTCCACAAGCACTTCATAGACGGTGTTTGCGCATGCAGCCTTGTCGATGCCGCTGCCCATCGTGGCGTTGCCCTGCGGGTCCAGGTCGATGAGAAGGACTCGCTGTCCCTGCGCTGCCAAGCTCGCGGCCAGATTGACTGTGGTCGTCGTCTTGCCGACGCCGCCCTTCTGGTTCGCAACGCAGAAGATTTTTGCCATCGTTGGTGTGTCCCTTTTGCAGCTTGGATGAAGTAAAAATCGTGGGTGGTGCCGATGCGGCTGTGGGCTAGCACGTGTCAGCCGCTAAGCCGCTAGTTGCCGGCATTCACCAAAACCTTGATCAGGTGTCGCTCGGCATCGAGCGACGGCACGTTCAGCCGAATAATCTGTTCCACGTGGGCGCCCGCCGGCAAGCGTTCGATCTCGCCGTCCGGGCGCACGCCTTTCATAGCCCAGATCGCACCCTGCTCCGAAACCAGATGACGGGCCAGTGTAACGAAATCCGCGAGCTCTGCGAATGCGCGCGAGACAATTACGTCGAACTTTGCCGGTACTTCGGCGCCTGGCTGCAAAGTCTCGACCCGGCCGGTTACCACCGAGAGATTCGCAAGGCCGAGTTCGGCCTTGGCCTGCGCCTGGAAAGCCGTCTTTTTATGAACGATGTCGTTCACGGTGACGGTCCATTCCGGCAGAACAATCGCCAGCACGATGCCCGGCAGGCCGCCGCCGGAGCCAACATCGAGTACCGAGGACGGGCCGAGCGGCGCGAGGTGCGGCACGATCGAAAGCGAATCCAGAATGTGCTGAATCAGCATCTGCCGCGGATCGCGAATCGCCGTGAGGTTGTAGACGGCATTCCACTTCGACAGCAACGCGACGTAGTCGAGCAGTTTGTCGAGTTGCGCGTCGCTCATGTCCAGGCCGAGCTCGTGTACACCGTCCGCCAGTAGCGGCGCCAACGCGTCCCTACCGCTTCCCATCTGGCTCACCGTCATTGCGTCACCGGCGTGCTGTCGGTGCCCGGCTCGACGGGTTTCGTCGGACGACGGCCCAAACCGCGCTTCAGATGGACCATCAGCAAGGAGATCGCCGCCGGCGTAATGCCCGAAATACGCGACGCCTGGCCAATGGTTTCAGGGCGGAATTGCGTCAGTTTCTGGCGCGCTTCGAATGACAAGCCTCGTACTTCCGCGTAGTCCAGCCCTTCGGGCAGACGCGTGCTTTCGTGCGCCTCGTTTCGTTCGATTTCGCCAGCCTGGCGGTCGATATAGCCCTGATATTTGATGCCGATCTCGATCTGTTCCTTGAGCTGGGCGAGCAGCACGTCGTCTTCTGCCAAGGTCTCAGGCGCGGCACAGGCGCCGGCACGCAATCCGCAAACCCCGTCGTAGGACACTCCCGGACGACGCAGCAGATCCGCCAAGCTGTACTCGTGATCGATCGGCTTGCCGAGCAACGCCGTCGCTTCATCGGCCGATAATGTCTTAGGATTGACCCAAGTCGTGCGAAGACGCTCTGTTTCACGTGAAACAGCGTCGCGCTTGCGGCTGAAAGCGTCCCAGCGAACGTCGTCAACGACGCCCAACTCGCGGCCAACCTCCGTGAGACGCATGTCCGCATTGTCTTCGCGGAGGCTCAGACGATATTCGGCGCGGCTTGTGAACATGCGATACGGCTCAGACACGCCGCGCGTCACCAGATCGTCGACGAGCACGCCAAGGTAGGCCTGATCGCGGCGCGGGCACCAAGCTTCCTTGCCTTGCACAAACAGACCCGCGTTGATCCCAGCCAGCAGACCCTGCGCCGCCGCCTCTTCATAGCCGGTCGTGCCGTTGATCTGACCCGCGAAGAAGAGCCCATTGATCACCTTGGTTTCCAGCGACGCCTTCAACCCGCGCGGGTCGAAGTAGTCATACTCGATCGCATAGCCCGGCCGCAGGATGTGTGCGTGCTCCAAGCCGCGCATCGACCGCACAAGCTCCAGTTGCACATCGAACGGCAGGCTCGTGGAAATCCCGTTGGGATAGAACTCATTGGTCGTCAGCCCTTCTGGCTCAAGGAAGATCTGATGCGATTCCTTTGATGCGAACCGGTGGATCTTGTCCTCGATCGACGGGCAATAGCGCGGCCCCACTCCTTCGATCACGCCGGTGTACATCGGCGAACGGTCGAGACCGCCGCGGATGATGTCGTGCGTGCGCTCGTTCGTATGCGTCACCCAGCACGGCACTTGCCGCGGATGTTGCTCAACGCGCCCGAGAAACGAGAAGACCGGCACCGGATCCAGATCGCCCGGCTGCTCTTCGAGTTGCGAAAAGTCGATCGTGCGACCGTCGATCCGCGGCGGCGTCCCCGTTTTGAGGCGGCCTTGCGGCAGCTTCAGTTCCTTCAGGCGCGCGGACAGCGAGATCGCAGCTGGATCGCCGGCGCGGCCGCCGGTGTAGTTATTCAAACCCACGTGAATCTTGCCGTCGAGGAACGTCCCGGCCGTCAGAACCACCGCGCGCGCGCGGAAACGAATCCCCACCTGCGTGACAGCGCCGACAACGCGGTCGCCTTCCACCATCAGATCGTCGACTGCTTGCTGGAACAGCCACAAGTTCGGCTGATTCTCCAGCCGATGCCGGATAGCCTGCTTGTATAGGAGACGATCAGCCTGAGCGCGCGTCGCGCGAACAGCCGGACCCTTCGACGAATTCAGGATACGGAACTGGATCCCGCCCTCGTCCGTCGCGGCGGCCATTGCACCGCCGAGCGCGTCGACTTCCTTCACGAGATGGCCCTTGCCAATGCCGCCAATCGACGGATTGCAGCTCATCTGTCCGAGGGTTTCGATGTTGTGGGTCAGCAGGAGCGTCGTATTACCCATGCGCGCCGAAGCTAAAGCGGCTTCGGTGCCGGCATGACCGCCGCCGACGACGATTACGTCAAATTCTGAGGGAAAGAGCATCGCGGATCTCACGCCAGATCGTCGCGTGAGCCTTTCAAAGGAAAATGTATGGGCGAATTATAACGGGTTCGGTTTAGGCCCGAATTTCGTCCGAATGGCCAATCCGTAAAAAAGCGGTGTGTTTCACGTGAAACACACCGCTTCGAACAACGGGAAACAGCAGCCAATCTAAGCGCTAAGCCACTTTCTTGGCCAACCCAAGATAGGTTTCGATCACGCGCGGATTCTGCGCCAAGTCCGCAGCCGGTCCTTCCAGTGCCAGCTCACCGGTTTCCAGCACATACCCGTAGTCGGAGATTTGCAACGCGGCGCGCGCATTCTGCTCGATCAGCAATGTGGCGACGCCGGTTTGCCGCAATGCGCTAATGATGTGGAAAATTTCTTTCACGATCAACGGCGCAAGACCGAGACTCGGCTCGTCCAGCATCAGCAGATCCGGCTTGCCCATCAGCGCCCGGCCCACCGCGAGCATCTGCCGCTCGCCACCGGATAAGGTTCCGGCAGCCTGCTTGCGTCGTTCTTTCAGCCGCGGAAACAGCGTAAAGACCGGCTCGAGCTGGTCGAGGAAGTTGCGCTCCCCTGCCCGCTTGCGCCGATAAGCGCCGAGGACGAGGTTGTCTTCCACCGTCATCGACGCAAACAGCTCGCGCTTTTCCGGCACCAGGCACATACCGCGCGCGACACGCTTTTCGACCGGCACGGCGCTGACGTCTTCACCTTGGTATAGAACGGCGCCCTTCGCGTGGCCCGTGGTCGGCAACGCGCCCATGATCGCGTTCAACAGTGTGGACTTGCCCGCACCGTTCGGGCCGATCACCGAGACGATCTGCCCGGGCCGCACCTTGATCGCCGCGCCGTGCAGCGCCTCGACCTTGCCATAACGGACCGACAAACCGTCCACGTCGAGAATGGGACCAGCAGCATTCATCGTGTTCTCCATCACTCCACCCCACCGAGATACGCTTCCAGCACTGCCGGATCTTGTTGTACGTCTTGCGGCAAACCTTCCGCGATCCGGGTTCCGAACTCCATGACTACCAGCCGATCGGTGAGATTCATCACGAAATCCATATCGTGCTCGACCAGCAGCACGCTCATGCCTTCAGCTTTCAGGCGACGCAGCAGGTCAGCCAGTTGCAGCTTTTCCTGGTAGCGCAGACCGGCGGCCGGTTCATCCAGCAACAGCAGCGTCGGATCGCAGCACAGCGCGCGAGCGATTTCCAGAATCCGCTGCTGTCCCAACGCCAAGCTACCGGCTTCGTCGTACATGTGCTGCTCGAGGCCGACGCGGCGAATCTGACGCGCCGCCTCGGCCATCAACCGCGCTTCCTCCACACTGTTCAGGCGCACGACGCTGCGCCAAACACCGGCTTGCCCACGCAGATGCGCGCCGATCGCGACGTTCTCGAGCACCGTCATGCCCGGCAGCAGCTTGACGTGCTGGAAGGTGCGGCCGATTCCGCGTTTGACGATTTCACGTGAACTCAGCGAATCGATGCGCTCGCCGCGGAACGAGATCTCACCGCTGGTCGCCTGCAGCACGCCGGTCACCAGATTGAAGGTGGTCGACTTGCCGGCACCGTTCGGGCCAATGAGACCAATGATCTGCCCTGCTTTCACTTCGAAGCTGACATCGTTCACCGCAACCAGACCGCCGAATTGCTTGCGCGCCTTGTTCACCGTCAGCAGGTCTTCGCCGGCCGCCGGCTTGCTGCGCTGCGGCAACGGCTCGGCATGATCGGCCAAATGAGCACGCGGCCCCTTCGGGAAGAAACGCGCGACGAACGGCCAAACGCCTTGGCGCGCGTACTGCAGCAACAGCACCATCAAGATGCCGAACACGATCACTTCGAAGTTGCCGTTCTCACCGAGCAGCTTGGGCAGCAACGTTTGCAGATAATCCTGCAGCACCGTCAGGATCGCCGCGCCGAGCACCGCGCCCCAGACGTGCGAGACGCCGCCCACGACCGCCATGAACAGAAACTCGATGCCGTGATTCAGACCGAAAGGCGTCGGGTTCACTGCGCGCTGCAGGTGGGCGTAAAGGAAACCCGAGACCGAGGCCAGCACCGCCGCGTACACGAAGATCACCACACGCATCCACCCGGTGTTCACGCCCATCGCTTCGGCCATCATGCCGCCGCCGCGCAACGCGCGGATCGCCCGCCCCGGACGACTATTAAGCAGGTTCTGAACTGAAATCACCGCGCCGAGCACGACCACCCAGATCAGGTAATAGATATGGCGGCCGGATTCGAGGTTGATGCCGAACACATTCAGCACCGGAATTCCGTTGATGCCGTCGTACTTGCCGAGCATCTCAAGATTGCCGAACAGGTAGAACAGCGCGAGCCCCCACGCGATCGTGCCGAGCGGCAGAAAGTGTCCCGACAGACGCATCGTCACCAGCCCGAGCATCAGCGCGATCAACGCCGTCACCACCACGCCGGCGATCAGCGCGAGCCACGGCGAAACACCGTAGCGCGTCGTCAGAAACGCGGTTGCATAGGCGCCGATACCGACAAACGCGGCCTGGCCGAAGCTCGTCATCCCACCGATACCAGTCAGCAGCACAAGACCGATCGCCACGATCGAATACAGGCCGATATAGTTGAGCAGCGTCACCCAGTACTCAGGCACGTGAATCGGTTGCGGCAACACCGGCAGCGCGAACAGCACCACGAGGAACAACCAGAAGAACTTGTTTTGCATGATCCGTTTCATCGCGTCACTCCTCTTCCTCTTCGGCGTGCGGGCTGGCAAGACTTCGCCAGAGCAACACGGGGATGATCAGCGTAAACACGATCACTTCCTTATAAGCGCTCGCCCAGAACGACGAATACGACTCCAGCAAGCCGACCAGAATCGAACCGGCGGCCGCCAGCGGATAGCTGACGAGCCCGCCGATAATCGCCCCCACGAAGCCCTTCAAACCGATCAGGAAGCCCGAGTCGTAGTAGATGGTGGTCAAGGGTGCGACGAGGATGCCGCACAGCGCGCCGAGGCCCGCCGCCAATGTGAACGCGAGGCGCCCCGCTTGCGTCGTGCCGATGCCGACGAGCCGCGCGCCGAGCCGGTTCACCGACGTCGCGCGCAAGGCCTTGCCCGAGATCGAGCGATCGAAGTACAGATACAGCGCACCGATCAACACCACCGCCGTGCCGACCACCCACAGGCTTTGCCCGGAAATCGTCAGCGTGTCGATGTTGAAGGTCGCATCGGAAAACGCGGTGGTACGCGAACCTTCCGCGCCGAACATCACGAGACCCAGACCGACCATCGCGAAGTGCACCGCCACCGCCACGATCAACAGCAGCAGCGTGGTCGCCTCCGCGATCGGCTCATAGGCGAGCCGGTACACATACGGCCCCATCGGAATCACGATCAGCAGCGTCAACGCGATCTGCGCGATCATCGGCAGCGGATGCATGAAAACGCCTTGGGTGAGCGCGTAGACCGCGATCGGAAACAACAGGTATTTACCGACCAGCATGACCAGCGTACGCGCCGCATGCCGGCGCCGCTCGGGATGCCGCACCAGCCCCGCTATCTCGACGACGAAGCAGGCCGCGCCCATCGCCATCAGCAACCAGCAGGTGGCCGGAAATTTCTGTGTCTGCAGTGCGGCGAGCGTCAACGCGCCGTACGAAACAAACTCCCCCTGCGGGATGAAGATCACCCGCGTCACGGAGAACACCAGCACCAGCGCGAGCGCGAGCAGCGCGTAGATCGCGCCGGTGGTGATGCCGTCCTGCGCGAGGATCGCCGCAATTGATAGATCCATACTTCCTCGTCCTGAAGCGTCGAAATCGAAACTGGGAAACCGTCGTGGCGGCAGAACTCGCGGCCGTCCACCGACCCGCTATGCCTGAAAAGGCGACCGCCGCGCCGGAACACGGCGCGGCGGTCGATGCCATTGTCATCGAACAGAATGGCAATGCGGCGTCACATGCCGCACGTTGCGCGAGAGGCGCGTAGCGCTTTTGTTGTTAGTCGTTCTGCAGCTTCCACTTGCCGTCGACGATCTGCACGATCACGCGTGCGCGCTTGTCGAGGCCGTTGTGGTCGGTCGTCGTGGTGTTCATGATGCCGTGCGAGACCGGCAGCTCCTTGATGTTCTCAAGTGCGCCGCGCAGTGCCACGCGGAACGCTTCGGTGCCCGGCTGAGCGGTCTTCAGCGCGACCGGAATCGCCGCTTGCAGCATCTGGCCGGCGTCCCATGCATGACCGCCGAAGGTCGCGACCGAGCCCGCGCCATACGCCTTCTCGTACGCCGCCTTATAGGCCAGCGACGACTTCTTCACCGGGTTCGAGTCAGGCAGTTGATCGGCGACGAGGATCGGTCCGGCCGGCAGGAATTCGCCTTCGCAATCCTTGCCACATACGCGCAGGAAGTCGTTGTTGGCGACGCCGTGCGTCTGATAGACCTTGCCCTTGTAGCCGCGCTCCTTGAGCGTCTTGGCCGGCAGCGCCGACGGCGTGCCCGCGCCCGCGATCAGCACCGCGTCGGGGTTCGCGCCCATCGTCTTCAGCACCTGACCCGTCACCGATGCGTCGGTGCGGTTGAAGCGCTCGTTCGAGACGATCTTCAGATTGTGTGCCGCGGCCGCCGCGGTGAAGACGTTGTTCCAGCCGTCGCCGTAAGCATCCGCAAAGCCGATGAAGCCCACCGTCTTCACGCCGTGATGCTCCATATAGTCGGCGATGGCGTCAGCCATCAGACTGTCGTTTTGCGGTGGTTTGAAGGCCCATGCGCGCTTCGCGTCCATCGGCGAAATGATCGCGGCCGATGCCGCCAGCGAGATCACCGGCGTCTTGCCTTCAGCCGCGGCGTCGAGCATGGCGAGCGAATTCGGCGTGACGGTCGAACCGATGATCGCGTCGACGTGGTCTTCGTCGATCAGCTTGCGCGTGTTCTGCACAGCTTTGCCGGTATCGGATCCGTCGTCGAGAATGATGTACTGCACGGTCTTGCCGCCGATCTCTTTCGGCAGCAGCGCAATCGTATTCTTTTCAGGAATCCCGAGCGATGCGGCCGGCCCCGTAGTAGAAAGCGTCACGCCGATCTTCACCTGAGCGAACGCCGCGCCCGCACTGCACATTAACGCCATGGCAATGCCGGTGCGTACCCATTGCTTTGTCTTTTTCATTGCAAGTCTCCAAACGCTTTGAAGCGCGAATCTGAAATCCGACTCATGGGCCGGGTGTCTGAATCTAGTTATAGGGTTCTGGCGTGCCAAGCATGGTTTTCCCTGCTCAGCACGAATACCGTCGCCGCTTTGGTGCTACTTCACTGCTGCATACCACGACTGCAAACTGCTGCGATATCCTGTGAACAAAACACTAACATGTTAGTAGTATTGCGTTCTGCATGATTGACGGTCAATAGACCGCAACCCAAATGCGGGTTTGTCCTGAAGCCGCGGAGCCACACTTTCTCACGCGATGCGGACAATAAAAAAAGACGCGTCAACTGAACTGCACCCCAAAAGTTGGACACCAATCCAACCTTTGGGGTGTTTTTCATGGCGAAGTACAGTGAGCAGTTAAAGCTGAAGCTGGTTAAGCAATACCTGGCTGGCGTCGCCGGTGCAGGTGTAATTGCACAGCGGTACGGTGTGGGTCCCTCTGTTTTGCGGCACTGGGTGGCGACTTACGAGCAGCATGGCCGTGATGGATTACGCAAGAAATTCAGTCACTACGACGCGCAGTTCAGGATGTCGGTCCTCACTCATATGTGGCGCAAGGATCTGTCGTGTCGGCAAGTGGCTGTGGTGTTCGACATTCGCAACCCCAGTTGTGTAGGGAAATGGGAACGCCGGTATCATGAGGGCGGTATGGATGCTCTGGCGCCCCGCCCACGAGGGCGCCCCAAAACAATGACCCACCCGACACCCGAACAGCCGACCGGAGAGAGTGCGCCGGATGAGCGCACACGTGAGCAGTTGCTCAAGGAAAACGAGTACCTGCGCGCGGAGGTGGCGTACCTAAAAAAGCTCGATGCCCTGCTTCAGGCGAAGAAGCAGGGCGCGCAAAAGAAAAAGCGCAAATAGTGCAGGAACTGCGGCAGCACCATGCGACGCTGGCCTTGCTCAAGGCTGCGGGTCTGGCGCGCAGCACGTTCTACTATCAGTTGAAGGTGATGGACGGCGTCGACCGGCACAAGGACCTCAAAGCCAGGATCAAGACGGTGTATGAGCGCCACAAGGGCCGTTATGGCTACCGGCGCATCACCCTTGAGATCCGGAAGGCGGGTCAGCTGGTCAACCACAAGACAGTGCAATGTCTGATGGGAAAACTGAACCTGAAATCGCTGGTGCGCGCGAAGAAATACCGCTCATGGCGCGGCGAAGTCGGGCGTATCGCACCGAATCTGCTGAACCGCGAGTTCAGCGCGTCGCAGCCCAATCAGAAATGGGTGACGGACGTGACGGAGTTCAACGTGCTCGGACAGAAACTGTATCTCTCGCCGATCATGGATCTGTATAACAACGAAATCGTGGCTTACCAGATGAACACGCGTCCGGTCTTTGAAATGGTGAACGGCATGCTCAGGAAAGCACTGGCGAAACTGGGAGACGAGGACAGGCCATTGCTGCATTCGGATCAGGGCTGGCAGTACCAGATGCGCGCTTATCGAAGGCTGCTGGATCAACACGGCCTGACGCAGAGTATGTCGCGCAGGGCAAACTGCTACGACAATGCGGCAATGGAAAGCTTCTTCGGCACGCTCAAATCCGAGTTCTTTCTTCTGAACAGGTTCGAGAGTATTGAGGCGTTAAAGGCGGGTATCAGACAGTACATCCGTTACTACAACCACAAACGCATCACGTTGAAACTGAACGGCCTGAGTCCTGTGATGTACAGGACCCAGGCCTGCCGGCCCTAGCCGAAAACTGTCCAACTTTGCGGGGTCAGTTCAAACTGCACGCGTCTTTTGTTTATTGAAGGTCCATATCGCTTTGCCTTCGCTCAGTCGCCGGACAACTTCCACTTGCCGCCGACAATCTCCACCATCACGCGCGCCCGCTGGTCGAGACCAGCATGGTCGTTCGCGCTCATGTTGAAGATGCCGTGCGACGCGGGCATGTCTTTGGTGCTTTCCAGCGCGGCCCGCAATGCTTCGCGGAATGCAGGCGTGCCCGGTTGACCCTTCTTCAACGCCAGCGGAATCGCACGTTGCAGCAGCAGGCCCGCGTCCCATGCGTGGCCGCCGAAGGTCGACACCGAGCCGGCGCCGTAAGCGGTTTCGTACGCGCGCTTATAGGCGAGCGAACTCTTCTTCACCGGATTCGAATCGGGCAGTTGCTCAGCGACGAGCAACGGACCCGCCGGCAGATATGTGCCTTCGCAATCCTTGCCGCACACGCGCAGGAAGTCGTTGTTGGCGACGCCGTGCGTCTGATAGTACTTGCCCTTGTAGCCGCGCTCCTTGAGCGTTTTCTGCGGCAGCGCGGCCGGTGTGCCGGCGCCCGCGATCAAGACCGCGTCCGGATTCTGCGACATGATCTTCAGCACCTGGCCGGTCACCGATGCGTCGTTGCGTGCGAAGCGTTCGTTCGCGACGACCTTGATCTTCGCGAGATCCGCGGCCTTGCCGAATTCCTTGAACCAGTTCTCGCCGTAAGCGTCGGAGAAACCGATGAACGCGACCGTCTTCACACCGTGGTTCGACATGTGCTGCGCGATCGCCGTGGCCATGAGAATGTCGTTCTGCGGCGTCTTGAAGACCCACGCGCGCTTCGCATCCATCGGCTCGACGATGCTCGCCGCGGCCGCCATGGAGATCATGGGCGTGGTGCTTTCAGCAGCGACGTCGATCATGGCCAGCGAGTTCGGCACGACGGTCGAGCCGATCAGCGCATCCACGTGATCTTCGCTCGTGAGCTTGCGCGCGTTCTTGACGGCCTGGGTGGAATCCGTGGCGTCGTCGAGCACGATGTAATCGATCTTCTGGCCTGCCACCTCTTTGGGCAGCAGCGCGATCGTGTTCTTTTCCGGAATGCCGAGCGACGCGGCCGGACCCGTTGCCGACACGGTCACGCCGATTTTCACGTCCGCGAATGCATGGCCGCTCCATGCTGCGCTCACTCCGGTGGCGACCAATGCCGCGCTGATCCATCGCAATGCCGACTTCATCCCGCTCCTCTATCTACCCCGTCATTCATTCGAATTTAAATCCGTGGATTTAAATCCCGACCAAGCGGTCGGTGAATAGCGAGTTTAGCGGACGAAAGCCACGCGCTGCAAGCGTTTTGCAGGGTTGAGGGGTGTGAAATAGAGACATGTTCGGTGAATACAAAAGGGTCACCGAATTAGCGGGGAATTTGAATGGCGAATAACCGGAAATACAAATAAAAAGCGCTGTTGGATATCAATCCAACAGCGCTTTCGTCTGGGCACTGAGTGCCTCATTGTCTCCTCGTTCTCCACCTGCAAAATTCGTGGTGCATCAGAACTGCATGAAGATTAAACGAGCACCCTGCGTACTACAACTAGCAATTACCCTAGTGGTGCACTGCGGCACTGAATTGGGGCACGTTTGCGCGCGCCTTACCGCGCATGCATTTCGACGCGATTACCGCTCTGTTTAACCCCGCGCATCAAGATGGCCGGATTATATCGGACGCCGAAGCAATTGCCCATTTCACTGTGCGTCACGCTCGCAACGGCCGCACTCGCGCGATGATTTCGCCGACAATGCCACGCCGGAACGCCAGCACGCAGGCAATGAAAATCACGCCGGTCACAATCGTCACCGATTCGCCCAGCGAGCGGAACCATTCGACGCCCGTGGTCGTCGCCAACGCCCCGCCGATATCGCCGAGCCGGTCCTCGAGCGCGACGATCAGCGCCGCGCCGAGCAGCGGTCCGAACAAGGTGCCCATGCCGCCGACGAGCGTCATCAGGATCACGAGGCCGGACATGGTCCAATACGCGTCGCTCAACGTCTCGAAGCCCTGCACCAACACCTTGAGCGAACCCGCGAGCCCTGCAATCCCCGCCGACAGAATGAACGCGAGCAGCTTGAAGCGATCCGTATCGTAGCCGAGCGACACCGCACGCGGCTCGTTCTCCTTGATAGCCACCAGCACCTGCCCGAACGGCGAATGCACGATCCGCACGATCAGCAGGAAGGCCAGCACCATCACGGCGAGTACGACAAAGTACAGCGCCACGTCGGACGATAGATCCAGCACGCCGAACAGCTTGCCGCGCGGCACGCCTTGCAGGCCGTCCTCGCCATGCGTGAACGGCGCCTGCAGGAACACGAAGTAGACCATCTGCGCGAGCGCCAGCGTGACCATCGCGAAGTAGATCCCCTGGCGGCGAATCGCGAAGAGGCCCACGATCAGGCCGAGCAAGGTTGCCGCCGCTGTGCCGGCAAGCACGCCGAGCTCCGGCGAGAAGCCGAGCGACTGGATCGCATAGCCTGTGACATACCCAGCCGAAGCGAGAAACATCGCGTGGCCGAACGACAGCAAACCGGTGTAGCCGATCAGCAGATTAAACGCCGCCGCGAACAGCGCGAAACACAGCACCTTCATTACGAACAGCGGATAGATGCCGAGTACGGGCACCGCGAGAAGCACGATCAGCAGCAGACCGTAGAGCACTTTTCTCTGCATCATTTTTCCTTGCCGAAGAGACCCGCCGGGCGCACCAGCAACACGAGCGCCATGATCACGAAGACGACGGTCGCCGACGCTTCTGGGTAAAACACGCGCGTCAGCCCTTCGATCACGCCGAGCAGCAAGCCGGTGAGAATCGAGCCCATGATCGAACCCATGCCGCCGATCACGACCACCGCGAACACGGTGATGATCATCGGCTGCCCCATCAGCGGCGAGACCTGAATCACCGGTGCGGCGAGCACGCCGGCAAACGCCGCCAGCGCGACGCCAAAGCCGTAGGTGAGCGTGATCATCAGCGGCACGTTGATGCCGAACGCTTCGACCAGTTTCGGGTTTTCCGTGCCGGCGCGCAGATAGGCGCCGAGACGCGTCTTCTCGATCACGAACCATGTCGCGAAGCACACCGTCAGCGAGGCGACCACGACCCATGCGCGATAGTTCGGCAGGAACATGAAGCCGAGATTGGTTGCGCCGGAAAGCGCCGACGGCACGTCGTACGGCTGGCCGGAGGAACCGTAGATGGAGCGGAACACGCCCTCCACCACCAGCGTGAGCCCGAAGGTCAGCAAGAGCCCATACAGATGATCGAGCTTGTAGAGCCAGCGCAGCATCGAGCGCTCGATGGCCATGCCGAACAGCCCGACGATCAGCGGTGCCAGCACCAGCATCACCCAGTACGGCAGGCCGAAATACGAAAAACCCATCCACGCGAGCATCGCACCCAACATGAACAACGCGCCGTGCGCGAAATTGATCACGTTGAGCAAGCCGAAAATCACCGCCAGCCCAAGGCTCAGAATTGCGTAGAACGAGCCGTTCACGAGCCCCAGCAGCAGCTGGCTCAGCATCGCCGGTAGCGGAACGCCAAAGATTTCCATTGAAGCCTTAACCCATCGCCAAGGTGAGATCGATCACGCACGATCCGGCCGGCGCGCGATCAGCGGCAACGACGCCGATCGCGCGCGGCATGTGAAACGCTTCGCCGTCAGCCTGTGTACCATCACGGCACCACGCATCGCCCGTCATGTAAGCAGACAGACGGCTATCCGGTTACGAACCAGCGATTATTTCCACAACGCGCAGCGCGTTTCGGCCTTGGTCGTGAACGCCTGCTCGCCGGGGATCGTCGCCGTGATCTTGTAGTAGTCCCACGGCTCTTTGGATTCAGCCGGCGTCTTGACCTGCATCAGGTACATGTCGTGGATCATGCTGCCGTCCTGACGGATGTAGCCCTTCGCATAGAAATCGTCGATCTTGGCCTTCTTCAACTGCGCCATCACCTTGTCGGAGTCGGTCGAACCCACCGCCTTCACCGCGTTCAGGTAGGTCATGGTCGCCGAGTAGTCGGCGGCCTGCAGGCTCGACGGCATCTTCTTCATCTTGTCGAAGTAGCGCTGCGCCCACTTGCGCGTGGTGGCGTCCTTGTTCCAGTACCAGCTGTCCGTCAGTACGAGGCCTTGCGTGGTTTCCAGACCCAGGCTGTGCACGTCGTCGATGAACATCAGCAGCGCGGCGAGTTTCATCGTCTTGGTGATGCCGAACTCCTTGGCCGCCTTGATCGAGTTGATCGTGTCGCCGCCCGCGTTGGCGAGGCCCAGAATCTGCGCCTTCGACGCCTGCGCCTGCAACAGGAACGACGAGAAGTCCGACGCCGACAGCGGATGGCGCACCGCGCCCAGCACCTGGCCGCCGCTCGCTTTAACCACGTCCGACGTATTCTTTTCCAGTGCCTTGCCGAACGCGTAGTCGGCGGTCAGGAAGTACCAGGTCTTGCCGCCCTGCTTCGTCACCGCCGAGCCCGTGCCCTTGGCCAGCGCCGTGGTGTCGTACGCATAGTGGATCGTGTACGGCGTGCATTGCTCATTCGTCAGCGTATCCGCGCCCGCGCCGATGCTGATGTACACCTTCTTCTTTTCTCCGGCCACGGTGTTCATCGACAGACCGGTCGCCGAATTCGTGCCGCCGATCAGCAGATCGACGCCGTCGCGATCGAACCATTCCCGTGCGCGCGACGCGGCGATGTCCGCCTTGTTCTGGTGGTCCGCATACACCACCGTGACCGGCTTGCCGTTGACCTTGCCGCCGAAATCCGCCACCGCCATGCGGATCGCTTCGAGTCCACCCTGCCCGTCGATGTCCGCATACAGACCGGACATGTCGGTGATGAAACCGATCTTCACCGCGTCGTCAGCCGCTTGCGCGCTGCCCATCGTCAATGCGGCGCCGGCGGCGACCGCGAAACAAAGTGTGGCAAGCCGCGCGAGTGGGTTCTTTTTCATTCCTGTCTCCTGGTTTCTTCGCTTGTGGTTATCAGAGGCAATCGGGCATTCTTTATACGCCCAGTAGATCGTGCAGGACCGGCATCTTGCTTTCGAGCTCACTTGCCCCGAAGTGCTCGACAATCGCGCCGTGCTCCATCACATAGAAGCGGTCCGCCAGCGGCGCGGCAAAACGAAAGTTCTGTTCGACCATCACGACGGTGTAGCCCCGCGCCTTGAGTGTCATGATCATGCGCGCCAGCGCCTGCACGATGACAGGCGCGAGCCCTTCCGAGATCTCGTCGAGCAGCAGCAAACTCGCGCCGGTACGCAGAATACGCGCCACCGCCAGCATCTGCTGTTCGCCGCCGGACAGCCGGGTGCCCTGGCTCGCGCGGCGCTCCTGCAGATTCGGGAACATCGAATAGATTTCTTCGAGCGACATCATGTGCGCCTTGTCGCCGATGGGCGGCGGCAACAGCAGGTTTTCCTCGCACGAGAGGCTCGAAAAGATACCCCGTTCTTCCGGGCAGTAACCCACGCCGCAATGCGCGATGCGATGCGTGGGCAGATTGATGGTTTCGCGTCCGCCGATGCGGATCGAACCGGTGCGCCGTCCGGTCAGGCCCATGATGGCGCGCAGCGTGGTGGTGCGTCCGGCGCCGTTGCGACCTAGCAGCGTGACGACTTCGCCGCGGTTCACCGTCAGATCGACGCCATGCAGAATATGGGATTCCCCGTACCACGCCTGCAAACCCTTGATGTCCAGCGCGGGAACGGCGTTATCCGTCCCGCTTACGTCGAGGCTTTCGCGCTCGGCAATCGTATTCATGCGTAGGCTCCGGCGAGCGCCTGATCGGAGCTGCCCACGTAGGCTTGAATCATGAGCGAGGTCTTTAACGTTTCGGCAATCGTATTCATGCGTGGGCTCCGGCGAGCGCCGCGTCAGCGCTGCCCATATAGGCTTGCATCACGAGCGGGTTCTTCGACACTTCGGCGTAGCTGCCTTCGGCGAGCACTTCGCCTCGTTGCAGCACGGTAATCGTGTCGGAGATGCCGGCGATCACATTCATGTTGTGCTCGACCATCAGGATGGTGCGGCCGCTCGATACTTTTTTGATCAGCGCCGTCACGCGATCGACGTCTTCATGGCCCATGCCTTGCGTCGGTTCGTCGAGCAGCATGAGCTCGGGTTCCATCGAAAGCGTCGTGGCAATTTCCAGCGCGCGTTTGCGGCCGTAGGAAAGTTCGACCGTCAACACATCGGCGAAATCGGTCAGTCCGACCTGGGTGAGCAGATCCATTGCGCGGTCATCGAGTTGGCGCAGCGTGCGCTCGCTCTTCCAGAAATGGAATGCCGTGCCGAGCTGGCGCTGCAAACCGATGCGCACATTCTGCAATGCTGTCAGATGCGGAAACACCGCAGAAATCTGGAACGAGCGGATGATGCCGCGTCGCGCAATTTGCGCCGGACGTTCGCCCGTGATGTCGATGCCGTTGAAAACGATCTGGCCCGCAGTGGGTTCCAGAAATTTGGTGAGCAGATTGAAGCAGGTGGTCTTGCCTGCCCCATTCGGGCCGATCAGCGCATGGATCGAGCCACGGCGCACGCGCAGGTTCACACCGTTCACGGCGATGAAGCCTTTGAACTCACGGGTGAGGCCGCGCGTTTCGAGAATCGTATCGCCGAGAATCATGTTCCCTTCCATACGGAGTAAGGCGAAGCATTACGATCTTCCGCGCAAACCGCTGCGCGACTTTTTGTGACGGCGGCACCCCGTGCCGCTCGTTGGCGTGCTGCACCAATCCGGACGGTAATCCATGGGGCGGCACGCAGCATGGCTGCCATTGTCGCGCCAATGATGCAGCGCATTCATCGGGATTTGCACTTAGTGGAAGTGGATGACGCCCGCCCCGAGCGGGGCTCATACGTGCGAGATGCCCGCCGCGCAGGTCGGACGGGCATCTCATGCGGCTCGCGTGCTGCCTGTCACACTGCGGACATGGAAGACGCCGACCTCGTTTGTGCCGCGAAACTGCCGCCCACGCGCGCTCGGCGATCTTCGCGGATCATGTCGCTGGCGCGCTCGGCGATCATCAGCGTGGGCGAATTGGTGTTGCCCGAGGTGATGGTCGGCATGACAGATGCATCGACTACCCGCAGTCCGTCAACACCGATAACCCGTAGCCGGTTGTCGACCACGGCGCCGGCGTCGTCGGTCGTCCCCATGCGGCAGGTGCCGACTGGATGGAAGATGGTCGTGCCGACCGCTCCCGCGGCCTGCTGCAGTTCCTCTTCGGTCTGGTACTGAATGCCCGGCAAAATCTCCTGCGGCCGGTAGCGTGCGAGCGCGGGCGCTGCGGCAATGCGGCGCGTGAGACGCAGCGCATTGGCGGCAACGCGCCGGTCGTAATCGGTGGAGAGATAGTTTGGTGCGATCAAGGGTGGCGCCGAAGCATCGGCGGATTCGATGTGAATGCTGCCGCGCGACGTGGGCCGCAACTGGCACACCGACGCCGTGAACGCATTGAACCGATGCAGCGGTTCGCCGAACCGATCGAGCGAAAGCGGCTGGACGTGATATTGGAGGTCGGGCCGCGTGAGCGAGCGATCGTTCGGATCGGATTTGGCGAACGCGCCGAGTTGCGACGGCGACATCGACATCGGGCCGCTTTGAAAGAACGCGTACTGCATCCCGATCAGCAGCTTGCCCCACCAATGCGCGGACGCCGTATTGAGCGTGCGCACGCCGTCGACTTTATAGGCCATCCGCAATTGCAAATGATCCTGCAGATTTTCGCCCACACCACGCAGATCGTTGACGACCTCGATACCCAGATTTTGCAGACGCCCACCATTGCCGATGCCGGAGAGTTCAAGCAATTGCGGCGAATTCACCGCGCCTGAACTGAGGATCACTTCGCAGCGGGCCTTGGCCAGATAGTCCGTGTTGTCGCCGCGATATTCGACGCCTGAGCAACGGCGTCCTTCAAATACGACGCGTTGCGTGTGCGCGCCGGTGATCACAGTGAGATTCGGCCGCTTGAGTGCGGGACGCAAAAACGCCTTCGATGCATTCCAGCGAATGCCGCGTTTCTGATTGACGTCGAAGTAGCCGACACCGGTGTTATCGCCGCGGTTGAAGTCGTCGGTGGCGGGAATGCCGGCCTCTTGCGCGGCGCGCGAAAACTCTTCGAGAATTTTCCATTTCAACCGCTGTTTTTCGACCCGCCACGGTCCGCCCGCGCCATGCGATTCGGTCGCGCCGGCATGGTGATCTTCGCTGCGTTTGAAGACCGGCAACACCGAGTTCCAGGACCAGGACGGATCGTTCGTGACGCGCGCCCATTCATCGTAATCTTCGCGCTGACCACGCATGTAGATCATGCCGTTGATGGAAGAACTGCCGCCCAAAACGCGTCCGCGCGGATACGACAGCGAGCGGCCATTGAGGCCGGCTTCCGCCTGCGTTTTATAGAGCCAGTCCGTGCGTGGATTGCCGATGCAATAGAGGTAACCGACCGGCACGTGAATCCAGTGGTAGTCGTCCTTGCCACCGGCTTCGAGCAGCAACACCTGCACATCCGGATCCTGGCTCAGGCGATTGGCCAGCACACAACCCGCCGTGCCCGCGCCCACGATGATGTAGTCGAACTCGCCTTCGAGGCGCCGAGCCGCGGGCGTCGTGTCGGTATAACTCATTGTTCAGTCTCCTAAGCTTCTTTGCCGGCCAGTCGCATGGTTGCCATGCGACTGCGGCGTTGGGCTCTAGTTGTGTTTTCTACCTGTCCAGCGCGCTGTTTTTACCACGGCCTTCGGCAGACCACCACAAGCGCTATCTGCCGAAAGCAATCGCCTCACACTACTTGGCCACCGGCATCGTGAACTCAGCACCCTTGGCGATACTGTCGGGCCAGCGCTGCATGATGCTCTTGTAGCGCGTGTAGAACCGCACGCCTTCTTCACCATACGCGTGATGATCGCCGAACAGCGACTTCTTCCAGCCACCAAACGAATGCCATGCCATCGGCACCGGAATCGGCACGTTGATGCCGACCATACCGATCTGAATCTGCCGCGAGAAAGCGCGAGCGACGCCGCCATCGGACGTAAACAACGACACGCCGTTAGCAAACTCGTTGGCATTGATCAGTTCCACCGCGGAAGCAAAATCCGGCACGCGCACCACGCAGAGCACCGGTCCGAAAATCTCTTCGCGATAGATCTTCATGTCGGTTGAAACATTGTCAAACAAGGTACCGCCGAGAAAGAAACCCTTCTCATGACCGCTGACCTGATGGCCGCGTCCATCGACAACCAGCTTCGCGCCCGCCTCGACGCCAGAGTCGATATAGCCGACCACTTTCTCGCGATGCACCGACGTCACCAGCGGTCCCATCTCGGCATCCGATTCCATGCCGTTGAGAATCTTCAAACTCTTCACGCGCGGTATGAGTCGCTCGATCAGTTCATCGGCGATATGACCCACGGCGACGGCCACCGAAATCGCCATGCAACGCTCGCCCGCCGATCCATATGCCGCGCCGATCAAGGCATCGACGGCCTGGTCGAGATCCGCGTCCGGCATCACCACCAGATGATTCTTCGCTCCGCCCAAAGCCTGCACGCGCTTGCCGTGCTTCGTGCCTTCCGTGTAGATGTACTCGGCAATCGGCGTCGAACCGACAAACGACAATGCGCTGACTTCCGGATGCACGAGTAGCGCATCGACAGCAACTTTGTCGCCGTGCACGACGTTGAACACGCCGTCCGGCAAGCCGGCTTCCTTCAACAGTTCCGCGAGACGGTTCGAACAGGACGGATCGCGCTCCGACGGCTTCAGCACGAACGTGTTGCCGCATGCAATCGCGACGGGGAACATCCAGGACGGCACCATCATCGGGAAGTTGAACGGCGTAATGCCGGCGACCACGCCAAGCGGCTGACGCAGATTCCAGTTGTCGATGCCGCCGCCGATCTGATCGGTGAAGTCGCTCTTCAACAGATTCGGAATGCCGCACGCGAACTCGACGATCTCGATGCCGCGCATCACTTCGCCCTTCGCGTCCGAAAACACCTTGCCGTGTTCACGCGTGATCAGCTCCGCGAGTTCGTCGTGGTGACGGTCGAGCAGTTCCTTGAACTTGAACAGGACACGCGCACGCTTGATCGGTGCGGTTTCACTCCACGCGGGAAACGCGGCCTTGGCGGCGGCGACGGCCGCATCGACTTCGGCGACGCTCGCGAGCGGCACGCGCGCGCTCACGCTGCCTTGCGCGGGATTGAAGACGTCGCCGAAACGGCCGCTCGTGCCTTCGAGCGTCTTGCCGTTGATGAAATGGGTCAGCGCACGGGCGCTGGTCGCGCTGCGCTGGGTTTGGTCCTGATATGTCTCGCTCATGGTGTCCTCTTTCCTGTGAAGTCTTCCGCCCCGGCGTGCCAGGCGTGATAAAGGCGTACTGAAGGTGAAGCGTACGGCGCTTCGGGCCGAGAAATCCAATGAGTAATGCTCAACTGCGCTATAAGGCGCGCTAATATCAGGACATGGATCTGACTCTGCTCCGGGCGTTCGTCACCGTGGCACGCGAGGGCAACCTCACGCGTGCCGCCGTGCAGCTTCACCTGACCCAACCCGCGGTCAGCCTGCAAATCAAGCATTTGCAGGAGACACTCGGCGTGACGCTGTTCACGCGGACTTCGCACGGACTCTCGCTCACGCGCGACGGCCAGGCGCTGCTGCCTCACGCCGAGCGCGCGCTCGGCGCGGCAAACGACGTGCAACGGGCGGCGCAATCGCTACGTCACGAAGTGCGCGGACGACTGCGGATCGGCACGATCCTCGACCCGGCGTTTCTGCGCCTGGGCGGCTTTCTCAAGCAGCTCGTGGAGACCTGGCCGCGCATCGAGACGGCCTTGCGCCACGGCATGTCGGGCTGGGTGCTGGACCAGGTTCGCGCGGGTGAACTGGATGTCGGTTACTACATCGGTCTGCCGTCCGAAGACGAACCGCGCGACGGCCCCGCTTTTCACGCGCTCACGCTGACTCACTTCCAGTACCGCGTGCTCGCGCCGGCCGGCTGGAAAGACCGTGTCAAGGGCGCGCGCGACTGGCGTTCGCTCGCGGCGCTGCCGTGGATCTGGACGCCGCCGGCGTCGGCGCATAACCGGCTGTTGACGCGCTGCTTCGACGAAGCCGGTGTGAAGCCGGTCAAGGTGGCGGAGGTGGATCAGGAGCCTTCGATGCTCGATCTGGTCAAATCGGGCGTCGGTCTCACGCTCGCACGCGACGCCACCGCGATCGCCGAAGCGCATGCGCACGCGTTGACCATCGTCGAAGGTGTTACCGTGCCGACTCAGCTCAGCTTTATCACGCTCGCTCAGCGCAAGGAAGAACCGGCGATTGCCGCGGCGTTGAAGCTGATCGAGCAGCAATGGGCGACTTGAGGCGTATCGAACGGTGCTCGCGTGCAGCGCGCGATGGAATCAGCTTGAGAGCGTGAGGCGAGCGATATGAGCCGCTCTCATGACACGCGCAAACAGTGCGGTCCGCGTCGCGATCTCCTCGCACAGCACCTTCGCCAGCGCCCATCGCGGAACCCGATCTCCCGCCGCGACCGCTCGCCCAGCGCCTGAAACCACACCGTCACGCAGTTTTTGTTAGATTGAGGGTTTGCGCTCACGCGCCGTCTCCGCATCTTTTCCGTTCCGCTTGACTTTGTCCTTCCCGGCAGCTTCGCCCCGGCAACACCGGAAGCCGCCGACCACTCGATCCTTCGACAGGAGCCTGACATGGCACGCAACATTGAAATCAAAGCCCGCGCCCAGCATTTCGAGCAACTCCGCGAACGCGCGGCGCAGCTCGCGCCGGACGCGCCGCTGATCTTCCGCCAGCAGGACTTTTTCTACGACGTGCCGCGCGGCCGCCTGAAACTGCGTCAGTTCGACGACGGCACGCCGGCCGAACTGATCTTCTATCAGCGCGACGACCGCGACGGTCCGAAGGCGTCGTATTACACACGTAGCCCGGTGACCAATCCGGAAGCCATGCACGCGCTGCTCGCCACCGCGCTGACCACGCGCGGCATCGTCACCAAGGAACGGCATGTGTATCTGACCGGGCGGACGCGGATCCATCTGGACCGGGTCGACGGTCTGGGCGACTTCGTGGAACTCGAAGTGCTGCTCGCCCAGGACGATGACGAAGAAGGCGGCCACGCCGAAGCGCATGCGATGTTCACCACACTCGGCGTGCCGGAATCGGATCTGGTGGCGGTGGCCTACGTCGATTTGCTGAGCCCGGACAGCGAGCCGAAACAAGCGGCATAAGACTGAGGTAATACAGGGCCGCGAGCGACGTCATCGCGCCCCGCGCCTCACCCATGCCGCCGCCGCATCAAGCGGCAGCGGTCCCCGGCGACAGATGGCCCAGCGGCAACGGACCATTGCGCTTGAAAGTGGTGAGCACGATATTCGAGCGGACGCTGTCCACGCCCGGTACGCGCATCAATTTCTTCATCACAAACGTCGACAGATAATTCAGATCGGGCGCGACGATGCGCAATAGATAGTCGGCGTCGCCCACCACGGCATGACATTCCAGTACTTCAGGCAGCACCTCGATCTGCTGCTGGAATTGCTCGATGATCGAATCGCCGTGGTGCTTCAATTTCAGACTGGTAAACGCGGTGACGCCGAGCCCGAGCTTTTCCGGCCGCAGCACGACGCGATAGCCGTCCACCACGCCCACCTGCTCCAGGCGCTGCAAGCGCCGTCCGATCTGCGACGGTGACAGCGGCACCTGCTCGGCTAATTGCTGATGCGTTGCACGGCCGAAGCGCTGAAGCACGTCCAGCAGCGCAAGATCGAAGTGATCCAGTTCTAACATGTCGAGTACCCGCATCGAATGGCTTATTAATGCACGATTATTGCATATCTAAGCCATAAACCGCCATCATTGCGCCCTTTCCGCACTGATGCCGCTCTACACTTGCATCACCGATATACACCAGCCATCACCGTAGAGCGCAGCATTATGCCGACCGCCAATACCGCCAAACTGAAAGAGCAATTCGACGCCGGCCTCGAAACCCGCGCCGATTTCACCATCGATCAACCGACCGAGCGCTACGGCGCGGTCGACCACGCGGTATGGCAACAGCTTTACGCACGCCAGACGGCGCTGCTCAAAGGACGCGTCTGTGACGAGTTTCTGGCCGGCGTCGACACCATCGGCATGCCGGCCGACCGCGTGCCGTCGTTCGACGAAATCAACGCGAAGCTCACGCCCGCCACTGGCTGGCAGATCGTCGCCGTGCCGGGCCTCGTACCGGACCAGGTGTTCTTCGAGCATCTGGCAAATCGCCGCTTTCCCGTGACGTGGTGGATGCGCCGGCCGGATCAGATCGATTATCTGCAGGAACCGGACTGTTTTCACGACCTGTTCGGCCACGTGCCGCTGCTGATCAACCCCGTATTCGCGGACTATATGCACGCGTACGGTCGCGCCGCGCTAGCCGCCCATGACGCCGGCGCGCTGCCGCTGCTCGCGCGTCTCTATTGGTACACCGTGGAGTTCGGGCTGATCCGCGACGCGGCGAGTCCGAACGGCGTGAAGATCTACGGCGCGGGCATCGTGTCGAGCAAGGGCGAAACGCTCTACAGCCAGCAAAGCGCCGCGCCGAACCGCCTCGGCTTCGACCTCGAACGCGTGATGCGCACGCGCTACCGCATCGACACGTTCCAGAAAACCTACTTCGTGATCGACGACTTCGCGCAGCTGTTCAACGTCGCGCAAACCGATTTCGCGCCGCTGCTGGCAAGGCTCGCGGCCGAACCGGCGGTCGCGGCCGGCGACGTCCTCGAGCACGATCGCGTCATCACGCGGGGCTCGCAGGAAGGCTGGCTGGCCGACGGCGATATCTGAAAAGCACGGCTGACCGGGCCGTCTGCGGGCGGGCGGCATCCGTGAAAAAATAGCGGATGCGCACGCCCACCGGCGTGCCTGTTCAGATCAAATGAGGTAGCGCCATGATTCACAAACTGACTTCCGAAGAACGCGCCACGCAACTCGCCGGCTTGCACGGCTGGCAAGCCACGGCGGGCCGCGACGCAATCCAGCGCCAGTTCAAATTCGCCGACTTCAACGAAGCATTCGGCTTCATGACGCGCGTGGCGATCAAGGCGCAGGAAATGGATCACCACCCGGAATGGTTCAACGTGTACAACAAGGTGGAGATCACGCTATCCACGCATGACGCCGGCGGCTTGACCGAGCGCGACATCAAATTGGCGACGTTTATCGACAGTATTACGGCGTAATACAGACGAGCAAGTACGTCTCAGGCGTGTTTATGCGCCGAACATCGAGTAATTCGGCAGCGATGAAAGGGCATTGCAGGTAATCCCTTGTCCAAACCTTCAGTTCTACAGGCTATTCTTAAGGTGCACGTAAGAATCCCATGCTTGCCTGGCAATCCCGTCCAAACGATCCGGTGATAGCGTGTGCTGACGCTGTACAATCATCAGCGCATACGGCTTGGAGAGCGCGCTTGCCTCCTTGCACAGAACGAGTTCGTCGCCGCTCGAAGGTGAGCGGGCGCGCCAGAAGTTGATTGCGGCTTCCAGTTCGTGAATGCTTATCTCGGACATGACTTCGTGATCGCTTTCGGGAAAACGCAGGGTCGTCCAAAGTTATCTCGGCCCTTCGGGAGACTGGTGCGATGTGACAGATCTAAAAGCGCCCGGTCGGCGCTTCAAGGCCGCTCGATGCCTGCTTCGTGCCGGTTCGGTACGGCCACGCCGCATGCTGCCTGTGCAGCAGGCGCCCCGGCGAACCGCTTGCCCAAACGCCTAACCCATTGTACTTGAGCGAAACCCATGCGACTCCTTCTGATCGAAGATGACCGCCCCATCGCACGCGGCATCCAAAGCAGTCTCGAACAAGCCGGCTTCACCGTCGACATGGTCCACGACGGCATTTTCGCCGAACAGGCCCTCACGCAAAATCGCCATGAACTGGTGATCCTCGATCTGGGTCTGCCCGGCATCGACGGCATGACACTGCTCTCGCGCTTCCGTCAGAGCAATCGTCACACGCCGGTGATCATCCTCACCGCGCGCGACGAACTGAACGACCGCGTACAAGGCCTGAATTCCGGCGCCGACGACTACATGCTGAAGCCGTTCGAACCCACCGAGCTCGAAGCGCGCATCCGCGCGGTCATGCGCCGCAGCGGTCCGCACGGCGATATGCCGCGTCCGGAAGTGTCGCTGGGCGGTGTGCGCCTGTCGGGCGTCGATCGCCGCATTTTCAACGACGACAAGCCGCTCGAACTCTCGCCGCGTGAATTCGCAGTGCTCGAAATGCTGCTCTTGCGTCATGGCCGCGTGGTCAGCAAGGCGCAACTGCAAGACCATCTGACGCACTTCGGCGGCGATCTCGGCGACACCGCGATCGAGGTCTATGTGCACCGGGTGCGTAAAAAGCTCGAAAGCTGCCGTGTCGAGATCGTCACGGTGCGCGGCTTCGGTTATCTGTTGCAGGAAATCCGCCAGGCCGCATAATCGTCATGAAGGCCGCACGCTCTGCTGCGGCCTGACGGCGCCGGGCCGGCGCCGCGCACTCGGTGCGCAATTCGCCGGCTTCCGGCGAAATTTCGCGGTGCTTGCGCCGTTGCTACTTTCCCGCGCGTTCGATCATGCCCCAGCCGGCCGCCAATAGTCTGCGCCGCACGCTGCTGCGGCGCCTCGCTGCTCCCCTTTCGCTGCTCGCGCTCATGAGCGGCCTGATCGCTTACTGGCTGGCCTGGCAGTACACGCAGCACGTGGTCGACCGTTCGCTCGCCGATCTCGCCACCGCCATCTCCAAACAGATCCAGATTGCCGGCCCGGATGCGCGTATCACGGTGCCGCCGCTCGCGCAGGCCATGTTCTCGGACCCGGTCGAGCACCTCGTTTACCGCATCAGCACCGGCGAAACGGAAATCGCCGGCGATCAAAATCTTCCGCTGCAAGGCACGAGCGTACGGCGCATGCATTACGCGTACGTATTCGAAACGGAGCATCAAGGCGTGACGGTGCGCGTCGCGCAGGTCCGGGTCGATCAGCCGACCGGCAATCCGATCGTCGTCGAAGTCGGTCAGCCGGTGCATCACCGGTTTCGCATTGCCGCCGAGTTTCTGGTCGCGATCATGATGCCGCTGCTGTTGCTACTGCTGGCGGGCTGGGTGATCGTGTGGCGCGTGGTCAATCAGCAGCTCAACCCGCTCACCGATCTCGCCGACTCGCTGAACCGGCAAACCCACACGTCGCTCGAACCGGTCGATGAAACCTATGTGCCCGTCGAAATCCGGCCGCTGACGGGCGCGCTGAACGCGCTGCTCGGTCGCCTGAAAACGGCACTCGACGGCCAGCGCAAATTTATCGCCGACGCCGCGCATCAACTACGCACGCCGCTGACCGCCGTCAAGCTGCATGCGGAGCAGGCGGCCGTCGCGCGCGACCCGCAGCAAACCCTGGCCGCCGTGCGTGAATTGCGCGCCGCGGCGGATCGCGCAGTGCGGCTGTCGAATCAACTGCTCTCGCTCGCGCGGGCTGAGCCGGGCGAACAGGCGGCTCGCTTCGTCAACGTGGACATGGCCGCGCTCGCATTCGACACGGGCGCGGAATGGGTGCCGCGTGCATTGACGTTCCACGTCGACCTCGGTTTCCAGCGTCTGGACGACCCCAGCAACGGCCATCCGTTGATGGCGCGCGGCAATCCCGTGCTGCTGCACGAGGTACTCGCCAATCTGCTGGACAACGCGCTCAAGTACGTGCCGCCGTCGCGCTTCGATGGCGGCCGCATCACCGTGACGGTGTCGCAAACGGTGATCGACGAATTACGCATGGCGGAGATCGTCGTCGAAGACAACGGGCCGGGCGTGCCGCGCAACCAGCAGGCCGATCTCTTCAAGCGGTTCTTCCGCGGCGACGGTCAGACCGATGCCGGCGTGGATGGCGGCGCCGGTCTCGGCCTCGCGATCGTCCACGACATCATGGTGCTGCATCACGGCAGCGTGCATTACGAGGACGCACCGGAAGGCGGCGCACGTTTCATCGTGCGCATTCCGCTCGTGCCGATCACCGTGCAGAGCGACGTGGAAACCCTTGAACCAAGGCGCCCGGCAAAAAAATCGGCGTACTCGGCGCCTGTGGATTTCTGACAGTCTAGATGCTTGACGGACGCCTGAATCGATTGCCAACGTGATCGATTCAGACAGCCCATAAATCATCATTTCTTCTTCGCTTTCTTCGCCGACGTTTTGCCCTTGCTGGCCACCTTCTCGGACTTGCCCGCGCCCTTCTCCTTCTCCGGCAACGCCAGCATCGTGCCGCGGCACTTACGCGCGCCGCAACGGCATTCATATTCCTTCTTGAGCTTCTTGGTCTGACGCGCGTCGATCACAAGGCCATAGTCGTAAAAGACTTCTTCGCCTTCCGCGATATCGCGCAACGCGTGCACAAACACGTGACCGTCGATTTCTTCGGCTTCGCAGTTCGGCGCACAGGAATGGTTGATCCAGCGCGCGCTATTGCCGTCCACTTTGCCGTCGATGACCTTACCGCTGTCGAGCGCGAAATAGAACGTGTGATTCGGTTCGGCCGGATTATGCGGATGACGGCGCAACGCTTCTTTCCAAGAGATCCGCTCGCCCTTGTATTCGATTAGGCGCTCGCCGGCCGCAATCGGTTCGAGGGCAAACACGCCTTTGCCGTGCACACCCGAACGGCGCACGGCGATCCTGCGTGAACTCATTGAATGAATCCTTGTGAAGAACTGGGGGTGAAGTTTGGCAGCCGTCGAAAATGCCCGCGTCTGACGCGCTGCTTTTTTCTGACGTGGATAGCAAACGCGGCGCCTTGCGAGCGCCGCGTCGACCTGCGACGCACCTGCGCCACAACCGGCATCCTACACGCTGAAGACGGCTTAGTTCAACCGTCAAAAAGACGCGTACGGATGACGGCTTGCCAACTTCACCGTTGTCCGAACGAAATGTCGCCGAACAGTGCCTTTTGCTCGCGCGGTTGCGAACGCCAGTACTGCGGCGGCGCTTCGACCGTCGCGCCGAGCTGCGCCGCGGCGTGCCACGGCCAACGCGGGTTGTATAGCAACGCGCGGGCCAAGGCGATCAGATCGGCGTCGCCGGCTTCGATCAGTTGCTCGGCATGCAAGGGGTCGGTGATAAGGCCCACGCCGATCGTCGCGAGGCCGGTGGCCTCCTTGACCGCCTTGGCAAAGGGGATCTGATAACCCGGTTCAAGCGGAATCTTCTGCAACGGCGAGACGCCGCCGGACGACACGTCGATCCAGTCGCAGCCGCGCTTTTTCAGTTCCTGCGCAAACGCGATCGTGTCTTCGAGCGTCCAGCCGCCTTCGACCCAGTCGGTCGCGGAAACACGCACGCCGACCGGTTTGTCAGCGGGAAATGCAGCGCGCACGATATCGAATATTTCAAGCGGAAAGCGCATGCGGTTTTCAAGCGAGCCGCCGTAGTCGTCGCCACGCTGATTGGCGATCGGCGAGAGGAACTGATGCAGCAGATAACCGTGCGCCGCGTGCACTTCCAGTCCGTCGACGCCGAGACGCGCGGCACGGCGAGCCGAGGCCGCGAATGCTTCGCGAATACGGTTCAGCGCAGGCGTGTCGAGTGCCAGCGGCGGCTCTTCGCCGGCCTTGTGCGGCAACGCGGACGGCGCGTGCGGCAGCCATCCGCCTTGCGACACCGGAATCAGCTGGCCGCCTTCCCACGGCGCCTGGCTCGACGCCTTGCGCCCCGCGTGCGACAACTGCATCGTGACCTTGACGTGCGAATGCTTGCGGATCGCGGCCAGCACAGGCACGAGCGCGGCTTCCGTCACGTCGTCCCACAAGCCGAGATCGCCGGGTGTGATGCGGCCTTCCGGCTCGACCGAGGTCGCCTCGATGCACAGCATGCCGGCACCGGATAACGCCATGCTGCCGAGATGGATCATGTGCCACGCCGTTGCCTCGCCACGGTCGGCGGAATACTGGCACATCGGGGACACGACGATACGATTGGGAAGCGTCACGCTACGCAGCGTGAGCGGAGAAAAAAGCGCGCTCATGGATTACGCCCAGTAGAAACCCGAGAGCGATCGAGCATAGCACCGCAAGTGATTTAGTGCTGGCCCATAGCCTTTCAGGGTTTCGCCTCGACCTGATCGAGCCACTCGCCGAACATCCGGCACGCGGCGGCTTCGAGCGCGGGACCGAACTTTGCGGTCTCGGCCCGCAACTGGCGCGCGTCGATGCCGTGGCCAATCAGTTCACCGGCGTTGCCGATCAGCCAGGGCTCGAAGCGATCGGTACGAATCTCCGGATGACACTGCAGACCCAGCACATGATTGCCCCAGGCGAACGCCTGGTTTTCGCAGGCCGGCGTCGAAGCAAGACGCGTTGCGTTGTCAGGCAGATCGAAGGTATCACCATGCCAATGCAGCATGGAGGTCTGCGCGCCGTCCAGATGACGGACCGGCGAAGCGCGGCCGGCGTCGGTCAGCGCCAGCGGTGACCAGCCGAGTTCGGTTTGGCCTGCGGGATAGACGCGAGCGCCAAGGGCACGCGCGATCAATTGAGCGCCCAGGCAGATGCCGAGGGTCGGCAAACCCGCTGCGATGCGTTTCTCGATCATGGACAGCAACGGCACCAGCGTCGGATAAAGCGCGTCGTCGGTTGCGCTGATCGGGCCGCCGAGCACCACCATCAGCGATGCGGCGACCGGGTTCGGCGCCTCGATGCGGGCAAAGCCGACATCGAGATAACGGACCGGGCGCCCACGCTCGCCGAGCACCAGCTCGAGACTGCCCAGATCCTCGAAGTGCACGTGGCGAATGGCCAGAACTTCGCGATTCATCGGCCTGCCCACCTTCAGGTTGACTAAAGACTTGCCGCCACGCGGCACCCGTCGGCTGACGGGCGGCAAACGCCGCCCGCCGAAGCCGGCTTGGCAGTGTAGCGGATTGTCCCGGAAGAAGCCGCCTTATTGGGCGAAGATCTTCCAGGTCTTCTTCTGGGTGGCGACGTCGGCAATTTCATACACCGAGCAGTCGAGGCGCAGATCCGTATCCGACATGTTCAGATCGAGCAACGCGCAATGATGTGGCGTCTTCTTCGGGTTCTTGCTCGGCTCGAAATGCGTGCAGCTCAGACACATGCGGTGCGGCGGGATCGTGCCTTGCGCTTCCAGCTGATGAACGGTCTTGAGCAGCGTGCGATAGAACACAGCCTGCTCGTCGTCACGCAACGTGCCGACCGCCTTGGCCAGGAAGTCCGGCCATTGCGCCGCGCGCTTCGCGGCCGTACGGCCACGAGCCGTCAGACGGACCGCGAGGGCACGGCCGTCGTCGAGGGCCCGGCGCTTTTCGACCAGCCCTTTGGTTTCGAGCGTGCTGACTGCATCACTGGTCGTCGCGGCGGTGAGCGCCGTTTCACGGGCAATTTCGCCGAGACGCATCGGGCCTTTGCGCTGCATCAGCAAAACCAGAATTTCGCCCTGGGTGGGTGTCAGGCCAGCGCCTTCCGCCCATTCCCAAGCCTGGCTCCGCATTGCCGTGCTCAATCGCAATAGGCTGTGGGTCACCCGCCCGGTCGCCTGTTCTCCGTATACGCCTTCGCTCATAATCTTCGATTGGTTTATTTACAGCTTTCGTACGATGCCGGCGAACTGCCTGCCGACCGCGCCCGTAGCCTGTGTGGGGTAGCCTCGCCCAACTGCGACAAGACGGTTTTCTACTATCTCAAAAATTTACCGCCTTGCAAGGCAAAGCAGCGAAAACGACATTCTATGCGAGAGCGGCGAATCGTACAGCTAACTTATCCAACACAAGCTGTGGATAACCACGGGAAAACTCAGGGATGGCTTGTGCGCCGATTCTTGATAAGCACCCAGGCCTGGTCCACCTGTCACAAAGTTGTCCTCGTATACCGCCGCCGATGCGCCCTCGATCAGCTCAGTTATGGTTTACGCAGCGCATTGACTTTGCAGGGAATTATTCAGTTGTCCACAGGCAGATGCAATGCTTGTTAACTACTACTACGTTTGTATACGTTAACGCTATAAAAACCTAAGGCACGCCGAGCTGGAAAATTAATTTATTGAAAAAAACCCGCTCGAGGCGGGTTTCCTTACGGTTTCACGCAGGCCATCCTGCCTTCGGTTAGGCCCGCCACTGCAAACACTGCTGTCTGACGGCTTCATGCAGAGACTTTTCCCGTTCGACCACACCGCGTAGCCAGGTTGCATCGTTGACCTGACCGCGAGCGATCGCGCCGATCTCGGCAAGGGCGTTGCCCGAACCCAACGCTTCGGCGTGCGGAGCAATCAGATCCAGCGTTTCGAGGATGTCTTCGGAAATCGTCTTGCGCTCGCCCGTTTGCGGATTGATGCAGGTGCCGGCCAGACCGAAGCGGCATGCTTCGAAACGATTGAACGTGTAGACGAGGTAATCGTCTTCTTGCGGCGTGATCGGTTTGTCGAGCAGCAGATGCCGGGCAAGCGTCTGGATGTAGCAGGCAATCGCCGCCGCGCGATCCACCGAAAACGGCGTGTCCATCACACGAACTTCGATCGTGCCGAAACCCGGCTTCGGCCGAATGTCCCAGTAAAAATCTTTCATGCTGTTGACGACACCGGTGTGAACCATCTTCGAGAAATATTCCTCGAAGCTGTCCCACGTCAGCACGAACGGCGCGCGGCCCGACAGCGGGAACGCGAAGACGGAATTCAGTCGTGCCGAATGAAAACCGGTATCGACACCCTGCACGAACGGCGACGACGCGGACAATGCGATGAAATGCGGAATGAAGCGCGACATCGAATGCAGCAGATAGAGCGCGCTGTTCGGATCAGGGCACCCGATATGTACGTGCTGGCCGAACACCGTGAATTGCTTGGCAAGATAGCCGTACAACTCGGAGATGTACTGAAAGCGCGGCGTATCGACGATCTGCCGCTCGCTCCATTGCTGGAACGCGTGCGTGCCGCCGCCGCATAAGCCGACGTTCAGGTGATCTGCTGCTGAAACCAGCGTGTCGCGAATCTTGCGCAAGTCGGTGACGGCCTGTTCATGCGTCGTGCAAATGCCGGTCGACAACTCGATCATGCTTTCGGTGATTTCCGGCGTGATGTTGCCGGGGATCTTTTCGTCCTTGATGAGGCGCAGCAGATCCGAGCCGGCTTTGGTCAGATCATAGTCGTGCGTATTGACGATCTGCATCTCGAGTTCGACACCGAATGTGAACGGTTTCGAATCGATGAAGGGTTCGAGTGACATGGCGTCCCCTGAGTCAGGTCGGCCGGGTGTGGGTCACATGCCCGGCCGTTTTTGAATCGAATTAAGTCGGATAAAGCGCGTCAAGCATCGAGCTTTGAACGGCGCAGCACGCTCATTGGCTTGCGCTTACGCTTCGCGCCGTTCAGCGACGAGCGCAAGGCTGCGATAGACGAGCCACGGCCCGAGAATCTGCAGCACGAAAATGGAACACATCACGATCGCGCGCAGTTGCGGATCGAAGTTCGGATACAGGTTGTAGGTGTCGTCGACCAGCAGATACGCGAGCGCCGACATCGGCGATAAGGACAGACCGAGCGCCATCCCCTGCTTCCAGTTCAAACCGCTCGGCTTGGCAAACGCCAGCACGCCGACCAGTTTAGCGACAAGGCGCGCAACAATCAGACCGAGCGCCGCGACGCCGCCAAGCGCGATGTCTTTCCATTCGAACGAAGTCAGCGTCAGCACGAACAGAATCACCGTCAACAACCAGCCGGCCGTGCCGAAGTGCTCCGGCCACAACTGCGGACGCGCTTCATGATTCTTCACGATGATGCCGGCGGCCAGCAACGCAAGAATGGTCGACAGCTTGAACAGATGCGCGACCGCGATGGCCAGCAGCACGAGGCCGAACAACGCGACGAACGAGTGCTCGTCCTGCATGTTCAAACGTCGATAAAAGAAGGTGCAGGTGCGCGCGAGCAGATACGCGAGCACGAGCGAGCCGACCAGCAGATAAAGCGGCTGCAGGATGGTCGCGAATACGTTGCCGTACATCTCCTGATGCAGCCAGCTCGACACGAGCTTTTCGATCACCACGGCGTACATGCTGTTCAGGGCGGTCAAAGTCAACAGACGCTGGGTGACCTGGCCTTCCGCGCGCAATTCCGTTTTCAGCTGAATCACCATGGCCGGCGACGTCGCCATGGCGATCGCGGCGAGCACGGTTGCCACCATCAGCGGCACGTTCAGGAACAGCAAGACAGGCAACACGAGCGCGAATGTCAGCGTGGCTTCAGCGACGCTCGACAGAATCAGCCAGGGATTGCGACGAATCCAGCGCAAATCGAGCCGGCTGCCGAGTTCGAACAACAGCAAACCGAGCGCGACGTCGAGCAGCGGCCGCGCCGCGCTCGCGGAATCGGCATCGATCACGCCCGAACCGGCCGCGCCGGCAATCAGACCAATGACCGCATAGCCGGAAATGCGCGGTAAACGCCACGCGCGATAGCACAGCTCACCGCACAGACCGGCGGCGAGCAATGCGAGACCAGCCCAAAAAATGGCGTCGGGTGAAAGCGGCCAGGCTGGAAAAAATGAAAACGCCGAATTCATCGTGATGGGTTCTCCTTAGCAGCAACGGCAGGCGACACGAACCGGCGCAAACACCGGCGAGCGGGGTGGGCACATGAAGCGCTCACTGTCGCGATCGCTTCGCGTGGCCAGCGTTGCGAGTTTTCAACGATCGGATGATCTGAATGCGCGGCAGCAGCAGGGAGCCTGGCGCATTCGGGGTGCGGCCGTAGCAACCGGCACGGTGAAAGAACGCCGTCGACTTTGAATCAGATTCTGATTGCGCGGCACCGTTCCGTTTACTGCGTGTGCCGCTGTAGAGACAAGGCACGACGCGGAAAAGAAGGCGATTGTGCCATAGCTTTTTCAGCCTTGACCGAAAAGGCGCGAACATGCTGGTAAAACGGTAAAAACGTACGTTATCTCGCCGACATGAGGAAAAACCGACCGTTTTGGGCGCGAATCCGGCCGGGCAGACGGCTAGTTTGACCGCGGCAGATGTGCTTTTCGGGACATCGCCGCAGAAGTTTTGCACGGTTTAGGAGGGGGCAAGCTCCGCCGATAAGCTCTGCTCCAGCCACGGTCTTTCTGTTTACAGGTTTACCGTATGTATACGTAGTAACAGTTAACAAGGTGCCTCGGTTTCTGTGGATAACTCCTGTTTACCGAAATGAATCATCGCTTTGCCGACGGCATAACCGGATGCACAGCATGTGGGCGAGCGGCGCGTATACAAGGGTAACTTTTGGCGATTTTCGGCGACGGCAAAGTTACCCCGTTTACGTCCACAACGGTTCCACACCCGTTGCGCCGGTAAACGGCGTGGTTATCCACAACTCTCAGTGCATAACTCATCTGCCGCGCGTGCTAGGGGGAGCCTGCAGTTAACTCACCGTCCCCTGACGCAATGCGCGCAACAGGAAGCGCGCCGGGTCGACGTCTTCAGCCAGATCCCGTTCGAGTGGCCACGGTTCGCCTTCCAGTTGCGAGGCGATCAGTTCCGCGCCGAGTGCCGCCCATACGAGGCCTCGCGAACCGTACGCAAAAGCACCGTACAGGCCGTCCGCGCGGGGCAGATCGAGCGGCCATGCGCCCCGCAGACGCTGGGCATCGAGCGCTGCCTGCGCTTCGTCGGCGAGCTGGCCGATCATCGGCATGCGATCGCTGGTGACGCAGCGAAACGCGACGCGTCCGGTCAAGTCCGCCGACCGAACCCGATCGACGACTCCCGCGAACGCCGGCAGCATCTGCGCGACGCGCTCGAGGTTTTCCATGTGGCCGTCCGCGCGCAGCGATGTCTCGGGGTCGTCGAGCTCATAAGTGGCGCCGGTTAACGTCACGCCGTCCGCCAGCGGCACCGCGTAGCCTTCGCCGATCACCGGCATCTGAAGCGGCGGCAGCACCGTGCCGGCCGGCAGCAAAGTGAGTTGGCCGCGAATGCTGCGAGTCGGCGCGCGCTGCAAACCGGCGATGCGCGCGGCATCGTGCGCGCTGGCGACGATCACCACCGGCGCATGGGCGATGGCCTCGCCCGAGGTGTCGAATACGGTCCATTGGCCGCTGGACCGCTCGATCCGCGCGACGTCGACACCGAAGCGGCGCTCAAGCAGTTGACCCGCTGCAGCGCACTGCGCGGCGCACAGCGACGCCGGGTCGATCCAGCCACCTTGTGGAAAGAACCATCCGCCGCGCGCGAGCGGCATCCCGGCGAGCCGCTGAGCTTCGTCTGAAGAGACAGGCGTCACGTAGTCGGACGGATAGCCGAACGCGTCGATCGCTTCGCTGATCGAACGGGCTTCATCGTCGTCCGCGGCAATCTGCAACAAGCCTTGGCCGCCGCGCAACGGCGCGTGTCCGAGCCGCTCGAGCGCGGCCCAACGTCTGAGCGCATACAGAAAGCCGGCACGCGTGACGCGCGAGGCGACGCTGTCGTCGCGCGAAATCATGGGATGGAACACGCCGGCCGGATTGCCTGATGCCTCCTGCGCCACCGAAGCGTGCCGCTCCAGAGACGTGACGCGCCAGCCGCGCGCGGCGAGCCGTTCGATCACCGCGCAGCCGGCCAACCCCGCGCCGATCACCACCGCATGCCTTTCGTCGACCGCGAGCGGCGCCGGCGGCTCATAACGGCGCACGCGCCAGCGCGGCGCGAAATGGCCGACCAGCATCGCCCGTTTCCAGCCGAAGCCGTCTACCTTGCGGTACTCGAAGCCGCATTGCGTCAACGCGCGTTTGATGTCGCCGGCGCTGCTGTAGGTGGCGAAGGTGGCGCCCTCGCCTGCCAGCCGCGCGAGTGCCTTGAAGATCGCCGGGCTCCAGAGTTCGGGATTCTTGGCCGGCGCGAAGCCGTCGAGGTAAAACGCATCGGCGCGCAGCCTCAAGGCAGGCAGGCTCTCCTGCGCGTCGCCGAAAACCAGCGTGAGCACCACGCGCCCTTCATCGAATTCAAGCCGATGCGTGCCGGGGACGAGCATCGGCCAGGCGTTCGCGAGCGCTTCCGCGAGGGCGGCAATCCCCGGATCGGAAATCGTCGCTGCAACCACCTTGCGTAAATCGGCGACGGTAAAGGGATGCTTCTCGGTCGACACGAAATGCAGCCGCTCGCAGCGCGACGAGTCGGCGCGCCACGCGGCCCAGGTCATCAGAAAATTGATGCCCATGCCGAAGCCGGTTTCCAGCACCGTGAAAATGCGGCGGCCCTGCCACCGGTCGGGCAGCGAATTGCCGCGCAGGAATACGTAATGAGCCTGTTCGAGACAGCCTACGGCGCTGTGATAGATGTCGTCGTAAAGCGGCGAAAAAGGCGTGCCGTTGTGGCGAAAAGCGAGGACGGCGGGGATCAGCGGATCAGTCATGCGCGACGGAAAATGACGCTCGGAAAAATGCCCCCAGACCTGTCGCTTCGCGCCAGGCGCCCCGAGGGCGGTGAGAAAACTTGGGGCGGCCCGGCGGTTACTCACGCGCGGGTAGAACGTTACCGCGCGCGCGCAGCTCGCCGGACGGCGAAATAGACGCGCCGAACGTTGGCAAAAACCAACGCCAGGCCCCGTCCATACTGGGTTTCAGGCCTCGGTTGAAGGTCGCCGAACGCAAAAATTGCGATTTCCTTGCGATATCGACCCCGGAACCGCGTAAATCTTCGAAACCCTTGTCCTGATTGGGTTTGCGCTGCGCTATCATAGCAAGCGCCGCGAAGGGAGCGGCAGCACGGCCGACGGACAGTCATCAGTCCGGCGCTATTGGTCCGGAGGGGATCCGGAGCCGGCGCTGCTCGACGGCGCGGCCCGCGCACGTATAATCGGCGCGTTCGCGCTGTTCGTGTCAACCTAAACTCAGAAAGGAACCTTAATGAACAAACAGGAACTGATCGACGCCGTCGCAGGACAGACGGGCGCCAGCAAGGCTCAAACCGGTGAAACGCTGGACACGTTGCTTGAAGTGATCAAGAAGTCTGTGTCGAAGGGTGATGCGGTCCAGTTGATCGGCTTCGGCAGCTTCGGTTCGGGCAAGCGCGCAGCGCGTACGGGTCGTAACCCCAAGACCGGCGAAACTATCAAGATCCCGGCCGCCAAGACCGTCAAGTTCACGGCTGGTAAGGCGTTCAAGGACGCAGTCAACAAGCGCTAAGCAGATTGCTGCCAGGCAGTTGACACCCGCCAACGGCGGGTTTTTTTTCGCCTGCGCATTGTGCATGGGAAAGCCGCGACGGGCGTCGCGGCTCGATTCCGCCGAGCGGCGAAGGCCGTTCAGTTCAGTCGTGACGATGCACGATTTCACCGTGGCCATGACCGTCGTGGTCATGATGATCGTGGTCGTCTTCGTCGAAGTCCCAGGCCGGGAACGGGTCGGCGAATTGCTCCCAGGCTTGCGGTCCCTGCGCGTATTCTTCATCGGTCAAGAGACACGCGTCGAACTTCGCTTGCCAGACCGCCGCGTCGATGTCGACGCCGATCATGACCAGCTCCTGGCGACGGTCGCCAATGCTCAGATCGTTCGGATCGCCGTACCAGTCCGCGGCGATTTCGGCGGCCAGCTCGTCGTCGCCATCGGGCCACTCGCTGCGATCCTGAGCGGCCCACCACATGCCCGCCGGACCGTGCCGGCACGCACCGCCCGCCTGCGAGAGCGAACCGGCGATATCGTTACGCGTGGCCAGCCAGAAGAAGCCCTTGCTGCGCAGCACGCCCTTCCACTCCTGATGCAGCAACGCCCACAGGCGTTCCGGATGAAACGGCCGGCGCGCCCGGTAAATGAAATTGCCGATGCCGAACTCGTCCGCCTCACCGTGATGAGCATGGCCGTGTTCGTGGTCATGCTCGTGATTGAGCGACGCCAACCATCCCGGCGCGCTCGCCGTCTCGTCGAAATCGAAGCGGCCGGTGTTCAGCACCTGCGCAAGCGGCACCTCGCCGAAGCGGGCGACCACTTGCACCGCGCGCGGGTTGATCCGGCCGAGAATGCGCTGCAGGCGCGTGAGCTCGTCGGCGCTCACCAGATCGGCCTTGTTCACCACCAGCACGTCGCAGAATTCGATCTGCTCGATCAGCAACTCGACCAGCGTGCGGTCGTCTTCCTCGGTCGCGGCGATGCCGCGCTCGGCGAGTGCGTCGGCCGAACCGTAGTCGCGCAGGAAGTTGAACGCATCGACCACGGTCACCATCGTGTCGAGCCGCGCGACGTCGGAGAGCGACGCGCCTTCGTCGTCGACGAAGGTGAAGGTTTCGGCGATCGGCATCGGCTCGGCCACGCCGGTCGACTCGATCAGAATCGCGTCGAAGCGCTGTTCCCCGGCCAGACGCTTGATCTCGATCAGCAGATCGTCGCGCAGCGTGCAGCAGATGCAGCCGTTCGACAGCTCGACGAGTTGCTCCTCGACGTGAGAAAGCGCGGCGGCATCGCGCACGAGGGTCGCATCGATATTGACGGCGGCCAGATCGTTGACGATCACGGCCACGCGCAAACCCGCGCGATTCGCGAGGATGTGATTCAGAAGCGTGGTCTTGCCGGCGCCCAGAAAACCGGAGAGCACGGTGACGGGCAATAGCGGCTGGTTCATCGCAGTACGGAGAAGCTAGAGGATTGGAAGGCGTGCCGGGCTCGGGGCCGCATGACTGCGGACCGCAACGAGGTCGAGCCTCGACGGCGGCACGAAGCCGCATTGTGCATCAAAACGGGCGGAGGTCGCGGGACAGGCCGGATCAGCGCGCTGCCGGCATCAGATTCCACTTGCGCAGGATCGCGGCGATCTGCTGCGCGTACTTGTCCCGCAGCGTCGGCGTCTCGGAGTGATAGGCGCCGATTGCCTGCCAGGTATTGCCGTACTTGTTCATCTGGCGGCGCAGATGCCATGCGGCTATATAGACGTTCTTGCACGGCTCCATCAGCGTGCCTTGCGAGATGCCATATTGGGCGAGCACGGGCAGATGGATCGAATTGATCTGCATCACGCCGTAGTCGGTCGAGCCGTTCGAATTTTTATGCGTTGCGTCGGGACGATTGTGTGACTCCTGCCACGCAATTGCGCGCAGAATCAAGGGGTTGACCTTCTGATACTTCGCTGCTTCGTCAAAGCAATCGGCGCGCGCGGACCCTGCTGCTATCAGCACGGCAAGTCCTACTGCGACGGTGACGAAGCTTCGTTTCATCAGTCAAGACCACTAAGCAAAGCGCAAGAGTAAGGTTCGGTAAGGCATCGCATCGGCCATACTTCAGCCACTGACAGCCGCCGGGCCACGCTGGCCGGACGTTTGTCGGACATCGGGGAAAACCCGCGTCGGCAACCCGCAACCAGGGACCCGAACGGCTCGTATCATACCGGCAGGCGGACCCCCGTCAAGTTGGCTAACCGACATAAGAGAGCAGAAAACGAAACGTTTTCGCGCCCATCGCCCGGCTTTTCTTCAGCTTTCAATTGCTTGACAACAGGTGGCGGTCTCTAGAGAAATCGCACGAGACAGTTCGTTTTGTGACAAATCCGACATGAAAAACTGTTACTGTTCATTTTTTTCGGACATCGGGCGGTGGGCAACGAGGACGATGATCGTCCGCGAGGCCGGCCGGCAGATCGACAGGGCGGCGGCCTGCTCCCATGTCCACACTGCATGACCGTCGGCGGCTACGGCCGTCGGCATCGATACCCTATTCCATGAGAAGAAATCGTATGGCTTTGCGTCGCGTCGCAACGGCGCTGCTGGTGGCTGGCTTGATCACCGCGCAGACAGCACAGGCACAGGTGACACTGAACTTCGTCAACGCGGACATCGACCAGGTGGCCAAGGCGATTGGCGCGGCAACCGGCAAAACGATCATCGTCGACCCGCGTGTGAAAGGTCAGTTGAATCTCGTGTCGGAAAACGCAGTGCCCGAAGATCAGGCGCTGAAAACCTTGCAGTCCGCATTGCGCATGCAGGGCTTCGCGCTCGTGCAGGACCACGGCGTACTGAAAGTCGTGCCCGAGGCCGACGCGAAGCTGCAAGGCGTGCCGACCTATGTCGGCAATGCGCCTACGGCCCGCGGCGACCAGGTGATCACGCAGGTATTCATTCTGAAGAATGAATCGGCCAACAATCTGTTGCCGGTGCTGCGTCCGCTCATCTCGCCGAACAATACCGTGGCGGCCTACCCCGCCAACAATTCGATTGTAGTCACCGACTACGCCGACAACGTGCGGCGTATCGCCCAGATCATCCAGGGCGTGGATTCGGCGGCGGGCCAGTCGGTATCGGTGGTGCAGCTGAAGAACGCCAATGCGATCGACATCGCCACGCAACTCAACAAGATGCTCGACCCGGGTTCGATCGGTAGCACGGACGCGACGCTGAAGGTGTCGGTCACCGCCGACCCGCGCACCAACTCGCTGCTGATCCGCGCGTCGAACGGCGCGCGTCTCGCGGCGGCGAGGCAACTGGCGAAAGAACTCGATACGCCGACCACCATGCCCGGCAACATTCACGTCGTGCCGCTGCGCAATGCGGACGCGACGAAGCTCGCCAAGACCTTGCGCGGGATGTTCGGCAAAGGCGGCGACACCGGCTCGTCGAGCAACTCGAACGACGCGAATTCGTTCAACCAGAACAGCGGCGGCGGCATCGGCGGCAACAATTCGACGGGCTCGTCGGGTACGCCGCCGCTGCCGTCGGGCGGACTCGGCAGCAGCTCCCTGGCTTCGCCGATGGGGGGCAGCGGCAGCGGGGGCGGATATGGCGCGGGCGGCGGTTCCAATACCGGCGGCTTCGGGAACGACAAGGACAAGAGCGACGACAATCAGCAAGGCGGCATGATCCAGGCGGATTCCGCGACCAACTCGCTGATCATCACGGCGGCCGAGCCGGTGTACCGCAATCTGCGCGCGGTGATCGACCAGCTCGACGCACGTCGCGCGCAGGTCTATCTCGAGGCGTTGATCGTCGAGTTGAACTCGAACACCAGCGGCAACCTCGGCATTCAGTGGCAGGTCGCGAACAATTCGATCTTCGCCGGCACCAATCTACAGACCGGTAGCAGCAACAGCATCGTCAATCTGACGGCGGGCGCCGTGGCGGCCGGCGCAACCGGCGGTCTCGCCGGCGCGCTCGCTGCCCAAAATCTCCAGCAGGGTCTCAACATCGGCTGGATTCACAACATCTTCGGTGTGCAAGGACTCGGCGCGCTGCTCCAGGCGTTGTCGCAAACCGCCGATGCGAACGTGCTGTCGACGCCTAATCTCATCACGCTCGACAACGAGGAAGCGAAGATCGTCGTGGGTACGAACGTCCCTATTCAGACGGGTTCGTATTCGAATCTGACGAGCGCGACGGCGACTTCGGCGTTCAATACCTACGACCGCGTCGACGTCGGTCTGACGCTGCACGTGAAGCCGCAAATCACGGACGGCGGCATTCTCAAGCTGCAGCTCTACACCGAAGACTCGGCGATCGTCACTGGCACGAACAACGCGGCGACCAACCCGGCCGGCCCGGAATTCACCAAGCGTTCGATCCAGTCGACGGTACTCGCCGATAACGGCGAGATCATCGTGCTGGGCGGCTTGATGCAGGACAACTACCAGGTCAGCAACAGCAAGGTGCCGCTGCTCGGCGATATTCCGTGGATCGGCCAGCTGTTCCGCTCGGAACAGAAGACCCGTAACAAGACCAACCTGATGGTGTTCCTGCGCCCTGTGATCATCAACGATCGCAGTACCTCTCAGGCCGTGACGTCGAATCGCTACGACTACATTCAGGGCGTGCAGGGTGCGTACAAGCAGGACAACAATCTGATGAAGGACAACGACGATCCGGTGGTTCCGCCGATGCCAATCGGTCCGAGCCAGGGCGGGTCGCCCGCGATGAATCTGTTCGATCTCGACAAGATGCGCCGTCAGCAGTTGGCGCCGCCGCCGGCCAACGGCGGAGCGCCCACGGTCGTTCCCGCGCCGGCCACGAATGGTGCCGTGCAGACGAATCCGGTCACCGTGGCGCCGTCCACTCAGAGCAATCCGGTCACTGTGACGCCGTCCACGGCGTCGCCTGGAGTGCGGCCGTGAGCACGCCGTCCACGCCGCCGTCAGCGTCTGCTACGTCAGCCGCAACGCGAGCCGGTGCCGCGACGCAAGCGACGCAGGCCGCGGCGATGTCGCCCGCGGGCGCGACGGAGCATGCCGGGCGCGAGGCGCCTTCGGCCATCGCCGCGCGGCTCGTGCCTTACGGCTTTGCCCGTGCCGGCCAGATTCTGGTCGCGCATCAGCATGCGGACAGCCTCGAGGTCTGGATCAGCGAACGCACGAGCGACGCGGCGCTGTCCGAAATAGCACGTAACTTCGGCGCAGTGTCGATCGTACGTCTGCCCGCCGATGAGCTCACGCAGGCGATCAACCAGGCGTATTCGCGCCAGGACGGCAGCGCTGCGCAGGTGGTCGGCGAAGTGGAAGGCGAGGTCGATCTTTCGCGCCTCATGCAGGACATTCCCGAGGTGGAGGATCTGCTGGAGTCGGAAGACGACGCCCCGATCATCCGCATGATCAACGCGCTGCTCACGCAAGCGGCGCGCGAGCAGGCGTCGGATATTCACATCGAGCCGTTCGAAACCTCTTCTGTGGTGCGCTTTCGCGTCGACGGTACGTTGCGCGACGTCGTGCGGCCGAAGAAAGCGCTGCACGGTGCGCTGATCTCGCGGATCAAGATCATGGCGCAGCTCGATATCGCCGAAAAGCGTTTGCCGCAGGACGGCCGTATCACGCTGCGCGTGGGCGGCCGCCCGGTCGACGTGCGCGTCTCGACGCTGCCGACCGGCCACGGCGAACGCGCGGTGCTGCGTCTGCTGGAAAAAGACGCGTCACGCCTGAACCTCGAAGCGCTCGGCATGGCGTCGGATACGCTCGGCAGGTTCGACAAACTGATCGGCAGGCCGCACGGCATCGTGCTGGTGACCGGGCCGACCGGCTCCGGTAAAACGACCACGCTGTATGCGGCCATGTCGCGGCTCGAAACCGCGACCACGAACATCATGACGGTCGAGGATCCGATCGAATACGACCTGTCGGGCATCGGCCAGACGCAGGTCAACGAACGGATCGGCATGACCTTCGCGCGGGCGCTGCGCTCGATTCTGCGGCAGGATCCGGACGTCATCATGATCGGTGAAATCCGCGACCTGGAGACTGCGCAGATCGCGGTGCAGGCGTCGCTGACCGGCCACCTCGTGCTGGCCACGCTGCACACCAACGACGCGGCATCCGCCGTGACTCGTCTGACCGACATGGGCGTCGAGCCGTATCTGCTGGCGTCATCGCTGCTCGGCGTGCTGGCGCAGCGGCTGGTGCGGCGCCTGTGCCCGATATGCCGCGAAGAGCGTGTCGAAGAAGACGGCAGCGTGCGCTACCATCCGGTCGGTTGCGACCGGTGCGGCCATTCCGGTTATGCGGGACGCCGCGGCGTCTACGAACTGCTGCTGATCGACGATAACATCCGCACGCTCGTTCACCGCAACGCAGCCGATGCGGAAATTCTCGCGGCCGGCCGTGCGCAAGGCATGCGCACGCTGCGTGAGGATGCGGACCGCTGGCTCGCCTCCGGGCTGACGTCGCTCGAAGAAGTGATCCGCGTCACGGGCGGAGCATAAGCGCATGCCGGCATTTCGTTTCGAAGCGATCGACGCGGCGGGCAAGGCGCAAAAAGGCGTGCTCGACGCGGACAGCGCGCGCGGCGCGCGGACCAATCTGCGTTCGCAAGGATTGACGCCGCTCGTCGTCGAACCGGCCGCCACGCGCACGCGCGGCGAGCGTAATCAACGGCTGTCGCTGGGGCGGCGTCTGTCGCAACGCGAGCAGGCGATCCTGACGCGCCAGCTCGCCAGCCTGCTGATTGCCGGCTTGCCGCTCGACGAAGCGCTCGCGGTGCTCACCGAGCAATCGGAGCGCGACTACATTCGCGAACTGATGGCGTCGATCCGCGCGGAAGTACTCGGCGGCCATTCGCTGGCCAATGCGCTGACGCAGCATCCGAAAGACTTCCCCGAGATTTATCGCGCGCTGGTCGCGGCTGGTGAACATACCGGCAAGCTCGGCCTGGTGCTGTCGCGGCTCGCCGACTACATCGAGCAACGCAACGCGCTGAAGCAGAAGATCGTGCTCGCGTTCACATACCCGACCATCGTCACGATTATCGCTTTCGGTATCGTCACGTTTCTGTTGAGCTACGTGGTGCCGCAGGTGGTGAACGTGTTCGCCAGCACCAAGCAGCAACTGCCCTTCCTCACCATCATGATGATGGCGCTTTCCGGGTTCGTGCGGAACTGGTGGTGGGCGATGCTGATCGGCGTGGTCGTGCTGATGTATCTGGTGCGCTCGATTCTGAAGCAGCCCGGCCCGCGCCTCGCGTTCGACCGTTGGCTACTGACCGCGCCGTTGCTCGGCAAACTCGTACGCGGCTACAACACCGTGCGCTTTGCCAGCACGCTCGGCATTCTCACCGCGGCGGGCGTGCCGATTCTGCGCGCGCTGCAAGCCGCCGCCGAAACGCTTAGCAATAACGCGATGCGCGAGAACATCGACGACGCCATTGTGCGTGTGCGCGAAGGCACGTCGCTGTCACGCGCGCTCGGCAACACGAAGACGTTTCCGCCTGTGCTGGTTCACCTGATTCGTTCGGGCGAAGCGACCGGCGACGTGACCACGATGCTCGACCGCGCGGCAGACGGCGAAGCGCGCGAACTGGAACGCCGCACGATGTTCCTGACGAGTCTGCTGGAGCCGTTGCTGATTCTGGCGATGGGGGGCGTGGTGCTGGTGATCGTGCTGGCGGTGATGCTGCCGATCATCGAGTTGAACAACCTGGTGCAGTAAGGCCGGAAGAGAGACTGAATCGCGCGATGACCGGTGTGGTCACCGCGCAAACATCAGTTAAAGCGAAGCTGCTGCTTTGCGCTTTTGCTTCAGCGCACGTAGATCGTCGGACCTGCGGGGTTGGCCGGCAGGAACACTTCGGAATGCGCGCCATTGCGGTCGATGATGATCGAGCGGGCGCGGACTTCGGAAAGTTTGCTGCCTTGCATCAGCGCGCTGCCGAGCGACACGGCACGCGGCGGTTCGCCGCCCACGCTGACGATGGCCGCGGCGCCTTCCCGCAAAGCGAGGATGCCGAACAGCCGCACGTCCTGGTTGGCGTTGCGCGTGAGTTGGCCGCCGAACAGCGTGGCAGCCTGCTCGGTCGAGATCTGCGCATGCGCGGCGGCGGCGGGCAACGGCGCACCGGACAACGTGCTGAGCGTGATGACCCAGTAGGTCAGCGTCGCGCAGAACACGGCGAACAGCGCGAGCGACAGAAAGCGAATTTGGATGGCGTTCATGCGCATCATTGTACGGACTATTGTGAAAATTGCGTTGGGCTGAAAGCGCCTTCTCACGACCCTTCAACTGCATGACATTAAAATGACCGGCCGGGCGTGTTCAATGGCAGCCTGATTGCCAAAACGCGAATCCCGCCCAGTCAGAAATTTCACCTGAAAAGAGGTAGCAAGCTATGCAACTGTCGACCACTCGCCGTCATGACATCGCGGGTCCGCGCAGCCGTCGTCAACGCGGTTTCACGCTGATCGAAATCATGGTCGTGATCGCGATTCTGGGCATTCTGGCCGCGTTGATCGTGCCGAAGATCATGAGCCGTCCCGACGAAGCGCGCCGTGTCGCCGCCAAGCAGGACATCGGCACGATGATGCAGGCGCTGAAACTCTACCGTCTGGACAACGGCCGTTATCCGACGCAGGAGCAAGGTTTGCGCGCGCTGATCGAAAAGCCGGGCACGGACCCCGTGCCGAACAACTGGAAAGACGGCGGCTACCTCGAGCGTCTGCCGAACGATCCGTGGGGTAACGCCTACCAGTTTCTGAATCCGGGCGTGCACGGCGAGATCGACGTGTTCAGCTATGGCGCGGACGGCAAGGCGGGCGGCGAAGGCAATGACGCCGACGTCGGCTCGTGGCAGTAGGCGTTTAAGGAGTCGGTGGTTTTCATGCGCGCGGCGGGATTGAACCTCGCGCGTTCCTCTCGATGCATCGTCGTTTGATTTTGAGTTGATCGTTCGTGGCCGGCACTATGCGATTGTCCCCTTGCAAGTCCCGTGTGGACACGCCCTGTACGGCTTCGTTGCCGCGCGCGGTGTGTACCGGCGCGCGCCCGCATGGCGTGCGCCGCCCGGGTGACGCGGGCAGGCGCGGCGGCGGCAAACGCGCGGCGGGTTTCACGCTGCTGGAAATGCTGGTGGTGCTGGTGATCGCGGGCCTGCTGGTGTCCTTGACCGCGTTGACGATGACACGCAATCCGCGCACCGATCTGAACGAGGAAGCGCAGCGTCTCGCGCTGCTGTTCGAATCGGCCGGCGACGAAGCGCAGGTGCGCGCGCGGCCGATCGCCTGGCAACCGCTCGATGGCGGCTTTCGTTTCGACCTGCGCACCGAAGACGGCTGGCGTCCGCTGCGTGACGATCTGCTTGGGCCGCGTCGCTGGGAAGGTGGCGTGACCGGCGTGAGCATCAGCTATCCGGGTTCGGATTCGCAGCCCAGCCGTATCGTATTCGGCACCGAGGCGATCGACGTGCCCGTGCAGATCACGCTGTTTTCGGCAGCCGGGAGCGCGACGATCGTCGGCACCGGCAATGGCCGCTACGAGGTGCACTGAGATGCGTCGTTGCAGGAGCATGACGGCTCGCGAGAGGGTCCACGGCGCGCAGCGCGGTTTTACGATGATCGAAGTGCTGGTGGCGCTGGCGATCATTGCGGTGGCGTTGGCCGCCTCGTTGCGGGCGGTGGGCAGTCTCGCGAGCGGCGAGGCCGATCTGCACCGCCGCTTGCTGGCGGGCTGGAGCGCGGACAATACGTTGGCGCAATTGCATCTGGCGCATGCCTGGCCGAACGTCGGCTCGACGAGTTTCGACTGTTCGCAGGGCAACTTGCAGTTGATCTGTACGGAGCAAGTGACGGCCACGCCGAATCCGGTGTTTCGTCGAGTGGAAGTGATGGTGACGATGCCGGGCGGGTCCGGCAATCTGGCTCAGATGGTGACGGTGGTCGCGAATGAAAACAACCGTTCGCTCTGAGCGCCGCCGCCGATCGGGCGCGCGTGGTTTCACGCTGATCGAATTGCTGGTGGCGATTGCGATTCTGGCGGTGATTGCCGTGTTGTCGTGGCGCGGGCTCGACCAGATCATTCGCGGCCGGCAGACCATCACGAGCGCGATGGAAGAAGAGCGCGTTTTTGCGCAGTTGTTCGACCAGATGCGGATTGATGCGCGGCAGGCCGCGTCGGATGATGAGGCTGGGCAGGCGGCTGTATCGGTGTCCGGCAGCGTGTTGCAGATCGTGCGGCAGATGAATTTGCCGGGTGCGGCGCCGAGGTTGCAGGTGGTGAGGTATCGCGTGTCCGATGGACGTGTGATTCGGTATGCGTCGCCGCCGTTGGGGAATATGGGCGAGTTGCGGCGGGCTTTGCGCGGCAGCGAAGGTGAAGGATGGAGTGGTGTGCCGCTGATGGCCGGTGTTGGTTCTATTTCTGCTCAGGTTTATGTGCCCAAGGTGGGCTGGACTACGCAGATGGGCGATGTGCAGAGCGCCATTACGGAGGCGGACAATAATCTTAAGGTGCCCCAGCTGGGGAGTGCGCCGCTGCCGCGGTCTGTGACGGGGCTGCAGGTGAGTGTCGGGGCTAAGTCGTTGGCGCGGCCCGTGACGCGGGTTTTTCTCGTCGGAGAGTGAAATGAAGTTCTCTTTTTTGTCTTTCCGATGGGTTTGTCTGGGTGCTTTTGGTGTTGGGCTTTCCTTGAAATCACGGTGGTCTATTGGTGTTGTCCCTGTGCGGGGCGGCACTTACTTTCTTTGCGGCCGCAAAGAAAGTAAGCAAAGAAAGCGGCTTCAAACCGCTAACGTACAAGCGGGTCCCCCGCACAGCCACAGTAGTGGCGCGATCAACGCACAATCCCTCGCACAGCAAGCGGCAGTGACCAGGCAGTCATCCGTTCCGGCGGCGCTTCGCGCGCCGAGCGGCAAGCAACGAAACCATCGGTCGCTGGCAATGCCTAGCTACGCCTCACGGTATCTCCGGTCTGCTTCGGCGTCTGTGCATGCATCCGGGCCTATTTCGGCGCCGCGCCGAGGCGAAGCCGACGGCTCCCACCTCGCGCAGACAAAACCGCTGAGCTCTACCCTTCCGGCGAGCACACCGTGCGAGGCGGGAGGTATGACGGCCTTGTCACAGGTGTCGAATGTGCGAAGTGACGGATTCCAGATGGTCCACTACCGAGGCTGTGCGGGGGACCCGCTTGGCAATGGTGGTGTGAAGCGGCTTTCTTTGCCTACTTTCTTTGCCGCGGCAAAGAAAGTAGGTGCCGCCCCGCACAGGGGCAACGCCAATAGACCACCACGAATTCAAGGAAAGGCCAACACAAAACAGAGCCAGAAAAACCAGACCGGCGTAGCCATCATCAGCGCCTTGTTAGTAGTCGCGCTATCAGCGATCTTGGTCTCGGGCATGCTCTGGCGCCAGCAAGTCCAAATCCGAAGGATAGAAAACCAGCGCCTCCTTTCCCAAGCCCAATGGGTAGCCCGCGGCGCGCTAGACTGGACGCGCCTGATCCTCCGCTCAGAAGGCGACACTTCAGCCGGCATCACCTACCTGGGTGGCCTATGGGGCGTCCCGATAGCCAAAACCCGCCTATCCGATTTCCTGGGCCAAATAGGCGAAGTCAGAGCGCAACAAGGCGCAGAAACCTACCTATCGGGTTCAATCGAAGACGCCCAGGCAAAATTCAACCTGAGAAATCTGGTAGAGAGCCCCGCCCCTGGCGTGATGCAATTGGACATGGACCAAATCGGCGCCTACCAGCGCCTACTGGTATCGCTCGGCGCAAACAGCCAGCTGGCAAAAACCACAGCAGTCCAGGTCCGCGCAAGCCTCGCACAATCGGCAACCCGTTTCCAGACCATCACGTCCACGAACGGCACAACCGCGACCCCGCCGCCGATCCAGGGCGGCGCCACCGGCGGCAGCTTCACCAACAAACCGGGTATCGAAGACAGCGACGACAGTTCCGCGAACGCACCGATCCAGATGACCAGCGTCGACTCGCTGCTCGATATCCCCGGCTATACGCCCGAGATGGTCGCGCGCTTGCGGCCCTTCGTCACCGTGCTGCCGACGGTATCGGCGGTCAACGTGAACACGGCTTCCGCCGAAGTCATCGCAGCGGTCATACCGGGAATGAGCGTGTCGACGGCGCAAGCCTTCGTCGAGCGCCGGCAGACGGTGTTTTTCCGTAACGTCGGCGACATACAACTCGCGTTGCGCGGCGCTGGCGTGCAATCGATCTCGATCGACCCGAGCGAACTCGACGTCAACTCGAATTACTTCCTGATCCACGGCCGCGTGCAGCACGAACGCGCCGAGGTGGACCGCACGACCCTCGTCTATCGCGACGCATTGACTCACACTACGCGTATCGTGCGAGTAGAAGACCAACTATGAATAACGCCTTTCCCAGAGAGAGTGGCCTTTGAGCACGCTGATCGTTCTATTGCCGCCGCGTGATCCGGCGGTGCCATCGCAGGAATGGCAACTGCCGGAGCTGCCGTTCGTGCTGCTCGACAAGTCGGGCCGCGCCCAGCGCGCCGGCCGGTCGGCGCTCGCGCTGCTGCCGCGCGCCTCTACCACGGTGCTGATGGTCGCCGCGCGCGACCTGCTGATGATGCCCGCCACACTGCCGCCGTTGCGTGGCCCGCGGCTGCGTCAGGCGCTGCCCAACATCGTCGAGGATCAACTGATCCAGGACCCGCAGACCTGTCACATCGCCGTCGACCCGAAACCGCTCGCGGGCGGCCGGCAGTTGCTGGCGATCATCGACCGCGGCTGGTTCCGGTATATCTGCGAATCGTTCTCCAATGCCGGCCATCGCAGCTTGCGCGCGGTGCCGGTCACGCGCTGCCTGCCGCTGGCGGCCGCGCTCGATGCCGATGTGCCCGCCGAAGTCGCGGAAACGGTGAACGCCGGTGAGCCGGCCATGGCCGGCGCAGCAGGCGTGGCGACGTCGCTGCCGGGCGTCGCGCCGGTGGTGGCGCCCGGCGTCGCGGCTGCGGTGCCGATGGTGGCCGCCGTGCTCGGCGCCGTGGTGCAGACCGCGCCCGCCCTGCTGCTCGAAGGCGTGGCGGCCAGCGCGGGCGACCGAAGCGTGCCGCGCGTCGAACTGGCGATCGCGCGCGGGGTGCAAGGCGAAGGGCTGGCCGTGCCGGCCAGCGCGGTAAACGCGACGCTCGGCGCGCTCGCCGGCGCGGCGCCGGTCTCGCTGCACATGCTCACCGAAGTGCCCGGCAACGAGCCGAGTCTCGCTCCGAATAGCCCGGCGCGGCTGGCTGCGCACATCCACGGCGCCAGTCCGCTGCCGTTCGAGCAGCTCGCGCGACGCGCGCTGGAGTGTCGCTTCGACCTGTGTCAGTTCGAGTTTGCTTCGCAGCCGTGGCGGCTCGACCGCGCGACGCTGCGGCGTCTGCGGCTGCCGGTGCTGCTCGCGGTCGGCGCGCTGGTGATTGCCATCATCGGCGCAAACGTGCAGTGGCTGATGCTCGCGCGCCAACGCGACGCAATCAACACGCAGATGACCGAACTGCTGCTCAATACCTTCCCCAAAACGACCGTCGTGCTCGACGCGCCCGACCAGATGTCGCGCCAGTTGCAGCAATTGCGCGTCGCGGCGGGCGAACTGTCGCCGGACGATTTCCTGCCGCTCGCCGACGGCCTCGCTCGCTCGCTGGCGCCGGTGCCGGTCAACGGCATCGCCGCGCTCGACTATCACGACCGGCGGCTCGACGTGAACTTCAAGCCGGAGGTCAAGCTCGATCCCGATCTCGCGAAGCGCCTCGCCCGCAACGGCCTGAGCGGTGGGATCGATAGCAATACCGGCAAGTGGACCATCAGGAACGGACAATGAAAGCTGAACTCGCTCAAACATGGGCCGGATTCTGGGACCAGCGCACCGAGCGCGAAAAAGCCCTGCTGACGTGGGGCGGCGGCGTGCTCGCCGTGGTGATCGCGTGGTCGGTGCTGTGGGCGCCGGCGCAGGAAGGCCGCTCGCATCTGCGTGAATCGCTGCCCGCCATGCAGCGGCAGTTGGCGCAGATGACCGCGCAGGCGAACGAAGCGCGCCAATTGTCGGCGGCGGCGCAAGGCGTCGCGCCGACCGGCGCCGCGCTGAAGGACGCCCTCACCGCGTCGCTCAACGATCACGGCCTTGCGGCGACGCAGGTTCAGGTGATCGGCAACGCGGTCCAGATCCAGTTGAAGAACGCGTCGTTCCCGGCGTGGACGAACTGGGTCGACGACGTGCGCAAGCAGTTCAAGGTGCAAGTCTCGGAGGCGCACGCCACGGCGCTCAAGGAAGACGGCCAGGTGGACCTGACGGCGTCGTTGCAGCCGTCCACCGCGAAATGAAAATAACCGCGACCTCGCCGTCACAGGATCTCGCATGAATTACTGGATGCGGCGCTTGCGCGTCGCGCTGCCCTGGCTGGTGGTCGCGGTGCTGTCCGCCGCGGTCGTGATGCTGACGATGCTGCCGGCCGCCTGGATCACCCCGCAGTTCGCCAAACAGACGAGCGGCCACGTCAATCTCGTCAATCCGGCCGGCTCGCTGTGGCACGGCTCGGCCACGTTGATGCTGGCCGCCGGCTCGGACATGAGCGCGGCGACGCTGCTACCTGGCCGGATCGAATGGCACACGGCGTTCTGGCCGCTGTTTACGGGCCGCGTGCGCATGATCATGCGGCACAGCGAAGCAATGCCGGAGCCGATCACCGTCGATGCCACGCCGCGCAGCGCGACCGTCACGCCCGGCGCGATCGCCGTGCCGGCTTCGCTGCTGAGCGGCCTTGGCGCGCCCTTTAACACGCTCGATCTGCAGGGCAATGTGCAACTGTCCTGGTCGGACTGGCGCAGCTTCAACCGGGAAGCGTTCGGGCAGTTGACGGTCACGTTGACCGACGTCAGTTCGCGTGTCTCGCTGGTCAAGCCGCTTGGCTCGTACCGGGTGCTGTTTCAGGCGCAGGGCGAGTCGTCCACGCTCGATCTGACCACCACCAAGGGCCCGTTGATGCTGACCGGCAATGGCACGCTGTCGGCGGCGTCGACGTCGTTTCACGGGACGGCCAGCGCCGCGCCGGAGGCTCGCGACAATCTCGCGGGTTTGTTGAACCTGTTGGGGCGGCCGAGCGGACCGGACACGGTGGCGTTGACGTTCGTGCACTGAGGCACGCTGCCTGGCGCTGCGGCGCCGGCTGGTCAAGCGGCGGCGATGTCGTTCATCGAGGCGGCCAGCGCTGCGCCGCAGGCGCGCGCTAACTTCGCGGGGCGGCTGAACCTGTTGGGGCGGCCGGGCGTCGACGCAATAAAAAAGAGGCATGGCCGTGGATTGCGGCCATGCCTCTTTTGCTTTGCCTCGACGGCCAGTGCTTCTACTCGGCGTGCATCCGCGACGGCGTCGTCGCCGCGCTTTGCGCAACAGGCGCAGCCGACGATGCCGGCAGCGGCGCCGGCGCCGCCACATCACCTGTTTCGCGATTCATCTGCGACGCGTCCCAGCCGCCGCCCAGCGCCTTGACCAGACCGACCGACGACACCATCCGCTGCCCGGCGATGTTCTCCAGCTTCTGCTCGGCCGTGAAGGCGGTGGTCTGCGCCGTCAGCACGTTGACGTAGCCGACCGTGCCGGCCTTGTACTCGTTCGTGACGATGGCGAGCGCCTGACGCGCCGAGTCCACCGCCTGCCGCTGCACGACGATTTCCTGTTCGAGGATGCGCTGCGACGCGAGGTTGTCCTCGACGTCCTGGAACGCGGCCAGCACCGTTTGACGATAGGTGGCGACATCGCCGTCGTAGGCAGCGCGCGCGGCGTCGGTCTTGGCCTGCCGCAAGCCGGCGTCGAACAGCGTCGCGGCGAGTTGCGGGCCGAGCGTCCAGAAGCGCGACGGCGCGGTCAGCAACTGCGAGAACACCGAATTTTCGAAGCCGCCGGAAGCCGACAGTGTCAGCGACGGGAAGAACGCGGCGATGGCGACGCCGATCTGTTCATTCGCCGCCGCGGCCTTGCGTTCCGCCGAGGCAATATCCGGACGCCGCTCGAGCAGCGCGGACGGCATCTGCGACGGCACGGCAGGCGGCGTGGCGGTGAGCGGCATCGGCGGAATCGAGAAGGTCGAGGCCGGTTCGCCGACCAGGACGGCGATTGCGTGCTCGTCCTGGGCGCGCTGGACGCCGTTGTCGATCGCGGCGGCCTGCGCCGATTGCAATTGCGTCTGCGCCTGAATCACGTCGGAGCGCGCGGCAACGCCGGCCGCGTACTGGTTCTGCGTGAGTTGCAGCGAGCGCTGGTAGGCCGCGACGGTGTCGTCGAGCAGCTTTTGAGTCGAATCGAGCGCGCGCAGCGCGAAGTAGGTCTGGGCGAGCGTGGCCTGGGCCGATAGCCGTGCGTTGGCGAGGTCCGCCGCGGCACCTTGCTGGCCGGCTTTCTGCGAGTTCACCGAGCGGGTGACCGAACCCCACAGATCCGGCTCCCAGCTTGCATCGAGCTGCACGTTGAAACTGTTGCTGACGCCGGAGCGGCTCGTCGCGGTGGTCGAGTTGCCGCCGGACGACGTCCCGTTGCCAGAACGCGTTGCACCCGCCGACGCGCCGATAGTCGGGAAATACGCCGCACGTGCCTCGCCGACCAGCGCGCGCGCCTGCCGGTAGGCGGCAGCGAATTGGGCGACGGTCTGGTTTGCGGTGTTCAGGCGCTCTTCGAGCGGGTTGAGCTGCGGATCTTCGTAAATGCTCCACCAGTCGCCGCGATCCTGCTGATCGGCCGGTTGAGCGACTTTCCAGCCGGGCGCGGCTTCCTTGTACGACGCCGGGATTTCGGCGGCGGGCCGCTTGTAGTCGGGGCCGACCGCGCAAGCCGCCAGCAGGCTGGCGAGCGCCGCAGCCACAGCAATGGTCAGGGCGTGAGGCGCAAGCATCCGCGCGCGCGAGATTCGATCAGACTGCATGCAATGAATTCCTTCTGGACGCCGCGGCGCGGCCAATGGCGGCACCGCCGGCCGGGCGAGATCTTGGTCTGCCGGAATGTTAGCGTATGAGCCCGCTGGGCGCGGGAAACTGAAAGGGTAATGCGAGGAAGGAGGCAGGTGTGTTACTGAGGGTGCCGCGAAGGTTACGCGCTGTTACCGGCCTGGCGTTAAACCCGTGATTCCGTCGACTTGGCCTGGCGGGCCAGCTTACCGGCGGCGGCCCGGCACGGTGCATCGCCGCGCGCCTGGCAGGCGCCGGCGGGGCCTACGTGCTTTTCCGCGCCAGTGGGAACGACAGCGGCATTCACCGTAGGCACGGCCGCCGCCACCAACTCGACTTTTGTTGTCTTGACGCCCTTCCGTCCCCGCCGATGCTCGAACCACGCCAGTACCGCCACGCCGACCGATCCGCCAGGCAGCACAAACAGCACGGCGAACAACGCGAGTTTCCACCAGCGGTGCGGCCCTTGAAAGGTGCTCAGTGCGGAATCGGTCAGGGAGCGGCTCAGGCCGCCAAGCGTGTTTTTGAGGTACAGCATCAGGGAAATCCTTTTTCGCGCGTCGCGGTCGCGGCGCGCAGACAATCGGTCAGAACATGGTCTCGGGTGGCGCGGGTCGCGCGTAACTCGTTGCCTACAATAATATTGACTATGCAATCAAATTTCAAGATACTTCCCCCGCGAACATCGGCCGTGTTGTTTTCCTGTCGTTCGCACTACGCGAAATCAAGTTTGACTTGTCTGCTTAGGCAGCTAAAATCCGTTCTGCTTGAGACGTTCCCGGATACACGATGACTGACGGCCCCTACAAGGCGGACGAGATTCACCTCGAATCGAGTCTCGGCTACTACCTGACGAAAGCTCGAAATGTGCTGGTCGAGCGGACGGACCGTGCGGTCAAACCGCTGGGACTGACCACGCAGCAGATCGGCGTGATCTTGATGTTGTCGTCGCGGCGCGCGAGCACGCCGTTCGAACTGTCGCGCGCCATGTCGTATGACAGCGGATCGATGACGCGCCTGCTCGATCGCCTTGAAAAGAAAGGCTTTATCGTGCGCTCGCGCAGCGAGACCGATCGGCGGATGGTGAAGCTGGAGTTGACGCCGCAAGGCCACGACGCCGCCCGGCAACTGCCCGGTCTGGGCGCGACGGTGCTGAACGAACAGCTGCGCGGGTTTTCGGCCGCCGATCACGCCACGTTGATCGACCTGCTCGGCCGTTTCATCGCGAACGGCATCGACGCGGGAGCAAGCGCCGGATGCGGATTGGGGCCGCAACACGAATCGCTGGACGAATCATCCGAAGCGTCGTCGCGGGAACACGGCGAATACTAACCAGGACGCGTTTTCCAAGAGCGTCATCGTTTGAATATATCTGTCTGGGCAGAGAGTGATCCGGCATCTAAGCACGCCACCTGGGGTGGTTGATAAAGCTGCCGCGACAAGCTTTCCAGCTGAGGAGAAGAATTATGAACGCCCCGGCTTCCGCCGCCACACCCGCCCCGCTCAAGGGCGGCGCCTTGGCCTTGCTCACGGTCGGGCTCGCACTCGGCACGTTCATGGAAGTGCTCGACACGTCGATTGCGAACGTCGCGGTGCCGACCATTTCCGGCAGCCTCGGCGTGGCGACCAGCCAGGGCACCTGGGTGATCTCGTCGTATTCGGTCGCGTCGGCGATTGCGGTGCCGCTGACAGGCTGGCTCGCGCGACGCGTCGGCGAAGTGAAGCTGTTTACGCTGTCTGTGTTGCTCTTCACGATCGCTTCGGCGCTGTGCGGCTTCGCGCACAACTTCGAATCGCTGATCGCGTTCCGGCTGTTGCAGGGGCTCGTTTCCGGACCAATGGTGCCGCTCTCGCAGACCATTCTGATGCGCTCGTATCCGCCGGAAAAGCGCGGACTCGCGCTGGGTCTATGGGCGATGACGGTGATTTGCGCGCCCATCTTCGGGCCCGTGATGGGCGGCTACATCACCGACAACTACACGTGGCCGTGGATCTTCTACATCAACGTGCCGATCGGTCTGTTCTCGGCGGTATGCGCGTACCTGCTACTGCGCGGCCGTGAAACGAAGACCACGAAGCAGCGCATCGACGCGGTCGGCCTCGCGCTGCTCGTGATCGGCGTGTCGTGCTTGCAGATGGTGCTCGACCTCGGCAAGGATCGCGACTGGTTCAACTCGACGTTGATCGTGACGCTGGCCGTGATCGCGGTGGTGTCGCTCGCCTTCATGCTGGTGTGGGAGTTGACCGAGAAAGAGCCGGTGGTCGATCTCTCGCTGTTCAAGGATCGCAACTTCGCGCTCGGCGTGGTGATCGTCTCGTTCGGCTTCATGGCCTTCTTCGGCTCGGTGGTGATTTTCCCGCTCTGGCTGCAAACCGTGATGGGCTACACCGCCGGGCTGGCTGGTCTGGCGACCGCGCCCGTCGGTTTGCTCGCGCTGTTCTTGTCGCCGTTGATCGGCAAGAACATGCACCGCTTGAACCTGCGCGTGGTGGCGAGTTTTGCGTTCGTCGTGTTCGCGTTCGTCTCGTTCTGGAACTCCACGTTCACGCTCGACGTGCCGTTCAATCACGTGATCTGGCCACGGCTCGTGCAAGGCATCGGCGTAGCTTGCTTCTTCGTGCCGATGACCACGATTACGCTCTCCAGCGTGCCGGATGAGCGGCTGGCGAGCGCTTCCGGCCTGTCCAATTTTTTCCGGACCTTGTCGGGCGCGATCGGCACGGCGATCAGTACGACGTACTGGGAGAACGACACGATCTACCATCACGCGATGTTGACCGATTCGGTCAACGTCTATGCCGCGAACACCAATGCTTATACCAATGCGCTGGCCGGTATCGGGCTCTCCGGCGACGGCATCACCGCGCAGTTGAATCAGGTGGTGACGGCACAGGCTTATATGATGGCCACCAACGATTTCTTCCGCATTTCCTGCGCGGCGTTTCTCGTGCTCGCGGTGCTGGTCTGGGTCACCAAGCCACGCAAGGGTGTCGGCCCTTCAATGGGGCATTGAAGTCTAACGATGCCTTTAAGCGGACGCGCGCCGAAACGATATTTTTCCTTCGACTCTTCGCGCGCGTCTTCAGCCTTTATTGCGTGATGGCTTCGCCATTCGTCGCCGGGATCGATTGACCCTGCAACGCGTCCGGATGCGCGGTCGCGGGCGCCGCCTGCGGAGGTTTGGCGCCACTCTCCGGCGCGCCGGCCGCAGTGCCTCGCACGTATTGCTTGAAGTCGGCGCCGGCTTCCCATGGGTTCGGTTTGCAGCCCATCGAGCCGTCGCAGTGCGCGGCGAAGCCGATCGTTGCCGTGCCGTCCGGATTCGCGGCGCGCGTGATCTGATACGCCAATGCGCGCTTGCCGCCATCCGGGCCGGCGGTCTGGATCAACGTGTCGGTCGACGCATCGATCTTGTAGGTCGAATGGCTCGCCACCCACGCCTGCGCCCGTTGCCACCAGACATCGCATTCCGCTTTATTCGAACACGTCAACGGTGTGGTCGCGATTTGCATGACGTCGGGATCGACCTGCCCTTGCGTCGAACATCCCGCCGCCGCTACGCACAGCATGGCCAACAGACTTTTCTTCATCACGTTGAATCCTCCCTCTGTGGTGCGCGTCATATTAGTTTGGACCGCGGCGTCGGTACGGTGTTTCATCTGGATCAGAGAATCGTCAGAACGCGCGGAGATTTTGCCGATGGCGTTCGACACTCGACCGCGCATTGCGTAGACGTTACCTGCGCGGAATAAAAAAGCGGCCATGCTTGGCCGCTTTTTCGTCACCTCACCTGCACGCGTTATTCAGACGCTGAACCGGTTCAGCGTGTACGCCCGATACGCCGCGACGAACGCGTCGAACGAACCAACTTCTTCCTGTTCGAGTTTGGCTTGCTCGGCGAGCGATTGCGCGGCGAGATCGGTGAAGGCCTTAGTCTGCTCGGCATCCAGCGGACGCGTGCGGAAATACTCGGCGTGCGCTTCGCTTTGTTCGAGACCGAATGCGAGGAAGCTTTGCTGCTTCTCGCGCATGGTCTGCAGCACGCGCGCCGACGGCGTCAGCGATGCATCCGCCAGCTTCGCGCGTTGAACCGCGACGGCACGTGCATGCGCATCGCCACCATGCAAAGTGTCGAGCGTGGCCGCCGCTGCGTCGATCTTGATGAGCAGTTCGTTCGCCCAGTCCGTCATCGCAACCGGACGACCGTCGCGTGTCAGTTCGAGACCCGGCTTGCGCCCTTCCATCGTGACGCGGCCGAAGTTCTGGTTGGCTTCGGCATAAGCGTCCGGCGGCAACAGCGCGCTGTCGTCGAGTGCGCAGACCAGCAGATAGGCGTCGAGAAAGCGCGACGTCTCAAGCGAAATGCCGGTCGGCTCGAAAGGGTCGATGTCCATGCAACGCACTTCCACGTATTGCACGCCGCGCGCGGCCAGCGCGTGCAGCGGACGCTCGCCCGGATACGTGATGCGCTTCGGACGGATCGTCGAGTAGAACTCGTTTTCGATCTGCAGCACGTTGGTGTTGATCTGCACCCACTCGCCATCGCGTTGCGTGCCGATTGCCTCGTACGCGGGATACGGCTGGCTCACGGCTTTCGCGAGCGCGTCGAGGTAGCCCGGCAGCGTGTCGTAATCGGCGTGCAACTCGGCTTGCGCCGTGGTGTTCGAATAGCCGAGGTCGCTCATGCGCAGGCTGGTTGCGTACGGACGATAGAGCGTGTCGGCGTCGAATGTGTCGAGCGTGTGTTTGCGATCGCGCAGAAAGCGCCGATCCAGCGCCGGCGATGCGCCGAACAGATACATCAACAGCCAGTTGGTGCGGCGGAAATTGCGGATCAGCGCGAGATAGCGGTCGGACTGGAAGTCGACGGCGTTCGCAGTGGACTGCTGGTCCACATGCAGCAGCCGCCACACTTCTTCGTTCAGCGAATAGTTGTAGTGGATGCCCGCAATACACTGCATCGTGCGGCCGTAACGAAGCGCGAGGCCGATGCGGTACACGTACTTCAGCTTGCCGATGTTCGAACTGCCGTAGTGCGCGATCGGAATGCCATCGTCCGTGTCGGGCAGCAGGCCCGGCATGGAGTTGTTCCACAGGATCTCGTCGCCGAGTTCCGCGTAGACAAAACGGTGGAGCGTGTCGAGCTTCTCGAGCGTGAGCGCGACGTCGTGCTCAGCCGGCGTGATCAGTTCGAGCAGCGCTTCGGAATAATCCGTGGTGAGCGACGGATGCGTGAGCGCCGAACCGAGCGCGCGCGAATGCGGCGTCAAGGCGAGCTTGCCCTCGTGCGTCACGCGCAGGCTTTCCTTTTCGATGCCGCGCAGGCCGCGTATCAGCGCGCCGCGCTGCGGGCCTGAGGTCAGCACGGACAGGCGGTGCGAGAACGCGTCGGTCGTGCGGGAGGGTGTCGTGTTTGGCATTGATGCGAGTCGGGCGTTGTCGGCCGCCATGTGCCGCAGCACTGCGGTTGACAACGTTCGGCGGAATTTTCAGTAGCGGGCACTTTAACATCTCGCCAGAACGGCTGCTTGAGGCCGCTTCGGCGGCTCATCGGAGCACGCCGGGCCGCCACTTTTTCGGGCCAATCCGCCTGTCTTTCGGGCCAATTCGTCGGCCGTGCGCCACATCGCTCTACCCGCCACGCGCCTCGCGCGCGATCCGCTTTTCTCCCCCAAGGGCGAGAGGCTTCAACCGCCACGCGCGACGCCGACGCGGTCCGCTACTTCATTCCACAGATGCATCGCCGCGTACGCACGCCACGGCCGCCATGTGTCGGTGCGGGCGCGTTGCTGCGTGGGCCGCACGAGCGACGGATCGCGCGCGCAGATCGACTGCATCAGCACGAGGTCCCATGCGGGCCACGCGTCGGCGTCGCGCCATGCGCGCATGGCGACATACTCGACGGTCCACGGGCCGATGCCGGGTAGCGCGAGCAGCGCGGCGCGCAGACTGTCGGCGTCGGCCGTGTTGCTGTCGAGCGGCACGTCGCCGGTGGCGACCGCGTGCGCGAAACCCTGCAACGCCGCTACACGTTTACCCGGCATGCCGATTTGTGCGAGATCCACGGCGGCCAGCGCGGCGGGCGTCGGGAAGCGCCACGCGGTGTTCTCATGCGGATGCCCCTCGATGCGCTCGCCGGCGCGCTGCACCAATCTGCCGATGATGGTGGTCGCCGCCTTCACGCTGACCTGCTGCCCGACGATCGCGCGCACCACCAGCTCGAAGCCCGACCACGCGCCCGGTACACGCAAGCCGGGCACGGCTTCGACCAGCGGCGCGAGCCACGGGTCCGCGGCGAGCTCGGCGCCGATCTTTTTCGGATCGGCGCGCAGGTCGAACATCTTCGCGATCGGCGCGGCGAGCGCGTCGGCGTGACGGTTCACCGGCCCTTCGATGCTCGCGACAAGGCAGCGCTTGCGCGGATGCAGACGCACGCTCAGCGTGCCGCTGTCGCCGGCCCAATCGATCGCGCGACGATACGCGCCGTCTTCCACCGCTTCGACGCCGGGCGTCGCGCGTCCGCCGAAGAAACGCAGCAGGCGCGGCCAGTCGAAGGGTGGTTTGAACGGCAATTCAAGGGTGGCGACTTCGTCAAGCGTACTCACGCGGCGTGGTCCAGTTTGGTGGTGGTTTCGATGTCGGCGTCGGCATGGGCGCGCTGGTTGCGCTCGGCCTGGCCGCGCGAAAAATCGCCGGCGTGCTGCGCCTCGTTGTCGAGCAGTGCGGCCTTGCGCGGCAAACCCCAGCGATATCCCGCCAGCGCCCCGCCCTTTGCCACCACGCGATGACAAGGAATCGCCAGTGCCACCGGGTTCGTCGCGCACGCGCTGGCGACGGCGCGCACGGCGCGCGGCGCGCCAACCGTTTCGGCGATCTGCGAATAGCTGCGCGTCTCACCGTACGGGATGCGCCGCAACGCGTCCCACACACGCTGCCGGAATGCCGTCGCGGCGATATCCAGCGGTAGATCGAAGTCCTGACGGGTGCCGCGCAAATAGGCGTCGATCTGCGCGATGAACGGCGCGAGGTGTTCGGTATCTTCCAACAGCTCGGCGTTGGCGAATTCGTTGCGCAGGTCGTCGGCGAGCATGGCTTTGTCGTCGCCGAAACCGATTTTGCAGATACCCTTCTCCGTCGCCGCGACCAGCACGAAGCCGAGCGGGGTCGGCGCGCTGGCATAGCGAACGGTGAGTCCCGCGCCCTTGCGGCGATACGCGGACGGCGCCATGCCCAGTTCGGCCGACGCGCTGTCGTACATCCGCGACGGCGAGCCGAAGCCGGCGTCGAGCGTGGCGCGCGTGACGTCCGAGCCGCTCTGGAGCGCGTCGCGCAACGCGGCGCCCCGCTGCGCGGCCTGATATTGACGCGGCGACACGCCGACCACCCGCTTGAACAGACGCTGCAGATGGAACGGGCTGACGTGCACGGCGTCGCTCAATTGCGCGAGCGTGAGGCGCTCTTGCGGGTCGGCGTCCAGCGCGGCGCACGCACGATTCACGATTTCCAGTTCCCGCGGCAGGCCGCCGGGCTGGCAGCGCTTGCAATCGCGAAAGCCCGCGGCACGCGCGGCAGCGGCATCGGTGAAGAAAGCGACGTTTTCACGGTGCGGCAGGCGCGAGGCGCACGACGGACGGCAGAACACGCCGGTCGTTCTGACGGCGTAGAAGAACGCGCCGTCGGCTTGCGATTCGCGGTGCGTAACGGCGTCCCAGCGCGCGTCGTCAGAAGTCCAGTCGCTGGCGTTGGAGGTGGTATCGGTAGATTTGCGGTTCATGATGGTCCCGAAGAGACGGTGTCGATGCTCACCAATGTAGGCCGCATGCCGACACACTACGCTCCGGTTCTTGCTCTGTCATTGCGCTTCTTCGTAGACCCAAAGCCCCGCCAGGCGTCCGTTTTGCGGAAAACCTGCGACAATTTGGCACGATATCGGGTTTTCCCTTAAAAAGTTATTGCGTCGCACCAGGCCGATGTGTATATTAGTACTTGTCTCCTCCATGTCTCCTCCTGATATGGATTCAGCCCGCTCCACATAGAGCGGGCTTTTTTTCGCCCATACGGTCCTGATCCGGCCCTTAACGCAGGTTTCACGGCCTGCACTCGCAGCGCCGCCCTTTCTTCTACACTGGCAATTCACCCGGTCTGAGAGCAGCCAAGGGGCGTTCCACATGAAAATCCACATTCGCGAGATCGATCACGTTGTCATTCGGGCGACGAACGTCGACGCCATGTCGCGTTTCTATTGCGACGTGCTCGGCTGCAGCGTCGAGAAGGAACAGCGCGATCTGGGCCTGACACAGTTGCGCGCGGGGCGCTCGCTAATCGACCTGTTGCAGGTCGGCGGCCGACTCGACCACGCCGAAAACGGTGTGCCGGGCGCAGGGCGGAATATGGATCACGTGTGTTTGCGTATCGATCCGTTCGACGCTGAAGCGCTCAAGGCGCATCTGGCCGAACACGGCGCGCGGCTGGGTGAACTGGGGTTGCGCTACGGCGCGGACGGCTACGGACAGTCGCTGTATCTGTTCGACCCGGAAGGCAACATGGTCGAACTTAAGGGGCCGCCGGAAGCGGCGCGCGTGACGTCGCTTTAAGTTTTAAGCTTTGAGCCTCTAAAGCGTCAGGCGTTGGTGGGCGCCTTCAGCACCGTCCATTCAATTTTCACCGCATCGGCTTCGGCGCTGCCGAGCCATGCTTCGCCGTCCTGCACGGTGCATTGCAGCCGCATGGTCCGTTCGGCCAGCGAGCCGAGCGCCGTGGCGACGTCTTCGCCGAGCGTCCACACCGTCACGTTGCGCATGCGTTCCACCTTGTTGCGCACGCCCTGCCACCAGATGTCCGACGTGCGGCCGCCGTAGGCGATCACGATCACTTCATTCGAACGGCCGCTCGCCTTGGCGATGCGCCGTTCGTCCGGCTGGCCGACTTCGATCCAGGTTTCGATCGCGCCGGTCAGATCCTTTTGCCAAAGGTCCGGCTCGTCCACGTCCGACAAACCTTTGCAGAATTCGAGGCGCTCCTGCGCGAACAGCGCGAACGCGGCGACGCGGACCATCATCCGTTCATCGGTTTCCGAGGGATGGCGGGCGATCGTCAGCGCATGGTCGGCATAGTAGTGCCGGTCCATGTTGGCGATCTGCAGTTCCGCCTTGTAAATCGTCGATTTGAGAGCCATGCCGTTGCTAAACCAGGCGCTCGCTCCACCGGAGCGAACTGAAAAAGAATCGTCGACGGCGCGTTGCCGTTTTCCGTGTTTGTTGTACATCTTCTGTTCCTCCCGCGCCGTCAGCCGGCTGCCATGACCACGGGAGAAGCATTTATCGCGCCACTGTCGGTTCGAAAGCGGTGCCGTAGACCTCGCCCGCGGCTTCCCGCAAGGCTTCGAGCACGACTGAGGCCGCCGGCGAAAGCAGGTGCGACTGGCGCGTGATGATACCGAATGTATCCATCCTGCACGGTAAATCGATCGGTATCCGCTTCAGAACGCCATACTGTTGGTACTGACGCGCCACTTCGTCGGGTAAAACCGCCAACATGTCGCTTTGGAGCAGCAAGCTCGAAATCGCTAGAAAATTGTTGGTATTGACCACGTTTTGCGGCGGATTCAGCCCGATTTGCGAAAACATCAGATCGAAGCGATGACGCAAAACGCTGCCCGGCGGATGTAAAACCCAGCTCGCGCTGACAGTTCCGCGCAGTGTCAAACCTGTCTCATTTTCGAGATGATGGCCGGGACGCGCTACCACGCAAAGCGGCTCGTCGGCGAGCGGCTCGTAGCGGACTTCGGTCTTGAACTGGTTCTGCCGCTCCAATACGCGGCCGATCATGATGTCCAGTTCGCCTTCCGCCAGCCGAGGCAGCATCACGTCCGAGGTTTCGACTTCTACCCAGATTTGCAGTTGCGGATAGCGTTCTTTCACGCTGGCGATCGCGCGCGGCACCATGGTCGCCGCAGCCGCCGCGATCACGCCGATCCGCACCTGACCCGCCAGACCGGCACGCAACGCCGAAATTTCGTCGTGCGCGTGACTCAGATTCGACAGCACCATGCGCGCATGACGGATCATGACCTCGCCGTACAACGTGGCGTGCATGCCGTGCGGCGTGCGGTCGAACAGGCTCACCTCCAGCATGTCCTCGAGTTCTTTCAACAGCCGTGACGCCGCGGGCTGAGTCATGCCGAGCACGTCCGCGGCTCGCCGGACGTTGCCTTCCTCTTCCATTGCCGCGAGCAATAGCAACTGCCGCGTCTTGAGCCGCGCCCGCACGAACCAGTTCGAGTAGCTACGCGTCATCGCCTGTCTCCAACGTGTTCAGCGTGTTTTTTGGCAAGGCGGCTCGTCGCCCGTCTGCCGGGTAGTTCGCCAAGGCAAGGCTCCATCATGCCATACCGGAATTGATATCGGGATAGCCTAAAAAGGGATTGGAAAGTTATTGGGACGGCTCATACCATTCGTGGACTTTCTGAGCTTCCTCACGTGGTGCCTTTCCGTCGATGAACCGCGATCCGCTTGTCCCACTCGTTGCAAGTCCGTTCCGCCACTACATCAATGGCGGATGGGAGACGGGCGCGACCACGGGTGTCTCGCTCAATCCATCGGACCTGGACGACCCGGTCGGCGAATATGTGCGAGCCGACGTGCGGCAGACCGATATGGCCATCGAAGCGGCGCACGCGGCTTTCCGCGAGTGGTCGCTGGGTTCGGCGCAGCGCCGCGCGGATGCGCTCGACGCCATCGGCAGCGAGATGCTCGCGCGTCGCGACGAACTCGGCCGGCTGCTGGCGCGTGAAGTCGGCAAGACGCTGCCCGACGCCTTGGTCGAGGCGACGCGTGCCGGGCAGACCTTCAAACTGTGCGCGGCCGAAGCCTTGCGCGTCTTCACCGAGCCCGTCGCGTCGGCGCGCGCCGGCGTCGAGATCGACGTGACGCGCGAACCGCTCGGCGTCGTCGGCATCATCGCGCCATGGAGCGCGCCGCTGGCGATTGCCGCGGCGAAGATCGGCGCCGCGCTTGCCCATGGCAATTGCGTCGTCTTCAAGCCGGCCGAATCGACACCGGCTTGCGCGGCGGCGCTGGCCACGATCGTCAGCCGCGCCGGGTTGCCAGCGGGCGTGTTCAACCTCGTGATGGGCAGCGGCCGCCAGGTCGGCGCACGGATTGCCGCGCATCCGCTGACGGCGGCGATCAGCTTCACCGGCTCGGCGGAAATCGGCACGCGCGTGCTGCAAGCCGCCGTCGCTCGCCAGGCGCGCGTGCAACTGGAGATGGGCGGCAAGAATCCCTTCGTGGTATTGGCCGACGCCGATCTCGACGGCGCCGTCGAAGCCGCCTTGAGCGGCGCCTATGGCTCGACGGGTCAACGCAGCACCGCGGCGGCGCGGCTGATCGTCGAAGGCGCGGTGTTCGAACCGTTCGTGGACGCATTGCAGGCGAAGCTCGCCAGACTCTCGATCGATCATGCCTTGAAGCACGGCACGGACATGGGTCCGGTGGCCAACGCCGCGCAGTTGGAGCGCAATCTCGAGTACGTGCGCATCGGTCGGCAGGAAGGCGCGCAATTGCTGCACGGCGGCCGGCAACTGGAGCGCGCGACACGTGGTTATTTTTTCGAACCGGCGCTCTTCATCGGCGAATCCGAGCACCGTGTCGCGCGGGAGGAAATCTTCGGCCCACTCGCCGTCGTGCTGCGCGCGGACGACTACGACCACGCGCTGCATCTCGCGAACGATACCGCTTACGGTCTATGCGCCGGTATTTGCACGCGCTCGCTCAATCGTGCGCGGCATTTTCGCCGTCATGCGCATAGCGGCCTCGTCACGATCAATCTGCCGACCACTGCCGTCGAGCATCACGCGCCCGGCGGCGGCCGCAAAGCGTCTGCTTATGGCGCAACGGACGCGGCCTTCTGGACCGCCGTGAAAACGGCGTACGTGGCGGGCTGATCGCGATGAAACTCGCACACGCTATCGCTCGCCCGGCCGCTCGTCGCGCCGCATGCAACGCCGCACATCCACGCGCTCGCCGCGCCACGCGCTTTGCCGTTCATCCGCTCAGCCATCGAGCCACGCATCCCAACGCTCATCCACGTCCCGGCTGACGCCGCCGTGCATCAACCGCTGCAACTAAACGAAATCAATGCAGCTTCTCAACCTCAGGAGACAGATATGACCAGCAAGCTTCGCCGTTTGACGCTATCCGCGATGGCGGCCGCCGCCCTCGCCGCGCCTTTTGCCATGCAACTTTCCGCGCACGCGGATGCGCCGCTCAAGGTCGGCTTCCTCGTGAAGATGCCGGAACAGGCATGGTTCATCAACGAACAGAAAGCCGCGAGCGCGCTCGGCCAGAAGGACGGCTTCTCGGTGGTGAACATTGGCACGCCGGACGGTGAGAAAGTGCTGGCCGCGATCGACAACCTCGGCGCACAAGGTGCCAAAGGCTTCGTGATCTGCGCACCCGACGTGCGTCTCGGGCCGGCGATCCAGGCGCGGGCGAAGCGCTACAACATGAAGTTCGTCACCGTCGACGACCAGCTGGTCGACTCGACCGGCAAGCCACTGCCGAACGTGCCGCATCTGGGCATGTCCGCCTTCAAGATCGGCAATCAGGTCGGCACCGCCATCGCCGAAGAGATGAAACGCCGCGGCTGGAAGCCGGAAGAAGTCGGCGCGCTGCGCATCACGAACTACGAATTGCCGACCGCGAAGCTGCGCACCGACGGCGCGACGCAATCGCTCATCGCCGGCGGCTTCAAGAAGGAAAACATTTTCGACGCCCCGCAAAAGACGACCGATGACGAAGGCGGTTTCAACGCCTCCTCGCCGGTGCTCGCGCAGCATCCGAACATCAAGAAGTGGGTGATCTTCGCGCTCAACGAGGAAAGCGTGCTGGGCGGCGTACGCGCGACCGAGCAATTGCATATTCCGGCCGCGGACGTGATCGGTGTCGGCATCAACGGCGCGGGCGAAGCGTTCGCCGAATTCCAGAAGAAGGAACCGACGGGCTTCTACGGCACGATCGCCGTGAGCTCGACGATGCACGGCAAGGAAAGCACGGAGAACCTCGTCGAGTGGATCAAGGACGGCAAGGAGCCGCCCGCCGATACGCAGACTACCGGCAAGCTGATGGTGCGTGGCAATTGGCAGGACGTGCGTAAAGAACTCGGTATTTAAGCGGGATTCGAGTTTGCACGCTGCGGGCCGTCTCTCACTCACGCGAGAGTGGCCCGCATAGGTTGTTCACCAGCTTGAGGTTTTTCGATGACGTCCTCACACACCGAGTCCCACATCGCCGAAGCGGCGCCCTCGCCTGCGCTCGCGTCCACCGAGCCCTATCTGCGGCTCGATGGCATCACCGTGCGTTTTCCCGGCGTGCTCGCGCTTGACCAGGTATCGCTCGAAGTGCGGCGCGGCGAAGTGCACGGCTTGATGGGCGAGAACGGCGCCGGCAAATCGACGCTGCTCAAGGTGTTGTCCGGCGTGAATCAACCCGCGGCGGGCACCTTGTCGCTCGATGGCGTCGAACAGCAGTTCATCACGACGAAGGCGGCGATTGCGGCGGGCGTGGCGATCATCTATCAGGAACTGCATCTGGTGCCGGAACTGACGGTTGCCGAAAACCTGATGCTCGGCGCCCTGCCGAATCGTTTCGGCATACTGGACGAAAAAGCATTGGTAGCGCGCGCCGTGCGCGAGCTGGAACGACTCGGCGAAAAGATCGATCCGTCGCAGCAGGTGAAGAATCTCTCGATCGGCCAGCGGCAAATGATCGAAATCGGCAAGGCGCTAATGCGTGATGCACGCGTGATCGCGTTCGACGAACCGACCAGTTCGCTGTCGTCGCGTGAGACGACGCAACTGTTCCGGATCATTCGTGCGTTGAAGGCTGAAGGCCGCGCGATCATCTACGTCACGCATCGGATGGATGAAGTCTACGAACTGTGCGATCGCGTGACCGTGTTTCGCGACGGACGCCGCATCGATACGTTCGAGGCGGGTGAAGGACTCGATCGCGATCGCCTGATCAGTTGCATGGTCGGCCGTTCGATCGCCGATGTGTATGGCTATCGCTCGCGCGACCTCGGCGACGTGCAACTCGACGTCAAAGAATTGATGGGACGCGGCCTGCGCGAGCCGGCTTCTTTTACGGCACGCAAAGGCGAAATCGTCGGCTTCTTCGGGCTAGTCGGCGCGGGGCGCTCCGAGCTGATGAAGCTCATCTACGGCGCAGTCAAACCGGTTGCCGGCGAGATCACGCTCAAAGGCAAGCGCGTGCGCTTTGCTACGCCGCGCGACGCCGTGCGCGCGGGTGTGGCGCTGTGTCCTGAAGATCGCAAGCAGGAAGGCATCGTCTCCATCGCCTCGGTATCGGACAACCTCAACATCAGTTGCCGCCGCCATTTCAGCCGCTTCAATGTGCTCAATGGCCGCAAGGAAGCGCAGACCGCGAAAGAGTTCATCGGCAAGCTCGCGATTAAAACGCGCAATGGCGACACGCCGATCGGCACGCTTTCCGGCGGCAATCAGCAGAAGGTGATTCTGTCGCGCTGGCTCGCCGAAGACATCGACGTGTTCCTGATGGACGAACCCACGCGCGGCATCGACGTCGGCGCGCGCAGCGAGATTTACGGACTGCTGTATGGGCTCGCGGAAGCGGGCCGCACGGTGATCGTCGTGTCGAGCGATCTCGCCGAAGTGATCGGCGTGGCGGATCGCGTGATCGTGATGAAGGAAGGCCGCATCGTCGGCGATCTGCCCAAGGCGCAGGCCACGCCGGATGCGCTGATCAAGCTCGCCCTGCCCCGCTGACGCCAGCCGCATGCACACGGCAACACGAAGCCAACTGAATCGAATCGCGCCATAGAAACGGAATAAACATTATGCAGACACCCTCAACCGATTCTTCGACCCCAGCCGTCGCCTCAGCGGGTTTGAGCGCCCGCGCCGCGCGCACCTGGGACCTGGTCAACAAGTCCGGCATCGTGATGGTGTTCGTGATTCTGTTCGCGGCTTTGTCGTTTACCGTGCCAGATTTTTTAAGCTCGCGAAACATCCAGGGCTTGCTGCTCTCCGTCACGCTGATCGGTTCGATCTCCGTGACGATGATGTTCGTGCTCGCGCTCGGCGAAGTGGATTTGTCGGTGGCGTCGATCGTCGCGTTCGCGGGCGTGGTGGCGTCCACCTTGATCACCGCGACGCATAGCGTGATGCTCGGCGTCGCGGCCGGCGTGCTCGCGGGTGGCGCGGTCGGACTCGTCAACGGTGTGCTGGTCGCGCGCTACAAGATCAACTCGCTGATCGTCACGCTCGCCATGATGGAGGTCGTGCGCGGCCTCGCCTACATCACCTCGAACGGCGACGCCGTGATGATCTCCGAAGAGCGTTTCTTCGACCTTGGCGGCGGCGCGTTCCTCGGCATTTCGTATCCGATCTGGAGCAACATCGTCGGCTTCGTGCTGTTCGGCTTTTTGCTGAAGAAGACCGTGTTCGGCAAGAACGTGCTGGCCGTCGGCGGCAATAGCGAGGCAGCGTTGCTGGCGGGCTTGCCGGTGACGCGGATCAAGATCACAGTGTTCGTATTGCAGGGCCTCGTCACCGGTTTTGCAGGCGTGATGCTTGCGTCACGCATGAGTCTGGGCGACCCGAAGACTTCGGTTGGCCTCGAACTCGGCGTGATTTCCGCGTGCGTGCTCGGCGGCGTCTCGCTCACGGGCGGTGTCGCGACGATTTCCGGTGTGCTGGTCGGCGTGCTGATCATGGGCTCGGTGCAGGACGCCATGAGCCTGCTCAACGTGCCGACCTTTTACCAATACCTGATTCGCGGCGGGATCCTGCTGCTCGCGGTGCTGTTCGATCAGTACCGCCGCAGCAAACGCGTGCACTGACGCGCACCCCGCCCCCTACGTTTGCCAACAGGAGATTTCATGGCTGATTCGAACCAGACTAAAAAGCCGCTACGCAGCCAGGCGTGGTTCGGCCTCAAGGACCGCGACGGTTTTCTACATCGCTCGTGGATGAAAAACCAGGGCATCCCGCACGACGAATTCGACGGACGCCCGGTGATCGGCATTTGCAATACGTGGTCGGAACTGACGCCGTGCAATGCGCACTTTCGCGAGCTGGCGGAGTACGTGAAAAAAGGCGTGCATGAAGCGGGCGGCTTGCCGCTCGAGTTTCCCGTGATGTCGCTCGGCGAGACCAATTTGCGGCCCACGGCAATGCTGTTTCGCAACCTCGCCTCCATGGATGTCGAGGAGTCGATCCGCGGCAATCCCATGGACGGTGTGATTCTGCTGGTCGGCTGCGACAAGACCACGCCCGCGCTGCTGATGGGCGCGGCGTCGTGCAATCTGCCCGCGCTGGCCGTTTCTGGTGGCCCGATGCTCAATGGCCGGTTTCGCGGCAAGAACATTGGCTCGGGAACCGGTGTCTGGCAGATGTCGGAGGAAGTGCGCGCCGGCACAATGACGCAGGAAGAATTCACCGAAGCCGAGTCGTGCATGAACCGCTCGCGCGGCCACTGCATGACGATGGGCACGGCGTCGACGATGGCCTCGATGGTCGAATCGCTCGGCATGGGCTTGCCGCACAACGCGGCGATTCCCGCCGTCGATGCACGCCGCCAGGTGCTTGCGCATCTCGCGGGCCGGCGCATCGTCGACATGGTCCGCGAGGATCTGACGATGGACAAGATCCTCACGCGTCAGGCCTTTGAAAACGCGATCCGCACGAATGCGGCGATCGGTGGCTCGACCAATGCGGTCGTTCATCTGATCGCGCTGGCCAAGCGCATTGGCGTGGAGTTGTCGCTTGAAGATTGGGAGCTGGGTTCGAACGTGCCGTGTCTCGTGAATCTGCAACCGTCGGGCGAATATCTGATGGAGGACTTTTACTACGCGGGCGGCTTGCCGGCGGTGTTGAAGCAACTCGGCGAACAAGGCCTGCTGCATCGCGATGCGCTGACCGTGAACGGCAAGTCGATCTGGGACAACGTGCGCAACGCGCCGAATCACGACGAGAAGGTCATCACGACGTTCGCCGAGCCGTTCAAGCCGAAGGCCGGCATCGCGGTGCTCAAGGGCAACCTGGCGCCGAATGGCGCGGTGATCAAGCCGTCGGCGGCTACCGCGGCGTTGCTCAAGCATCGCGGCCGCGCGGTGGTGTTCGAGAACATCGAGGAACTGCACGCGAAGATCGACGACGAGTCGCTCGATATCGACGAGCATTGCATCATGGTGCTCAAGGGTGCAGGGCCGAAGGGGTATCCGGGCTTCGCGGAAGTCGGCAATATGCCGCTGCCGAAAAAGGTGCTGCAAAAAGGCATTACGGACATGGTGCGCATTTCCGACGGCCGCATGAGCGGCACGGCGTACGGCGCGGTGGTGCTGCACGTGTCGCCGGAAGCGGCAGCGGGCGGGCCGCTCGCGTTCGTGCAGACCGGCGACATGATCGAACTGGACGTCGAAGCACGCCGCCTGCATCTCGACGTCACCGACGAGGAACTCGCGCGCCGGCGCGCCGCATGGCAGGCGCCTGAGGCGCCGAAGCGCGGCTACTACAAGCTCTACGTCGAGCACGTGCTGCAAGCGGACCAGGGCGCGGATCTCGACTTCCTGGTGGGATCGAGCGGCGCTCCGGTGCCGCGCGATTCCCATTGATCGACACGGATTGGCACGTGACGCGCTAACGGTTGTTCCCTGCGCTTTGCGAGAAGGCGTACTGCCGATGCGGATCGAGACAATCCGCATCGGCTTTTTTCTGTCCGTTTCAAACCGAAGCAAACGGGCGCAAATAAAAACGGCCGGGCATTTTCACGCCCAGCCGATTTTTAACTCACACGTTCACCGCTTCCGGCTTATTAAGTCAGAGGACAGACGCGCGCAAAATCACATTCCGGCGTTCGCCGGAATGGACGGCGTTCAGCTTATTGCTTGATGAATCGATCGTTTGCCCAAAGGCCTTGCGTATCGCTATTACCGGAATTCACGAATTCGACGTCGTGGCCGACCACGCGGACGACGCGGAAGCTCGAGTTTTCCGGTGTGGAAACACATTGATATCCGGAGAAGAATTCCTGCATCTTTTGCTGTTCACCAGCCTGCGCATGCTGGTCGACTGCGTCGAGTTTATCCTTCGACAGGCAGCCATATGCGTTGGCCTTGAACTGGATGGTTTGCTGCGCCTTGATCATGACGTCTTGCGCCTGAACAGTAGCGGAAGCCAATCCCGCAATGGCGAAAACAACGGCGATTCGCATTTTCATATTTTCCTCCGGTGCGGGTGGATACTCAGGTTAGCTATGTATTTAACTTTAACTTTGAACCCGCATCTTGCACTTTAGGAGAACGCGAGAGAACGACAAGCACATCTTGTGTGCGGTCGCAACAGCGACGAATTGTCGCACCGTCCGTCGCACCTGCTTAATCGTTGAGCAACGGCTTAAATAGTCGTGATTGCAAGGGATAACTCAAAGACGGGCAGGGCACGCCGCTTTAACCAGTAAAGCTTTGCGGCGCGTATTCACGTAAACGAGAGGCACCAATTAAGTGATTTATTACAATTAATCCGTGCATTTGGTGCATTGCACACAAAGTCATTCAACTGACTAAAGCAAAATCACGAAATAACGGTGTGTTTGCAGAAGATAAAGAGTGCCAGGTTGACGAGCGGTGCGCGCGGGGTCAGCAAACGGCAGCCCGTGCGCGCCTCCGCGGAGTCAATCGACGCGTCGATTCGCCTCGAAGAACTCGGACTGGAACATGCACATCCGCAAGGCGTTGTGATAGCTGCCATTGCCAAAAAATTCCTCGATCAGTTCGGCTTCGTGCCTGAAGCCGCACTTTTCATAGACGTGAACCGCCGCCGTATTCGACTTGTCGACGATCAGATAGACCTTGCGCAAGTTCAACACCGAGAACGCATAGTCGGTTGCAAGCCGGGTGGCGAGGGTCGCGTAGCCGCGGCCTTGCGCATGCGGCGCGATGATGATCTGAAACTCGCCCCGTCGATGGATATAGTCCAGCTCGATCAATTCGACCACGCCGACGGTCTGCCCCCCGTTGTCGATCGCCACGAAACGCCGCTCGCGCAGATCGTGCACGTGCTGGTCGTAAAGCTGGGTCAGTTCCGAGAAGGTTTCGTACGGCTCCTCGAACCAGTAACGCATGATTTTCGCGTTGTTGTTCACTTCATGGACGAAGCGCAGATCGGTGCGCTCGAGCGGGCGCAACGTGAGTTCGCTGCTGCGTTCGGTCGTCATTGGATTCCCCTTGAGAATTATTGGTTTGAATGCGCCTGGTTTGTGCAGGCCTACGCGGTTTCCAGTTAGTCAGGGCGCCGTGCGAGGAGTTCTTGCATGCTCTCGTGCCCGTACGGGACTTTTTTTACGATAAGCCAGGCGCCATGCGGATCCGGCGCGTGCAGGGCGTCGCGTTGTCGCAGGCCCGTGTCTGGCGCCAACGCGGCGATTGTGAGGTGCGCGGCACGGTACGGGTACGCGCGGTGCTCTACAATGAATTCATGCTCCTGCAATCGGAGGCTACCGTGATCGAGAACTTGATATTGGGCGTGTTTCTGGTCATTCCGCTGCTCATCGTCGCCTTTCTTTTCTCCGACGAATTGTGGCAAGAACACCGGCATCTGCACGAGATGCGACCGATGCACGTGAGACCGCGCCGCATCGACTGGCGGCATCCGCTGCGCCGTTCGCGGGACCGTCTCTGACGCGTGGCGTTTGCCAGCCGATTGGCCCTCCTGCGTGCCGCACTGCACGAATCGACCCGCCGCCCTAAAATCGCGGCCCGTCGAACAGGAGGTTTCGTGCGCAAACTGATGTCATTGATACTGCTGACGGCACGGCCACCGCGTTCGTGCCGACTGCCGCCGAGGCGCATTCACGTGTGGTATGCAAGCGTGTGTGGGTGCATGGCCGTCTGGTGAAGCGTTGCCGCCGCGTGCCGGCGCCGCATCACCATCACCGCCGTCCGCCGCCGCACCATGGGCCGGGGCCGTACCATCGCTAATGAATGAAACCCGCCGCGCGCGGGTTTTTTAACGCATGCCGCATGCGCAGCGGCGAGGCAACGCGAAAGCGTGCACATAAAAAAGCCTGCCGTTTCGGGCAGGCTAAAAAGAGATCCACACTCAATGCCCTGTGGGTACAAGGCAACTAGCAGTCTAGCCGTGCGGCACGCATCGCTGGTTTCAGCGGCCTTTACACATGTTACGGCGCATGACCACGCGTGGGACCGAGCGACGCACCGCCTCAGTCGGCGCGCCAATGCGAGCGAATGCGTTTGGCGAGCGCTTCGAGCGTGTCCGCGTCGGCGACATCGCGTGCATGCATGCGCAGCGGCTGGCCTTCCCAGCGCGGGATCACGTGAAAATGCACATGCGGCACCGTTTGTCCCGCAGCGGCGCCATTGAATTGTCCGATGAACACGCCGTCCGGTCGCAAGGCCGCGCGCACCGCAATCGCGAGCTTCTGTGTCATGCGCATGCATGCCACCGTCGACGCATCCGACAACTCGAAAATCTCCGCGACGGCTTCCTTCGGCACCACCAGCAGATGGCCGTCGGCTTGCGGCATCAGGTCCATGAAGGCGAGAGCGGCATCGGTTTCGGCCACCTTGATGCAGGGTAGTTCGCCACGCAGAATCCTTGCGAAGGGATTGCTGTCGTCGTAGTTCATCGCGTTCCTCTTGTCGTGGAAGGTCATATCGGGTTAAGGCGCTGTTGCCGATATTGTCCATCACATGTGTTACACCGCGCGCGCTGCGCGTTTGATCGCCTGCGGCGGCTGACCAAACGCGCGCAGAAAGGCGCGCCGCATGCGTTCGGTATCGACGAAACCGGTTTCCGCGGCCACCGCCTCCATGGAATGGCGGCCCGCTTCCAGCATGGCGCGCGCGGCCTCGACGCGCAATGCCTCGATGGCTTTGGCCGGCGATTGACGGGTTTCGTCGCGAAACGCGCGGCTGAACTGGCGCGGGCTGAGATGCGCGACGTCGGCGAGCTGTTCGACCGTCAACGGTTCGCGCAGATGGCTTTTGGCGTACGAAAGCGCATTCTGAATGCGGTCGGATTTCGGCTCCAGGTCCAGCATGGCCGAAAACTGCGACTGGCCGCCGGTGCGACGATGGTACACAACAAGCTTTTTGGCGATCGCGCGCGACACTTCCACGCCGAGATCGTTTTCAACGAGCGCCAGACACAGATCGATGCACGCGGTCATGCCGGCCGACGTCCACACCGAGCCGTCGACGATAAAGATGCGGTCTTCATCCACGCGCGTCTGCGGAAAGCGCCGCTGCAGATCGCGGGCATGAATCCAGTGGGTCGTGGCCTGGCGGCCGTCGAGAATCCCGGCCTCGGCCAGCACGAACGCGCCGGTGCAAATGCTGGTGGTACGCCGCGACGCGGCGAGCGCCTCGTTCAAAAACGCCAGCAATCCCGGTGACGACGGCGCGATCTGCATCGCGCCGGTAACCACCACGGTGTCGTACGCTGGATCGCCGAACGGCCGGGTGGCGATCTCGACACCCGCCGAGCTGCGCACCATGCCGCCGTGCTCGGAAATGATCTCCACTTCGTACTCGGGCTGGCCGGCCTCCAGGTTCGCCAGCTCGAAGATCGAGACCGCCACCATATCGAGGATCTGGAAGCCGGGAAAAACCACCAAGCCGACGTGTCTCATCACGATGTCCTAAAACGAGGTAAATACGACATTTGAGACAACAGGCTACGCGCCTAGACTTGCCTCGTCAACACCGCAATGCCGCACAACAACGGCGCGGCGGCGGAGTTTCCCGGTTTTTCCCATTCACTTATCGGACAGGGCACAGGCGCGAGGCGCCGCGCCCGCAAGGAGAGATTCAAATGGCAACGCAAACAGGCAAGGGAACGGCATTGGTGACGGGCGCATCGTCGGGTATCGGCGCGGTATATGCGGACCGCCTCGCGCGGCGCGGCTACGACCTGATTCTGGTGGCGCGCGATGTAAAGCGGCTGAACGGTCTGGCCGAGCGTCTGACGACGGAAACCGGCCGTCACGTCGAGACGATCGGCGCGGACCTGACTGTTAAAGCCGACGTGCGCCGCATCGAAGAACGGCTGCGCGCGGACCGTGACATCACGATGCTGGTCAACAACGCCGGCGTCGGCGCGACCGCGTCGCTGATCGATTCGGACGTCGATGCGCTCGAAAAAATGATCGAGCTGAACGTGACCGCGCTCACGCGCCTGACGGCGGCAGTGGTGCCGGGCCTGGTGGAGCGGGGCAACGGCATCGTGATCAATATTTCGTCGATCGTGGCGTTGTCGCCGGAATTGTTGAACGGCACGTACAGCGGCACCAAGGCTTACGTGCTTAACCTGACGCAGTCGCTGCATCACGAAGTGGGCGGCAAGGGCGTGCAGTTGCAGGCGGTGCTCCCGGGCGCCACCAGCACGGGGTTCTGGGATCACGCGGGACTGGCGGTGGAAAATCTGCCGCAGCAGATCGTGATGACCGCAGAAGACATGGTGGACGCCGCGCTTGCCGGCCTCGACCAGGGCGAACTGGTGACGATTCCGTCGCTGCCGGACGCGGCCGACTGGGAACGCTTCAACAACGCGCGCCAACAGTTGCAGCCGAACCTGTCGCACAAGCTGCCGGCCGCACGCTACACGCGCGGCGCTGCAGCGGCGTAACGCCAGGACGAACTGAAAGCGCGTCAGCGCCAGTCAGTCGACACGTCGTTGGGATCGATCAAGGTCAATCCCGACGACGGCAACGGCAGCGCCGTCTTATAACGCACCTGCTTGAGCGCAAAGCTCGAGCGGATATTGGAGATGCCCGGAATCTTCGTCAGGTGATCGACGATGAAGCGCTCCAGCGTCTGCATATCCGGCATCACCACGCGCAGCAGATAGTCGGCGTCGCCTGTCATCAGATAGCACTCCATCACCTCGGGGCGCTCCGAAATCGCCTGCTCGAAGCGCTGCAGCGCGTCTTCCACCTGCTTTTCCAGACTCACCTGAATGAACACATTGATGCGCAGCCCGAGCGGCTCCGGGTTCAGCAACGTGACCTGCTGCTTGAACAAACCGAGCTTTTCGAGCGCCCGCACGCGGTTGAAGCACGGCGTGGGCGACAGGTTCACCGAGCGCGCCAGATCTGCATTGGTGATGCGCGCGTTCTGCTGCAACTGGCTCAGGATGCCGATGTCGATACGGTCGAGCCGTCTGGGAGGTGTGGTCATAGATGAAATATTCCGTCGTGAGCGCAAAATCCGGAATAAATAGCCTATCGCAGCGCGGGATCACAAGCAAATGAGACGCTCATTTTGTGAGCACATGGTTACCATTGACTCACTCGATCTTGAGCCGAACGCGTCGATGCGGGAGTGGTGCCATGACGGATTTGTCCAGCGGTAGCGAGCAGTTGCGGTCGTTGAACGCGCAGCGTGTTGAAAGCGCGGAGCAGGTGGATGCCGATCCGCAAGAGACCGCCGAATGGCTGGAGGCGCTCGACGCGGTCGTCGCGCATGTCGGTCGCGACCGTGCGCAATTTCTGTTCGACAAGCTCGCGAGCCATGCGCTGTCGCTGGGTGTCGAATCGGCGCGCACCAACGTCACGCCGTACCAGAACACGATCCCGTTCGAGCAACAGCCGCGCTATCCGGGCAATCTCGAACTCGAAGAACGGCTCGCCGCCGCGCTGCGCTGGAATGCGCTCGCGATGGTGGTGCGCGCGAACCAGGCCTACGGCGAACTCGGCGGCCATATCGCGAGTTACGCGTCGGCGGCGGATCTGTTCGAGGTCGGCTTCAACCATTTCTTCCGCGCGGCCGCGCCGGGCGGGGAAGAGGGCACGGGCGACCTCGTGTACTTCCAGCCGCATTCGTCGCCGGGTGTCTATGCGCGGGCTTACCTCGAAGGCTTTCTCTCGGAGGAAAACCTTCAGCACTATCGCCGCGAGATCGGCGTCCCGGGTTTGTGTTCGTATCCGCATCCGTGGCTGATGCCGGACTTCTGGCAGTTCCCGACCGGCTCGATGGGCATCGGGCCGATCAACGCGATTTATCAAGCGCGTTTCATGCGCTACCTGGCCAATCGCGGGCTCGTGCAAACGGAAGGCCGCAAGGTGTGGGGCTTTTTCGGCGACGGCGAAATGGACGAGCCGGAATCGACCGGCGCGCTGTCGCTGGCCGCGCGCGAAGGGCTCGACAACCTCGTGTTCGTGATCAACTGCAATCTGCAGCGGCTCGACGGGCCGGTGCGCAGCAACGGCCGCATCATCGATGAACTGGAAGCGCACTTCATCGGCGCCGGCTGGAATGTGATCAAGGTGGTGTGGGGCTCGGACTGGGACGCGCTGTTTTCTCGCGACCGCACGGGCGCCTTGCTGCGCGCGTTCGCGCAAACCGTCGACGGTCAGTTCCAGACCTTTTCGGCGAACGACGGCGCGTACAACCGTGAGCGCTTCTTCGGCCAGAATCCGGAGCTTGCCGCGCTCGCCGCGCAACTGAGCGATGACGACATCGACCGCCTGCGCCGTGGTGGCCACGACGTGCGCAAACTGCACGCGGCGTACGCGAAAGCACTCGAACACCGCGGCCAGCCGACGGTGATCCTCGCGAAGACGATGAAGGGCTTCGGCATGGGCACCTCGGGTCAGGGCCGCATGACCACGCATCAGCAAAAGAAGCTGGGCTTCGACGACCTCAAGGCGTTTCGCGATCGCTTCCGCCTGCCGCTCACCGACGAGGAAGTCGAGCAGGTGAAGTTTTACAAACCCGCGGAAGACAGCCCGGAAATGCACTACCTGCATGCACGCCGGGCGGCTCTCGGAGGCTATCTGCCCAGAAGGCGGAGAGTTGCATCGAAGGGGCTGACCGTCCCGCCGGTGTCCTCCTGGGGGCAATTTTCGCTGGACTCGAACGGCCGCGAGATGTCCACGACGATGGCGCTGGTCCGCATGCTGACCGCGCTGCTCAAGGACCAGGAAGTCGGTCCGCGCGTGGTGCCGATCGTCGCCGATGAAGCACGCACCTTCGGCATGGCGAACATGTTCCGTCAGGTCGGCATCTATTCGCCGCTCGGGCAGTTGTACGAGCCGGAAGATCTCGGCTCGATGCTTTACTACCGCGAGGATACGAAAGGCCAGATCCTGGAAGAGGGCATTTCGGAAGCGGGCGCCGTGTCGTCGTGGATCGCGGCGGCGACGTCGTACAGCGTTCACGACCTGCCGATGCTGCCGTTCTACATCTACTATTCGATGTTCGGCTTCCAGCGCGTCGGCGACCTGATCTGGGCTGCGGCGGACCAACGTGCGCGCGGCTTCCTGATCGGCGCGACCTCGGGCAAGACGACGCTCGGCGGCGAGGGCTTGCAGCATCAGGACGGCTCGAGCCATCTGGCGGCATCGACGATTCCGAATTGCCGCGCGTACGACCCGGCGTTCGCGTACGAGGTTGCCGCGATCGTCGACGAGGGTATGCGCGAGATGGTCGAGCAGCAGCGCGACGTGTTCTATTACGTCACGGTGATGAACGAGAACTACGCGCAGCCTTCAGTGCCCGGCGGCGACTTGCAGGTGTTGCGCAAAGGGATTCTCAAGGGTATTTATCCGCTGGTGGCGCAAGCTCAGGAGCAGGAGAACAAGCAAGCTCAGGTGCAGTTGCTCGGTGCCGGCGCGATTCTCGGCGAAGTGATCGCGGCGCAGCAGATGTTGAAGGACGACTGGCAGATCGACGCCGCCGTGTGGAGCGTAACGAGCTTCACCGAGTTGCAGCGCGACGGCATGGCGGCGGAACGGCTCGCGCGTCTTGGCGAAACGAGCGAGGCGCCGTATGTCACGCAAGCGCTCGATGCATCGCAAGGACCGATCATCGCCGCGACCGACTATGTGCGCGCCGTGCCGGAACTGATTCGCGCGTACGTGCCGCGCCGCTATGTAACGCTCGGCACGGACGGTTTCGGCCGCAGCGATACACGTCAGGCGTTGCGTGAGTTTTTTGAAGTGGACCGCAAGGCGATCGTGATCGCTGCGCTGAAGGCGCTGGTGGACGAGGGCGCAATCGACACAAGCATGCTTGTCGAAGCACGCAGCAAGTACCTCGGCGATGCGGCGGTCGGCGCAGCGTCCTGGCAATGCTAGAAAAGCGCACGCGTTAGAAACCGCCTAACGCACTGCTACTGCAATTGCTACTGCTACTGCTGCAAATGAAAACGCGCCCTGCAAACGGGCGCGTTTTCCATTGCGCGGTGCTAGAACCGCATCCTGAACAATCAATCGCTCACCGCAACCTGATTCTTCCCGTCCCGCTTCGCGCGATACAAGCCGACGTCGGCGGCTTCGATCAGCTTCGTCACCGGCTCGGCGGCCGTGGGCACGAGCGTCGCCGCGCCGATGCTGATCGTCACGACGCCGGTCGCGGAGCCCGAATGCGGAATCGCCAGCCCTTCGATGGCAATGCGGATCTTTTCCGCGAGCAGACGCAAGCCGCCCGACGACGTGCCCGGCACCACCACCGCGAACTCTTCGCCACCGAAGCGCGCCGCGAGATCGGCCGAGCGCCCGAGGCACGCTTCGACGGTATGCGCGACCGTCTTGAGCACTTCGTCGCCGGCGACGTGCCCGTAGGTATCGTTGTACGCCTTGAAGTTATCCACATCGATCATCAGAAAACCGAGGCCGGTCTTGTCGCGTGTACTGCGACGCCATTCGGCGGTCAGATATTGATCGAGGTAGCGGCGATTCGACAGGCCCGTCAGGCCGTCCGAATGCGTGAGCCGTTGCAATTCCAGATTCGTCGCGAGCAATTGCTGTTGCGATTGACGCAGCGCCTGGTAGGCCTCGTCGCGTTGAATCAGGTTCAGATACGAGCGCGAGTGATAGCGGATGCGCGCGATCAACTCGATGCGGTCCGGCAGCTTCACCAGATAATCGTTGGCGCCGGCGGCGAAGGCGGCGCTTTTCACGAGCGGCTCTTCCTTGGTCGACAACACGATGATCGGAATATCGCGCGTCGCCGGATTCTGCCGGTATTGGCGCACGAGGGTGAGACCGTCCGTGCCCGGCATCACGAGGTCCTGAAGGATCACCGTCGCGCGCGTTTCCGCGGCGCAGCGCAGCGCTTCTTCAGGCGACGCGCAGTAGTGAAAGTCGACGCTCGGTTCGTCGGCCAGCGCCTGGCGGATCGCCTCGGCGATGATCGCCTGGTCGTCGACCAGCAACACCATGATCGGGCACTCGGCCGCGGGCGGATTGCCGAGGATGCGCGCCAAGGCGTCATCGATCGCGAGATTGGGGGCGTCCACCGCGTCCGACGCGAAATCCTGCGCGGCGGCGTTCTGATGCGGTTTAGGAGTGTCCATGTGGTTCAGCCAGAATGAATGTGAGTGAATCGAAGCGGCTCATAAGTGGCGAGTGCGTGGCTAGCGCGCGTTGACCGCCGTCGCGAGCGCGGCGGCGATGCGCGGCAACGGCAGGATCGCGGCGGCGGCGTCGAGCGCAGCGGCCGCTTTCGGCATGCCGTACACGGCGCTGGTCGCCTCGTCCTGCGCGATCGTGTGATAGCCCTTGGTGCGCATCGCCTTGAGCCCGATCGCGCCGTCGCGGCCCATGCCGGTCAGCAGCACGCCGACCGCGCGCGCCGGCCAGCGCGCCACCACGCTATGAAAAAACACATCGACGGAAGGGCGGTAAGGCGTCTCTTCCGGCACGCGCGTGTAGCCGAGCACGCTGGGCAGTTTCAGATGCAGATGATCGTCGGTGGCGGCGAGCAGCGCGACGCCCGCTTGCGGCCGGTCGCCTTCGCGAGCGATCCGCACCGGCACCGCCGATTGCTGGTTCAGCCAGTCCGCCATGCCGGCGGCGAATGCCGCGTCGACGTGCTGCACGATGACGATAGCCGCCGCAAAATCCTTCGGCAGGCCGGCGAGCAGTGTGGCGAGCGCCGCCGGACCGCCCGCCGATGCGCCGATCGCGACCAGCGGCGTGTCGCGGTTCGTCGCGCAAGCGGGTGACGACGCGGCCGCCGCGCCGGGCGCACTGCGCTCCTTCACGAGCGCCGCGATGCGGTCGATCTTCGCGATCAGCGTGGCGATGCTCTTGTGCGCATCGGGACCGTTCAGCGAGGGCGTATCGACGGCATCGAGCGCGCCCGCGCCCATCGCTTCATAGACGCGCCACGCGTTCGCGCCCACGTCGACGGTGACGATCAGGATCGCGCAGGGCGCACGCGCCATGATGCGGCGCGTGGCCTCGATGCCGTCGACGTTCGGCATCACCAGATCCATCAGCACGATGTCGGGCCGCTGCGCGGTGCAGAAATCGACCGCCTGCTGGCCGTCCTGCGCGATCCACAGCACCTCGTAGTCGTGGCGCGCCGCGAGCGCGCGACGCAGCGCCTCGACGGCGAGCGGCATGTCGTTGACGATTCCGATTTTCATCCGTTTCTCCCCGGGACTAACCGTATGCTTCGCCGATCAGATCGCGCACCGCATCGAGCAGTGCTTCGTCATGAAAACTGCCTTTCGCCAGATAGTAGTCCGCGCCCGCGTTCAATCCGGCGCGGCGGTCCTCCTCACGATCCTTGTACGAGACGATCATCACCGGTAGTGCCTGCAACTGCGGATCGCGCTTGATGAGCGTGACGAGTTCGATGCCGTCCATACGCGGCATGTCGATGTCGGTGATGACGAGGTCGAAGCGCTCGCCGCGCACGGCGTTCCAGCCGTCCATGCCGTCGACGGCGATCGTCACGTCGTAACCGCGCGTGGCCAGCAGCTTGCGTTCGAGCTCTCGCACGGTGAGCGAATCGTCGACCACGAGCACGCGGCGCGTGGCGCGCTGAGCCGCGCGCGCGACGCCATGTTGCGTGTGCTTGAGATCGCCACCCGCCACGAGCCGTTCGACGGAACGCAGCCAGTCGTCGACATCGGCGATCAGTACCGGATCACCGTTCTCCATCAGCGCGCCGGCGGTGATGTTGCGGATCTTGCCGAGGCGCGGATCGAGCGGCTGCACCACCAGCATCCGCTCGCCGAGAAAGCGGTCGACCACCACGCCGTAGGTTTGCGGGCCGTCGCCGATCACGATCATGCTGACGGTGCTGCTTTCATCCGCGGGCGGCGCGGCGTCGAGAATCTGATGCGCGGTGACGACGCCGATGCGTCGGCCGGAAAAGGCGATGTGTTGATGCCCTTCGAGCAATTCGATCTCCGCGCGGCTCACGTGCAGCGTGCGGTTCACATGCGCGAGCGGCACCGCGTACGGTTCGCCCGCGACTTCGATCAGCAGGCTGCGGATCACCGAGAGCGTCAGCGGCAATTGCAGTTGCACACGCGTGCCGAGGCCGGGTTCATGCGTGATTCGCACCGAGCCGCGCACGCGTTTGACGACGTCGTGTACGGCGTCGAGTCCGACGCCGCGGCCCGAGACTTCGGTCACCTGATCGCGTAGCGAGAAGCCGGGCAGCAGCAGGAATTCGAGCAGCTCGGCTTCGGATAGACGCGCTACGGTTTCCTCGCTCGCAAGTTTCTTGTTCACGATAGACGCGCGCAAGGCGTCGAGATCGATGCCCGCGCCGTCGTCGGAAACGGTGATGAGCAGTGCGCCGGCGGTGTGACGCGCGTCGAGCGTGAGCGTGCCTTCCTCCGGCTTGCCGCGCGCGAGGCGCACGGCGGGTGCTTCGATGCCGTGGTCGAGCGCGTTGCGCAGCATATGGCCGAGCGGCGCTTCGAGCAGATCGAGAATGTCGCGGTCCACTTGAGTCGATTCGCCGACCAGTTGCCAGCGCACTTTCTTTCCGAGCGAACGCGCGACGTCGCGCACCATTCGCGCGAGGCCGCCGGTGCCGTCGCCGAACGGGCGCATACGGCATTGCAGGGCGGCGTCGTAGAGTTGTTGCGACAGATGGGTCGAGCGGCGGTCGAAGCTCTCCAGATCGGCGAGACGCTCGGCCAGCAAATGCTGCGATTCGGCGGTCAGGCGGCGGACTTCTTCGAGCGCGGCTTGGGCGCGCGGATCGAGCTTGAGGTCGGCGAGCGTTTCGTGTAATTGATCCAGCGCGCGAGTGCCGTCACGTTGGACGCGTTTGATGCGCAGCATCGATTGCGCGAAGGGTTTCAGCCAGCGGGATTCGACCAGTGATTCGCCGGATAGCGACAGCAGGCGGTCAAGGTTGTCGGCGCGTACGCGTAGCATGCGGCCGGATTCGGTGGTTGGTGGGATGGTTGTGCTGTTCGACGCGGACGGGGCGGCGACGGGGTCGTGCTGCTTCTGCGCGGGTGCGAGGGCAGCGTTGTTGTCTTGTGTAGGCGCGGGCGTAGCGTTGGCCGGTGTGGCTTCAGCGCGCAGTGCATTGGCTAGCAAGTTGAATACGGCGTCGGGGTCCGGCTCCGCGGTCGGGATGGCCGGCGTGCCTTCAGCGCGCAGTGCGCGGGCTAAATCGTTGAACGCGGCGTCAGGGTCCGGGTCCGCATTTGCACCGGGAGCGATGGCAGGCGGTTCGGCAACCACCGCGGTCGCTGGCGGCGTAGCGTCCCGCCGCATTGCCGCGCCATGCGGCGGCACACCCGCCATCCGCGCCTGCAATGCCGCCACACACATACCGACCGCGTCGCGCGCCGACTCGTCTTCATCCTTGCCGATGCGCGCGACGATATCCACCCCGCGCAGCAACTCGTCGATCCAGGCCGCGTCGAGCACCGCACGTCCTTCCTGCGCGGCAACGAAGCAATCCTCCATGGCGTGCGCGAGCTCGACACCAACCTGCACGCCGACAATTCGCGCCGCGCCCTTCAACGAGTGCGCGGCCCGCATGCAAGCCTCGAGCGCGGCGGCATCGCGCGGCGCGCGATCGAGCGCGAGCAGGCCGTCGTTGAGCACGCGGGCTTGCGTCCGCGCTTCTTCGCGGAACAGATCGATCAGCGACGGGCGGCGTGGGTCGTCCGTCATCCGAGACTCCGGTTCAAGGTGTCGAAGAGCGCGTCGGCGTCGAGCAGGCCGACGCTCATGCCGCGCCACGGCGCGACCCCGCGGGTATGGGCTGCGGCGGCTTGCGAGAGCGTGGCGGGCGGCGGGCAAAAGCTGGCCGTCGCGATGCGGTGCACGCCATCGACTTGATCCACCGGGAACACCGCGTGTTCTTCGGCGCGCGAGACGACGAGGAAACGCGGTAGATCGTGACCTACGCGATCGTCGCGTGTGGCGCCGCCGGTTTCGAAGCCGAGCAGGTGCGCGAGCGACAGGCACACCAGCAATTCGCCTTGCACATTCACCACGCCCAGCACCGCGCGATGCTGCCGATGCGGCAACGTATGAATCGGCCGCGTCTGCACGATGCGTTTGAAGATCGGTGTGGGCAGTGCCAGCCATTCGTCGCCGACGCGAAAGACGAGAAACGATTCGCTCGCGCCTTGCACATCCTGCTCCGGTTGTGCCCGCGCGCGCACGTCGTGCTGCGAGAGATCCACCAAGGGAATCGGCCGTTCCAGCAGTTTGGCCGCGGCCGTTTCGAACACCGGGCAATTCAGGCAGCGCACGTACTCGACAAGACGCTCGCACGACGAATCGCCGCGCACGCCGATGCGATTCCAGCAATCGTCGAAGCTCACCGTTTGCGCGTCAGCCACGTTGCGCTCCCTGCGCGCGCGACGCGCGTTGCATCAGCAGGCGCGCGGCGTCGCGGTCGCCTTCGAGTTCAAGCAAGGTCGCGAGATGCGCAAGCGCTTCCGCATGCTGAGGATCGAGATACAGCGCCTTGCGATACTGGCTGCGTGCGAGATTCGCATCGCCGTTGGCATCGGCCAGGACGCCGAGCAGATAGAACGCGTCGGTGTGCGGGGCGTGGTGTTCCAGAAACGCGTTGATCGCCGAAGCGGCTTCCGCGAGACGGCCGGCGTCGGCCAGCGCGTGCGCGGCTTGCAACGTGTCGCGTGCCGCGCTGGTCGGCGCGGTGATTGGCGGCGACAGCGGGTTGTGTGCCGGCGGCGTGGCGGCGGGCATCGGCGTCTTGCGCGCGTGCGTCGCGATGCTGTCACGCGGCGCGAACTGCGTCGCACCATTGAACGGCATGCGCGCAACCGGATCGGGCCACGCGAAAGGCTCCGCGGAAAACACTTGCGGCGGCGAGAGCGCGGGAACCTGCGAATGCGTCATCGCAAGCGCTGCAGCAGTAGCAAGCGGCGCGGTGTGCCAGCTATTCCACTGCGTTTCCTCGGGCGCGCTGTGATGAAACGCGAAGGCCAGCGGGATCTTCGCGGACTGCATGCCGTGACGCATCAGCAGCCCGGTTTCCGCAGGGCCGACGAACAGCGTACCGTTTTCGGCCAGCACGCTAGTGAGCGCCTGCAAGGCTTTTTGCTGCGCGTCGCGATCGAAGTAAATCAGCACGTTGCGGCAGAACACGAAGTCGTAGACACCGAGCGACGATGCGTCGAGCTGCATCAGATTGGCGCGCGAGAAACGCACCGCTTCGACGATGCGCGGTGCGAGACGCCAGCCGTCTTCGGTGCGCGTGAAGTGCGCGTCGCGAAACGGAAACGCATTGCCGCGAAACGAATTGCGTCCGTAGACGGCGCGTTGCGCGGTGGCGAGCGAGCGGTCGCTGATATCCATTGCGTCGATGCGCAACTGCGCGGCGTCGAAGCCTGCGTCGAGCAGCGTCATTGCGATCGTGTACGGTTCTTCGCCGGTCGAGCACGGCAGGCTCAGAACGCGCAGCGGCAATGCGTTACCGCGCTCGGCGAGACGTTCATGCGCGAGACGCGCGAGTGCCTTGAACGCGTCGGCATCGCGATAGAACCAGGTCTCCGGCACGACGACCGTTTCGATCAGGGCCTGCACCATCGAAGGCGAACATTGCGCGGCTTCCCAGTAGTCGGCGAGCGTGGCCTCGGCGTGACCTTCCGCGCACCACGCTGCGGCGCGCTGATCGACCGCGCGCTCGATGGCGCTATGGCCGAGCGACGCCGCGTCGAGCCCGATGGTCCGATGCAACAGTTCGGCGAAGCGTCGATAGAGCGGTGCGTTGTCGTGATGCGCGTTCATGCGTGCGCCTCGGGAAAGAGGAGCGCTTTGACGTCGTCGGGCAGCAGATGCTCAACGCGGATCCACTGCACGAGGCTGCCTGCTTCGCTCGCGACCGGGCCGAGATAACGCGCGTGCGGCATGTCGAGGCCGGCATCGTGAAACGCGGCCACATCCAGTCGAATGGTGCGCGTCGCGCCTTCGAGCAGCAGCGCGAGCAAGCGCGTCGCGCCCGCATGCGGATAGCGCACCAGCACGATGCGCGTCGACATCAGTTGCGCGGCGGGACGGCCGAGCGCGAGCGCCGGCAGATCGATCAGCGGCAGCGGTGCGCCTTCGTGATCGAGCACGCCCGCGACCCACGACGGCGCGCCGGGGATCGTCTTCGGCGGCGACTGCGGCGTGAGCGGCATCAGACGCTCAACCTGCGTCGCGTCGATCACGTACCGTTCGCTATCGAGCGTGAAGAGGATGAAGAGCATCGGCGTGTGCGTGAGCGATGGATGGGCATGCGGGTGTCGGCGTCGAGCGGCGCGCCGTGGCGCGTCAGGCCGTCACCTTGAAGCGCGACACGCCGGTGCGCAGACTGTTGGCGACGTGCGTCAGATCGTCGATCGCCTGGGTCGACTGGCGCAGCGACTCCGCCGTCTGCTGCGCGGCCTCCGAGAGTTGCGTCAGCGCCTGGGTGATCTGCTCGGCGCCGGTGGCTTGCGTCTGCATGCCTTCGTTGACCATCGAGAAGCGCGGTGCGAGCTGCTGCACCTGCTGGATGATCTGCGTGAGATGGCCGCCGACGTTCTGCACGTCGAGCATGCCGCGCCGCACTTCTTCGGAGAACTTGTCCATGCCCATCACGCCCGCGGCCACCGCGGACTGGATTTCCTTGACCATCTGTTCGATGTCGTAGGTCGCCACGGCAGTCTGATCGGCGAGGCGGCGGATCTCCGTTGCCACGACCGCGAAGCCGCGGCCGTATTCGCCGGCTTTTTCCGCTTCGATCGCTGCGTTCAGGGAGAGCAGGTTGGTCTGGTCCGCGACCTTGGTGATGGTGGCGACGACTTGATTGATGTTGCTGGCCTTCTCGTTGAGGATCGCGAGCTTCGCGTTGACCGAGCCGGCCGCTTCCATCACGAGACGCATGGTCTCTTCCATGCGCGCGAGCCCGGCGTGGCCGGTGCCCGCGAGCGCCGCCGACTGGCCGGCCACTTCCGAGACTTCGTTCATGGTGCGCAGCAGATCGCGCGAGGTCGCGAAGATTTCACGCGACGTGGCGCCGATCTCGGTGGTGGTGGCGGCGGTTTCGTTCGCGGTGGCTTGCTGTTCGCGCGAGGTCGCGGCGATTTCCGTCACCGATGTCGTCACCTGTACCGCCGATTTCTGCGCCTGGCCAACCAGTGCGGTGAGTTCGTCGGTCATGCGGTTGAAGCCCGCTTCGAGCGCGCCGATTTCGTCCGCGCGATTCAGTTGCAGGCGCTGCGTCAGATCGCCCGTGCGCATCACGTCGACGACCCGGAGCACCTTGGCCATCGGCGTGGTGACAGCGCGCAGCAGCCAGTACCCGGCCAGCACGGCGACGATGGCTGCGATCAGCAGCATGACGAGCAACACGACGCGGGTTGCCTCGACCGAATTGCGGATGCTTTCGGCGGCTTTGTCGGCGTCGGACTTGTTGTTGTCGACCAGCTTGCGCGCCGAGAGACGGCCCGCTTCCCAGATCGGCGTCAGTTGCATGTTGAAGATACGCACGGCGCTCTCTTTCGAGCTCGGCAGGGCGCTCAACAGCGATGCCTGGAGGGGCAGGTACTGGGTGTGTTGCTGGCGGAAGTCGTTGAAGAACTCACGATCGTTGTCGCGGAAGATGGTCGCGCCGTAGTCGCCGAGGAGCTTCTGGAGTGTTTGCTCGGTGTCTTGCAAACGTTCGGTGTCGCGCTTGACGGACTCCGGGTCCGCGTCCACGTAAATGAGACGCTGTGTGACGGTGTAGTTCTCGAACCAGGCTGCGCGCATCGCGGTCGCGTAGTAGAGGCCGGGCATCGAATCTTCCTGCTGGCTCTTCGCGTCGCGGTCGATGCCGCTGAGCTGCTCGAAAGTGACGATCGCCATTGCCAGCATCACGATCAGCACGATCCCGAAGCTGCACAGAATCCGTTGCCGGATGGTCCATTGTTTCACGCGCACGCCCTTTACTTTTTTCGCTTTGTCTCGACCCGTGTTGTCGACGTGGTCCGATCCTGCAATCGACGGGCTGGAAAAGCTTTGCGGGTTGTCAGATCTATCCGACAGGTTATGCGGCGGATTTTACATTGATCGGTGGAATGAGGTAGCGGGGTAATCACTTCGGCGCATAGCCAGCCGTGCAACGGTGCGCCGCGTTACACGGGTAATGTCCGGTTACCACTTGCAGCATCTATTTCTGCGCGCGCCAGCCACAATCTGTTCCATGCCTGAACGGCGGGGAGCCAAACATGAAAAAGATCGCAGTGGCGTTGGTGATGGTGGGAAGTCTGAGCGTGGCCGGGCAAGCGTCGGCGCACGGCAATGGTGGCGATGTCGTCGGTGCGCTGATTGGCGGCGCCGTGCTCGGGGCGGTGGTGACCTCCGCGCTGAATCCAGCGCCGGTGGTGGTTTACCAGCAGCCTGTGTATGCGCAGCCGGTGTATCAGCCGGCGCCGGTCTATGCGCAAGCGCCGCCGGGATATTGCTATGACCAATATCAGCGTGCCTATGTGGCGTGCGGTGGGCCGCCGCCGGCGCAATACGGCTATCCGCAGCCTCAGCCGGGTTGGTAATCGCGGAGCGCGCGCATCGTCGCGTGCGCACCAGACAAAAAGGCCGTCGTGTTACGCGACGGCCTTTTCATTTCAACGCGCCGCTCAGTGCCTGTGATGCAGCCACTCCGCATAGTGCGTGTCGAGCCAGCGCTCGAGTCTTTGCGGCTTTGTCTTCTGGTGGTAGTGGGACGCGGCCCAGATAGCAACGCCGACCAGCAGCATGACAGCAGGCCCCAACAAATAAGCGATCAACGGTTCAGACATGGGAGCCTCCGTATCGAGTTGCGTCCACCCTTCAGTTTAGGCGATGAAACGCGGGAGAGAAGGTCCGCGTGAAGCGATTGTGGCGAGCAGCTCAGCTGCGTCTTATTCCTCACCATTGAAACCTAATGAGAAATTGAATTTCTCCGCCTGAACAATTGGTTGGGTCAGATGTGTCGGGGTTTGTGTACCATTAAAACCCCTTGTTTCAAAAGGTGAGCGCCCGACGAGGCCCCTTTCAGGGCGTACTGGTCGAGGCTCTACGTGTGCCTTCGATCTGCGCATCCACAAAATCCGCCCACCGCTGCATGACCCATCGCTGCCTCGCGGCATTTTCCGCGCCCGCACCTTGCTTGATATGCTCGGGCATCTCCGCCGTGTTCTGGTCGAGCGCGTCTGACGGCTGCGCGATCTCGCGCAGGTGCGCCGTTGCTGTGCGCCGAAAGTCATGCAGGACGAAATGTTCCACGTCCAGGCCGAGCGCCTTGACCGCCTGATTTAGCGTACTTTTAGCGATCGGCCGATCGTCGCCCCTGACGCTCGGGAATACGAACTTTCGGCTGGCCTTGGCGTGGTCGAGCTCGCGCAGCATCGAGACGGCCTGCTGCGAAAGCGGCACGCGCTGATCGCGGTCTTTTTTCAGGCGCGCAGCGGGGATCGTCCACATCGCCTTGTCCAGATTGAATTCGGCCCACGTCGATTCGACCAGGTCCGACTTGCGCACCATCGTCAGCACGAGCAGGTGCAGCGCCAGCTTCAAAGGACGGCGAATGCTCGACGCGTCGATCGAGCGGAACATGGTGCCGATCTCGTCGCCGGAGAGCACGCGAGTGCGGCTGTCGAAAGTGGCGATGGAGCGCGCCGGAATGACCTCGGCCGGGTTGCTGGCCGCGAGTTGGCGGGCGATCAGATATTCGTAGAGACGCTTCACCACGTTGCGCGTATGCAACGCCATTTTCGGCGAACCGCGACTCTTGATTCTGTCGCAGATAGCGACGATGTCGTCGGCGGTCACCGCTTTGATCTGCATGTGGCCGATGGCGGGCAAGACGTCCTTGTCGAGCGCGCGCCGCGTGGTGCGACGGTATTCCTCTGACTTGCCGGCCATTTCCGTTGCGAGATAAAGCTCGGCGGCTTCGCGTAGGACATCGGCTTTGCTTTCGGCGCCGCGGTCGCGCCGCGCCGTGGCGACCGGCGAGATGCCTTGCGCGACCATCTCCGCATACTTTTGCGCCTTGGCGCGTGCGACACGCAGCGAGATCATCCGGTAGTCGCCGATCGTGGCGAGCGGCTGGCGCTTGCCGTTCAGCGAGTAGCGGAAGCGCCAGATCTTGGTACCGGTCGTCATGATTTCGATGACGAGGCCGTTGCCGTCAGCGACGCAATAGCGAGTCGCGCGCGGCTCGAGCGCGCGGATCTGGGCTTCGGTGAGGGGGACGGCTAGGCGGGGCATACTCGGATCGCTGGTACTCGGACAGCGGCGATTTTAAACCTTATGGCGGCTGTGTACCAAAGATTTGGTGATTTTTGGGTCAACGGAGCGCGAGTTTGCGTCAGCGAGCCCGCGCTTTGAATCGCAAGAAAAGCCTTTGCAATCGAGTCGAATAGCCAAACCCCGACCCTCGCTCACTTCCCAATACAGAACCTGCTAAAAATCACTCCGAGCAGATCATCCGAACTGAACTCACCAGTAATCGAATTCAACTGATCCTGTGCGAGCCGCAGTTCCTCGGCGAACAAATCAAGCGCCTGCGAGTTCTGATCGGCGTGCGCGGCCGCAGTCGCCAGATGCTCCTCGGCCGCGCGCAATGCAATCAGATGCCGCTCGCGCGCCAGGTACACGCTTTCCGCGCCCGCTTGCCAGCCGGCGATCCGCAGCAACTCATCGCGCAACAGCGCAACGCCATCGCCCTGTTTCGCCGACAGCCGCACTTCGCTCAGTTCGAGGTCCGCGTCGAGCGCTTGCGTCGCCGGCGCGAGGCCGGTGAGGTCCGTCTTATTCAATATGCGCACCACCGGCACCCCGCCCGGAAAGCGCCCGGCAATCGCCCCGTCTTCAGCCGTCATGCCGGTACGCGCATCGAGCAGATGCAGCACCACATCCGCGCGCTCGATTTCGCTCCATGTGCGCGCAATGCCGATCTTTTCGACTTCGTCCTCGGTATCGCGCAGGCCGGCTGTGTCGATCACGTGCAGCGGAATGCCTTCGATCTGAATCGTCTGCGCGACCTTGTCGCGCGTCGTGCCGGCGATCGGCGTGACGATCGCCAACTCCGCGCCGGCCAGCGCGTTCAGCAGCGACGATTTGCCGACGTTCGGCTGCCCGGCCAGCACCACCGAGAGCCCTTCGCGCAACAACGCGCCTTGCCGCGCTTCGCTCAGCACGTGCGCGAGACGCTCGCGAATGCGCGCGAGCTTGCCGCGGGCGTCGGCGGCTTCCAGGAAGTCGATCTCTTCTTCGGGGAAGTCCAGCGTCGCTTCGACCAGCATACGCAGCGTGATCACCTCCTCGACCAGCGCGTGAATGTCGCGCGAAAACGCGCCGTCGAGCGAGCGACCCGCTGAGCGCGCGGCGGCTTCGGTGCTGGCCTCGATCAGGTCGGCGACTGCTTCGGCTTGCGCCAGATCCAGCTTGTCGTTGAGGAAGGCGCGGCGCGTGAATTCGCCGGGTTCGGCCAGACGCAGACCGAATGCGCGGCCAGCGTCGATGCAACGCTGCAGCACGAGTTGCAGCACCACCGGACCGCCGTGGCCCTGCAGTTCGAGGACATGCTCGCCGGTGTAGGAATGCGGCGCTGGAAAGTACAGCGCGATGCCGCGGTCAAGCGCGTTGCCGCTGGCGTCGAGGAATGGAACGTAGCTGGCGTGGCGCGGCGCCAATGTCTGGCCGGTGAGCGCCTGCATCAGCGGCTGGGCCGCTGCCTCTCCCGCGCGGCCGAACGAAATCCGCACGACGCCGATCCCTCCACGGCCGGGCGCGGTGGCAATGGCGACGATCGGATCGGAATCGGTGGTGTGCATAAAAAGCGTGGCAAAAACGGAGAGGAGGGCAGGGCGGCGCCGGTCGGCGTGGCGCGAGGCATTGTAACGCGGGCGCTTCCGGCAACCCTGTCGCGACGCTCTCGTTGATGGCGGAAGCCGCCTTATCCAGGCAGTTTGGGATTTATCTCAAACAAGCTAGGATTATTACTGCGTTACTTCGGAATAAATAGGACGTTTTAGGACAGCCAAATCGCGAGAGGCCCAACAGATAAGGCGAAACAACAAAAAAATACAAATCCGACAGACGCTTTACCCGGAGCGGCCTGCAAGCTAAAAGTATCTCAAATACGCTAAAACTAAACTTGGCCGGTTGTCAACTGGTTGCACGTTGAATTGCACAATCCGGCTCATGCCGACCAATAAAGAAAAAGCCGCCTTCGCCAAACGGCTGAAGGACCTGCTGGAACCGCTCAAGATTCGCGGCGGGACCAAGCTCGCCGAGCAATTCAATCTTCGCTACCGAGGTGAGCGTGAAGTGACGCCGCAAACCGCTCACAAGTGGTTATCCGGTACGACGATTCCGAAGCCCGATAAATTGCGTACGTTAGCCGAATGGCTGAACGTCAAGGAGCATTGGCTGCACTACGGACCCTCGCCGGGCGTGAACGCTAGGCCGTTGGCGCGTGGCGAGAAATATCCGCCGTCGGCGGAAACAATCGAACTCGCTTCCAAGATCGAGTCGCTCACGCCGAAAGACCGCTTTCTGGTCGAAGAAATGATCGTGCGTTTTTACGGTGAAGACGCGGAAGAAGAGTAACCGCCGCATCGCGTGATGCGTTGAGCCGCGACCACGAAAAAAGCCGCCAGGTGCAAACCAGGCGGCTTTTTCTATTACTGCAGCTCAGCGACCAGCGTTGGCCGGAATCAGAGCCTAAAGAGAGCGGGCGTTGCCGCCCGCCTCAGGCAAACCACTATCAGGCCGCTTTGGCTTTCGACTTACCCATCATCCGCGTGATGTAGTACTGCTGGGCGATCGACAGCACGTTGTTCACGACGTAGTACAGCACCAGACCGGCCGGGAAGAAGAAGAACATGACCGAGAACGCGATCGGCATGAACATCATCATCTTGGCTTGAACCGGGTCCGGCGGCGTCGGGTTCAGCTTGGTCTGCAGGAACATCGAGACGGCCATCAGCACCGGCAGGATGAAGAACGGATCCTGCTGCGACAGATCGTGAATCCACAGAATCCACGGCGCGCCGCGCATTTCCACCGACGACAGTAGCACCCAGTACAGCGAGATGAACACCGGAATCTGAATCACGACCGGCAGACAGCCGCCGAACGGATTGACCTTCTCGGTCTTGTACAGCTCCATCAGCGCGGAGTTCATCTTCTGCGGATCGCCCTTGAAGCGTTCGCGCAGCGCTTGCATGCGCGGCGTGATCGCCTTCATGCGCGCCATCGACTTGTAGCTCGCCGCCGACAGCGGGAAGAACACGGCCTTGATCAGCAGCGTGAGCAGCACGATCGACCAGCCCCAGTTGCCGACATAGCTATGGATCTTCTCAAGCAGCCAGAACAGCGGCTTCGCGATGATCGTCACCCAGCCGTAGTCCTTCACCAGTTCCAGACCCGGCGCGATGCCTTCGAGCATGCGCTCTTCTTCCGGCCCCGCGAACAGACGCGCGGACACGTCGACGGTTTGGCCCGGGGCGATGGTCGGCACCGGCTCCTTCACGCCGACGCGATACAGCGTCGGATCGATCTTCTCGACGTAGATGTCGCGCTTCGCGCCTTGCTGCGGAATCCACGCCGACGCGAAGTAATGCTGGACCATCGCGATCCAGCCGTTGTCGGCCGAGGTCGCGTAATCCTGCTTGTTCTTGTCGATGTCGCCGAACGTCATCTTCTGGAAGTGATGCTGGTCGGTGTAGACAGCCGGCCCGATGAACGTGTGCGAGAAGCGCGGCGTTTCCACCGGCTGATCGTCACGTACCAGTTCCATATAGACCGACGGGCTCACCGGCGTGGTGCCGACGTTCTGGATCTTCGTGTCGACGCCGATCACATAGCTGCCACGCGTGAACGTGTAGGTCTTGATGACCTTCACGCCACCCTTCACCGGCGACTCGAAGCTGAGCTGGAACGACTTTTCGTCGCCCGTCAGGTCGTGCTGCTGGTTCGGCAGTGGCGTGTAGATGTCGTTGTGATTGGGGAAATCGCCGCCGAGCAGACCCGTGCGCGCCAGATACGTATGGTTCGCGGTGCGGTCGAATAGCGTGATGACGAGATCCGGCTGCTTGCCGTCGCCCTGCTTCACGAGCGACAGCTTCGACAGCGTGCCGCCGCGGGTGTCGATCTCGCCGCTATAGACGTCAGTGTTGAACTTGATCAGCTGCGCTTGCGTGGCCGCCGGCGCGTTGCCCGGTGCGGCTGCGCTCGTCGCCGGCAGATCGGCGGGCTGGGTTCCCGGCGTCGTGGTTCCCGGTGCGGCGCTACCGACGGTCTTGGTCGGCGTGGCGCTCGGGAAGAACATCGACGGGCGTCCGTGGTCGCGTTGCCAGTTGTCGAACAGCATGACCGCTGACATGAAAAAGATGACCCATAGGACGGTGCGTTTGATATCCATGCGTTGTCTCAGTGTCGATGGAACGGCGCGTCAGCGCTTTTCAGAAGTGGGAGGCGGGACGAGATCGATGCCGCCCGCGGAAAACGGGTGGCAGCGGCAAATACGCCTGGCGGCGAGATAAGTCCCGCGCGCGGCGCCATGATACTGGATTGCTTCGCGCGCGTAATCAGAGCAGGAAGGGTAAAAGCGGCACCGATTGCCGAGCATTGGGCTCACGGCAACCTTGTAGAAACGCAATAAAGCGATGAGTACCGTTTGCATGGCTGGTGCGGCCGGACGGCGCCGCGCAATGTGGAGTACCGGGCGACGCCCGCGCAGCGCGGCTGCCGGAGCGGCCTGAACTGCAAAGCGGGCGGTCACTTGAGCGTCATTCCGTCTTGGGCGCTTCCGCGGGCGGCGCCTCGCGACGGGCAATTTCGCGCGCTGCCTTGTCGAGCAGCGCCTCGATTTCGCTGCGGCACAGCGCCTTTAACGGCGGCGACGAGGCGCTTGGCAAAGCCTTCTTGTCGAAGCGCGTGTGCAAACGCAGCAGCACATCCCAACCGCCGAATTCCGCGCGACGCAGCCTGAAGGCTTCACGCGCGATTCGACGTACCAGATTACGCGTGGCCGCGCGCGGCGCATACTTCTTGCCGATCACGAGACCTAAGCGAGCTTCGTTGCCGGTGGGCCGGCCGTACACCACGAAGTGCGCGGTGCGGCGCCACGGGCGCAAACGAAAAACGGATGAAAATTCATCCGTTTTCAGCAGCCTTGCGGCTTTGGGGAAGGCGGCTTGCGCTCGCAACGGAACCGAGCCTTGTTGCTGCGCTTCAGCCGTTCCCGCTTCACCGCGGGCTTCACTACCTGGCATACGCGTAGCGCGCAACGCCTGCCTTAGATGGCGAGGCGCTTGCGGCCCTTCGCGCGACGTGCGTTGATGACCTTGCGGCCACCTGCGGTCTTCATGCGAACGCGGAAGCCGTGGGTGCGCTTGCGACGGGTAACGGAAGGTTGGTAAGTACGTTTCATGTTGCTCTCACTTGATCGACTGATCGAAAATTAACCGCACGATCATCGCTGAAGCGGCAATGGCCGGGCGTTTACAGAATTGGTTTTCGCGGAACCCGCTATTTAAACCGGTTTTTCGTTGACCGTCAATAGTTTAGCCTGGTTCGGCCGCGCCCCACGAGGAGTTCGCCTGGTGATCCGTCCCTGTGGATAACTCCCTTGCGGGTCCGTTTTGGCGTTAGAATCTCGCCTTACTTCCCAAAAATCCTGCACGCCGCTCCGGCTCGCTTGCCCCGCAAACCCTTGTGGCACAAGCGCCTGGAGCCGTTACGCCTGGCTGCTCAGGGCCTTGTTGCGTGCGCGCGACAGGGGCAGCGGCGACCGCCGTGCACACCATAACGACAGCAACTCGATGAACGATTTCTGGCAACACTGTTCCGCATTGCTGGAGCGTGAGCTTACGCCCCAGCAGTACGTGACGTGGATCAAACCGTTGGCCCCGGTCGCCTTCGACGCCGCTGCGAACACGCTTAGCATCGCTGCGCCGAACCGTTTCAAGCTCGACTGGGTCAAGAGCCAGTTCTCCGGCCGCATCGCGGATATGGCCCGCGATTTCTGGCATGCCCCGGTCGATGTCCAATTCGTGCTGGATCCGAAAGCCGGCATGCGCGCGCCCGTGGCAGCCGCGCCGGCGCGCCCGGCTTCCGCGCCCAGTTCGATGGGCGGTAGCGCGGGCAATGGCGCCGCCGTGGACGCGGCTGTCGGCGCCGTGCAAGCGGCGCATGCCGCACGCGCGAATGGCGCAAACAGCGCGATGGCCAACCTCAACGCGAATGCCCGCGCGGCAGCTGAACACCACGCAAACGCGCGCGCCGCAGCAGACGATTCCGGCGACCTCGATCTGCCCAGCCTCGACGCCAACGAAGCCGCGGCCGCCCGCCGCACGTGGCGTCCGGGCCAAAGCGCCGGTTCGAACGGCAACAGCGGCGAAAACGACTCGATGTACGAGCGTTCCAAGCTGAACCCGGTTCTGACCTTCGACAACTTCGTGACCGGTAAAGCCAACCAGTTGGCGCGCGCCGCGGCGATCCA